>NZ_CP007440.1:2352348-2659798 GCF_001579845.1 Rhodoplanes sp. Z2-YC6860
CAAGCCGTAGGGGGCTTCAATGGGGCCGCGCTCGTGAAAAATGAATCCGCACTGGCCGAGCCTGAAGCGGAAGGCGACATACGCTGCAGGCAGGCACACTGCGGCTGCAACGGCTGCGATCCAGATATCTTTGATCGGGTTGAAAAACGAATTGATCGTGAGCGCGAGGCCGAGCCCGCCAAGACCGAGCAGTCCCATCATGACGACCTGTACCTTGGGCCGCGTCGCTTGCCACACATAGCCCGACGCGATCAGAGGCCCTCCCGGTCCCTGTCTTCTAATTGGCCCGTTCATTATGCCTCCTCCGGGCGGTCAAGACGCTCCATGTAGACTGGCGATTTTCCCGGCACGAGCAGCATCTGTCTGTTGGTCTGGCGTGCGAAATAATGCGCAATCTCCGTCGGCTCGATGAGCGGCGTCGTGACGTTTTGATCACGACGGCCAGAATCCCCATGACCTTGCGCCGAACCGCTTACAAACACGTCATTGGATTCGGTGACGCGGGTGTTGCCGATCATTTTTGAGAGATGCGCGGTCGTGGTCACATCGACGTTGCCGAATGCCTGAAGCACCCCGGCGTTGCCGATGAACGTTTCCCACGAGTTTGGATAATGCGTCTTCAACTGCGTGAAATCTTGCAACACAGACCAGAGCCTCACGCCAAACCCAGCCATGAAGCCTGCGGCGTTTTCTATCGACTGAAGATAGCCGAGCGCATTGAACTCCTCCAAGAGGAACAGAACCGGAAATCGCGGCACCGCCCGGTCTTTTTCGAGCTGAACGAAGGCCAGTTGAAGCACCATGCGCAGCCACCTTGAATGCGTAGCGAGACGGGTCGCCGGGAGACAGAGATAGATCGTAACGGGCTTCCGTTTGAGGTCGGAAAGGCGCAGAGGCGATGACGCCAGCGTGCTGGTCAGCGAGCGGGAATCCAGAAAGCGCGTTTGCTCACGTGCGGTCGAAATGATCGAGTCGAGTTCTTTGCTTTGCTTGTCGAGGAAGTTGCGGCCTGTCATTGCGATGAGATCGTCAAACCCATCCATCGCCGCCATGCGGACGAAGAGATTGTCTTCCGCCGCGTCCTTCGGATCGGCGTTCGCCAGCTTTCCTTCCTTTCCGAGTAGAAGTCTTCGCAGACGGGGCATCGTCCGTTTGCCGCCAGCGCAGGTCATGTAGAGCGCGAGCCCCGTTATCAGGTTCTTTGCCGAATCCGGCCAGTGGGGATCAGTTTTGCCGGGAATGATGATGGAATCGACGACAAGGCCAATATCATCGACGTAGGTCTCGCTGTGGGGATCGAGATCATCCAGCGGGTTATACGAGGTCGATTTCCAGCCGGACGTGCCGAATGGATCGAGCACAGCAACAGCGTGGCCCAGCGTTTCCGCACGGTGCCGGGCCGTCTTTCGGGCGAGTTCGCCCTTCGGATCGAGGATAACCGCCGAGCCCGGATATCGCAGCAGGTTCGGCACCAGAACCGTGGAAGACTTGCCCGCGCGGGTTCCCGCCACAGTTACGATGTGGCGATCATCGCCGCTGCCGGTGTCGAACGCCTCCCGGTCGGGATCGCCGAACTCCTGAGCCTCCCATTTACCCAGGACGATCTTTCCCGGACGCCATTTCCATGACGAGTCCAGTTGCCAAGGATGCGTCCAAAGCCTTTTCGGCAAACCCTCTCGTATCCGTTCGTCGCCGTAGCCGCGCGGAGGAAAAGCTGCCGTCATGATCCAGACTCCTACTGAAGGTGAAGCCCATCCCGCGCGTGAACGCGGTTTGCGTATTTGGTGAAGACCAGCACCTGACGAAGCAACTGCCTGTGCGCAGCCCGGTGGGATTGCTGCAACGCTGCAATGCGTTGAACCAAGCCCCTTTTCTCGACGCCTTGTTGCTGTATGAGGGCTTCCTGTTGCGTGCGGTCTCGCACGAAACATTCGAATGCTTCACGTTCGGTCTGACGGCGAACCGTGAACATTCGTCCCGTCACCAAATCCAGCAGCGCACCAAGGCCGCGCCGGAATCGGCCTGATCGTTCCTTGACTTCTTCCCGTCGGCGCATTGCCTGCCGATCATTCAGAAGCGCGCGTTCTTTCCGGTGATGAGAGACAAGGATACGCAGCTCTTCCAGCAGCGGCTTGATCTCTTTGGCCTTGGCGGCGCGATCCTGAGAGAGGATTTCTCCCGCCCGTCCGGTCATCCGCTTTTGGAACGAAGACCGTGCATCTGTAACGGATAGCAGCCGGGAGGCGTCTCCGAGCCGTTGGCTCAGGTCCTTTGTTTTGACACCGGACCAGCGGGAAATCGGATATACCTCGCCGCGTATATCGACGGCGACAAAGCCGCGCCGATCTCCTTTGGCGAGAATGTAGCCGTGCGCGTCCAAAGCCGAGCGGAAGCTCGCTAGGTTGTCAGACCGAGCCCACGCATTCTGAAATACCTGTTTGATTTCTCGCGGGTCGAGGTCGTGGCGTTTGGCCTGTTGCCATTCGGCCAGCGTGAAGTTGAGCGGGCTCTTCCATCCGTTTTCACGGTGCCCCTCCGGTAAATCCCATTCATGCTGGAGGTACAGTTCTTTCGACAAGGCGTTCAGCCGGGTTTTGAAGTACGGCAGGTTGATCGCCTTCATCTCCTTGGCGTCGATACGCGACCAGACAACATGCGCATGCCTACGCCCGTTCTTTTCATGAAAGACAATCGCGCGAGGCTGACCCGACAGGCCGAGAGCTGCTTCCGCCCTGTCGGCGGCTTCAAGAAACGCTTCGACGGGCACGATCTCGTCTTTTGGCGGGTTCAGGCTCAGAGAAAAGACTGGCTGACGGGATCGAGTACCCTTAGACACCGCACTCGCTTCAGCCATGGCCCCGACCAGCCCGCTTGAAACGAACCCACGCACCTCGTGAAGCGTGACGTGATGATTGTCCCGATCATTGAGGAGATGCGCGGCGAGCTTGATAGGCCCGCCGCGTTGGGAACCTTTGAGGATCATTACTCTGTCTCGGCAGCCGCGCTGAAAAAGACTTCGGGAAGCGGTGTGCGAGTGAGAGCTTCGCCGACGATCTTCATGCCGAGTGCCTGCAAAAGCAGGAGCCGCATCTCAAGAATTTGGGCGCATGCGGCCTGAAGCTCGGATTCGAGTTCCTTCGTTACGGGAAGGCTGCCTTGGTTGGCGGCTTTGGCGATTTGATTCAGGTTGCTGGAAAGACGCGACTGCCCAAGAACCCCCAGAAGTCTGCCCAGCGGTTCTGCGTCTTTCAGGGGTTGGCGTACACGGGCGCGGGCATCTTGGGCGTCACCAAGCGCACGTCCGCGAATGAACTGGCTAAGGGGCGTGGACCCTGCCAGCTCCTTCAACCGGGCCTTTTCGGAATCGGTGAATCGAATCGAAAGAGGGGCTGCTCGTTCAGCGTTTTTGCCTATATCCATAGTGGTGCTCGCTAGTATTCAAACCACCGAGCAGGCCGGGGCCCGACGCTTGTACGTCTTAGGCCGCAAAGGCTTGTGTTTCGGCGGTTTGAGCCCTAGCGCGCAGAAAAGCAGGGTAAGCGGGTTGGCCTCCGGGCCCACCATGTTTTTGTTAGCGATTTTGGATTTTTCCAAAATCAGCGTTTTCGCCGGCCACAGATTCGACGGCGTTGCTGGGGCGGATTGTGTTCGTATCAATATCGGTCAGCGCAGAAGCCGAAAGGGTCACCATGCATCGCCTTATCGTTGCGATTTTTGCGATCACTCTGTGGGCCGGGAGCGCACAGGCTCAGGTCGTGCCAGGAGACTCTCCGAATATGGGCATCGGGGCTGCGGTGTCGAGCTCACGCTCGCGGCCGCTGTTGGGAATATCCAGCCCATCGAGTCAGTACCGGCCCGGCGACGACAGTAGCTCGAGTAAAAAGGGTGCCGCGAACGCGGCTGGCCGGAAGCGCGCGAACGACCCGTGGGCCAGCATAAGGCCAACGCCAGGAGCCTCGGCACCAGACAGGCATCGTGTTGAGTAGCCGCCGCATCGGCCGGAATTAGTCGCAAAAACTATTGCTTCTGCAGACCTGACGCATTGATCGCCGTTTCGTACATTGGCAATTCACGTTGAATGACGGCGGCCGTCTCGGCCGGCGTTGTCGTTTTTGCTGTGGTGCCCATTTCGGTAAAGCGCTTGGTGACTGCGGCATCGCGACCGAACAACGTTGCCCGCTTCAACCGTCATTCGCTCCTAGGGAGTGCAATTGGGAAAATCGAGCCGCTTCGGAACTAAAGTGAGTACGTTAAGGCTGCACCTGCGGTGTAAAAGGCCGATCGATGTTAAGGTCCGAGTCTCGGAACAACCGCGCCCTGCGGAAAACCTTCGCGATCATGGGGCCGACCCCCAGCGTTTGATGTCGAAGCCGCCACCATCATGGACGCTCAAATTTCCCTGGAATATGATCGGTTCGATGAAATTCGGCGAAATCAAGGGAGTGAGCAAGCCAACCAATGGCGCGATGCTCACTCAAACAGTTCGAATAACGTCATGACCGATCATGGACACGAGATCGAGCAGTATTACGCGCAATTGCGCAGGCTGCTCTGGGACACGAGGCGTCTTGATCGCCGCGGTTTCATGGCGGCTCTGGCACGCTCCGCGCTGACAGGTGCATTTGCGGGAATGCTGCCGCGGATCGCCAACGCCGCCGACCCCGTCACTATCATGAGCTTCGGTGGATCTTACAAAGCCGCAATGATGGAGGCGTTCTGCAAGCCCTTCACCGCAAAGACCGGCGCGCCAGTGCAATATCAGGAGCCCTATAATTTCTCCCGAATACGTGCGATGCATCAGGCCAAGGCGCAGCAGATCGACGCCACTCTTGCCGTCACCGATCAGGTCACCTTTGTGGCTGAAGCAAAGATGGCAACGCCCATCGACTGGAACGTGGTCGACCGCAGCGCGCTTTCGCCCGTGCAAGTCTCGTTTCCCAACATGGTCGGCTTCGTCGTTCAGTCGAATGTGTTCTGCTACAGTCGCAAAAAATGGCCGGGAGACGATCATCCCAATTCATGGGCCGATTTCTGGGATGTGCAGAAGTTTCCGGGCCGGCGCGCGTTACGGCGCTCCCAGCCGCTCCAGATGATCGAGGCTGCTCTGCTCGCCGATGGCGTCACGGAGAGCGAATTCTATCCGGTTGATATCGATCGTGCGTTTCGCAAGCTCGACCAGATCAAACCGCACATCAAAACCTGGTGGAACGACAACTCTCAAGCCCAGCAGCTCATGGAGCAGGAGGAGGTCGATCTCATCTATATGGCCAACGGCCGCGCCACCCAGTCCATTCTCGAGAACAAGGCGCCGTTCCAGATAGTCTGGAATCAAGCAATCACGGAAGACGGCCGCTACCAAGGCTGGTTCGTGCCGGTCGGTTGTCCCAATCCGCAAGGCGGCATGAAGTTTCTCGACCTCATCGGGCGGGCCGAAACGCAAGCCGTTTTTGCCCGCATGATCTACTATTCTCCACAAAACGAAAAAGCCTACGACTTGCTGCCGCCGGACATCACCAAGGAGCTGCCGTTGTCGGCGAAAAACCGAAAGATCGCTCACATCATGAACTACGAATGGTGGAGCAAGCATTCGGTCCCGGCCCAGCGCCGCTTCGAGTCCTGGCTCCAGGGATAGTGTACTCTGCGCGATGGCTGACCCCGAGCTTTCAAAGCTTTTGAGGCCGCGCTCGGTGGCCGTGGTCGGCGCCTCTGCGCGCGAGGGGTCGACTGGTCTCCGTCTCTTGCGCCACCTTCGGATGGGCGGCTTCGACGGGCCTGTTTATCCCATCAACCCGCGCTACCCCGAAATTCTCGGCATTCCCTGCTATCGGACACTGTCCGATGTGCCCGGGCCGATCGACGCCATGTTCATTGCCCTCCCGGCGGACGCCGTACTCCCGGTGCTGGAGGAGGGCGGGCGGCTCGGCGTCGGCGCGGCCGTCGTCAATGCCGCAGGCTTTGCCGATGCAGGCCAGGATGGCACGGCGATACAGGACGAGATGGTCCGAGTAGCCACGCAGTCCAGCATGGCGCTGTGCGGGCCGAACACCAACGGCGTGATGAGTTTGCTTGGCAACGCCTATCTCTGCGGCTTCGTGCCTCACGAGGGCGCCAAGCGGGGCGGCGTCGCGATCTGCACCCAAAGCGGCTCACTGGCGAACATGCTGAGCCGGGATATCGCAGGTCTCGGATCGGCCTATGTGGTATCGGCCGGCAACGAAGCGATCCTGACGACGGCCGAATATCTCGAAGCCTTTGTCCGCGATGACCAGGTCAAGGTGATCCTGTTGACCCTCGAAGCGGTGCGCCGACCGGCCGCTCTGGCACAGGCGGCGCTCGCTGCGGCCGCCAAGGGCAAGACCGTCATTGCGTTGAAGGTCGGACGGAGCGAACGCGGACGTGCTGCGGTTCAGGCCCACACGGGCGCACTCGCCGGCGAGGACGCGCTTTACGACGCGTATTTTCGTCGGCTCGGCATTGTGCGAGTGGGCGATCTCGATGAGATGGTCGAAACGGCGGCGATGTTCGTGGCCCAGCCGCGGCCGCCGGCACATGTCGGGCTCGTGCCGATGACGTTCTCTGGCGGTCACGCCGCAATGCTCGCTGACCTGTGCGAGGATCTCGGATTGGCTCTCGCAGTGCTCTCGGAGCAGACCCGCACCAAGTTGAAGGCGATCTTTCCTTCGTGGTGGCAGCCGAGCAATCCCATCGACGCATGGGGCGATGGCTGGGACCCGCTACGCTTCGAGCAGACCTTGGAAATCGTCGCGGCCGATCCGGCAGCGTCGATGATTGTCATGACCATCATGCCGCAACCGGCACGGCGGATCAGCAGCGAGGTCGCGACCATCCTGCGCCGGATCGCCGAGCGTTCAGGCTGTCGCTGTGCGCTGATCAGCGATTCGTCTGGCGGCCCGCGCGAGCCTTCGGTCGCGGAAGTGCTCGATGGATCCGGAATCGCCTACCTGTCGGGCCTTCGCAATGGAATGACCGCGATCGCGCGCTGGGCCAAGGCGCGGCCGCCCGAGCAGGCGCCCAAAACCCCCGCCACGTTGCTGGAGGAGTGTCGCGCCTTCGTGGCGGGGTGCGGCGGCATGAACGAGCCGCAGCGTTTTGCCTTCATGACCTCGATTGGGAGCCCGATGCTGGAGAGCGAGGTCGTGAGGACAGCGGCCGATGCGGCTCGTGCCGCGCAATTGATCGGGGCCCCTGTGGTTTTGAAGGGGTGCGCGCCGGATGTGCTTCACAAATCCGAGCATGGTCTTGTGGCGATCGGGCTTGCGGATGCCGCGAAGGTGTCCGCCGCCTTCGATGAGCTATCGGCCAAGCTGAGACGGATATCGCGTTCGCCGCTGGCAGAAATCATGCTCCAGCCGCTGGCCAAAACCGGAATAGAACTCATCGTCGGAGTGAGGAACCATCCAGGGTTCGGCTCCTTGTTGGTCGTTGGCCTCGGTGGCACCTTCGTCGAGTTGCTGAAGGAGTCGAGCGAGCGGCTTGGCCCGGTGGATCAGACGACGGCGAGGGCAATGCTAGACGAAACCCGCGCCGGTCGCGTCCTGCGCGGGTTTCGGGGGCAAGGCCCATACGATATCGATGCGGCTGCGGCAGCGATTGCGGCGGTTTCGCATTTTGGCGCGGCCACGATTGGCAGTGTTGCTGCGCTGGAGATCAATCCGATGATCGTTCACAAAGCCGGCGAGGGCGTCTCTGGAGTCGATTTGGTGATCGAGTTGCAGCCGCGCGCGGTCTAAGCGTGGGACCGACGACGGAGATCAACCGTTCTTCCGCGCTTCTCGTCCTTTCTTCGAACGCGGCCCCATTGGCTCAGGTTGGAATGGCCCGTCGCGCATTTGCAGATACGCTTTCAGACCTTCATTGCGCTGGGTTTCGAAAAGTTTTTCTCGATAGTCGTTGTGTGAACAGTGCGCCATTGCGCCGAGGGCGCCCTCCAGCAGCAGGCCCGAATAGAGGCCAGACGCCTGGATGCCGAGCATCGTGATGGCCTTGTTGAGCCTCACCGAGGGCTCCGGCACCGTGGCGATGCGTTTGGCGAGCGCCCGCGTTCGATCCATCAGTTCATCATGCGGCACCACCTCATTGACCATGCCGATGCGCAACGCCTCCTGGGCGTCGAAATGATCGCCGGTCAGGCCCCAGCGGTTGGCGGATTTCCATCCGCACAGGGCAGCCAGCAAAAAGGTGGAGTTGGAGATGTGCCGGACCTCCGGTTGTGCGAACACCGCCTTGTCCGAAGCAATCGTGATGTCGGCGGCGATCTGGTACCAGAAGCCGCCACCCATCGCCCATCCATTGACCGCGGCGATGATCGGCTTTCCGAGCCGCCACATATGGGTCCACTGGGTGACGCGGCCGCCGTCGTTGCGTTGCCAGTACTCGATGAACTCCGCGATGGACTTGCCCTTGGGGTCCGATTTGCGGGTGCCCTTCTCGTTTTTCTGGCCCTGGTCGTACCCCGCGCAGAAGGCCGCGCCGTTTCCGGTGAGGATGATGACGCGCACCGCCGGGTCCGCATCGGCCTCGTCGAACCTCCGGTGCATCTCGGCCTGGACCTCAGGCGTCAGTGCATTCATGCGATCCGGGCGGTTGATTGTGATCGTGGCGATGCTGTCATCGACCGAGTAAAGTATGTCCTGTGTCATTTGTTACCCTGTGAGTTTTCGCGACTGAATCTGCAGTGATCGATTTAGGATTGCAGCCAACGCTCCATCCGGCGCTGCACCTGGACGTAGTTGTCGGCCCACCATTCCGCATTCATGAGATGGGCGACGCGCAGGTTGTCCGGATGGGTCGGCAATTGCGTCGCCACCTCTGGCGCCAACAGATCGAATGCCTTTGAATTGAGCGGCGCGTAGTAGAGCAGGCGTGCAAAAGCTGCCTGCGGTTCCGGACGTGCGACGAAATCGATGAATCTCATGGCGCCGGACGGATTGGGGGAGCCAACGGGCACGACCCAGCCCTGACGGTCGCTTTCAGTGATGGCCTCGTTCCAAACGATCGCGAATGGCGCGCCGTTGTTGATCGACTCGGTGGCTCGCCCGTTCATCATCGTGATGAGATCGACCTCTTCCTGCTCCATCAGTTGCTGGGCCTGTGCGTTGTCCGACCACCAGGCCTTCACATGCGGTTTGATGCGGTCAAGCGAGCGGAAGGCGCGGTCGATATCCAGCGGATAGAAGCCTTCTTCCTTGACGCCGTCAGCCTTCAGCGCGGCGTCGATGGTCCAGATCGGCGGAGCCCGGCGGACGGCGCGGCGGCCCGGAAATTTGTCCACGTTCCAGAAATCGGCCCAGGATCTCGGGTGATCGTCGCCCGGCCATTTCTTTTTGTTGTAGCAGATCACCATTGAGAGCGTGTAGCTGCCGACCACGTTCGGCGCACGAAGTTGCGAGGCTGAAAGCTGCGACCGGTCGACGATATTGAAATCGATCGGCATCAGCATGTTGGAGCGGTTGGCGAGGAGGATCTCGGCGCCCTGGGCCGAGAACACGTCAATCTGCTGAGCCTTGGCTTCGTGCATCGCGCGCACCCGCGCGAAGCTGTAAGGTTCCTGGTACTGCATTGGAATTCCGGTCTTGGCCGTAAAGGGATCGCCGAAGGCGGTCTGCGCCGCGCGTTTCCAGGCGCCGCCGAACACGAAGGCTGTGACCGGCGTTTCGGCCGCTCTGGCACCGCCGAGCGAGAGGCCGCCGAGAGCCGAGACAAGCGCGGAGCCTTGTGCCGCGGCAGCCAATGCCTTGATGAAGTCGCGCCGCCCCATCCCGCGGGTTTGCTTAAGGACGCTCCGCAGGCGGAGACAGGCATCTTCGACATCACCGCGATCATAAGACATTCGCAATTCTTTCTGCTTTTGCGTCTGTGACAGGCTATGACTGCAGCCACCGTTCAAAGCGCCGCTGCGCGGGGATCAGATTGTCCGCCCACCAGTCGTAGTTGATGCGATGCACGTCCTGTTCATTCTGCGGATAGGATGACAGCCGCCTTGCCAAGGCAGGGTCGATGAGGTCGTAGGCCTTGGGATTCCGTGGCGCGTAATAGAGAAGCCGCGCAAACGTCGCGAGCGTCTCAGGCCGCCCGACGAAGTCCAGAAACTTCATCGCGCCCGCCGCGTTGGGCGCACCGGTCAGCACGATCCAGCCCTGCCCGTCGCCGGTGTTGATCTGCTGATTCCACACCACCTGATAGGGCGCATTGCTCGTGGCGATCGTCTCGCTCGCCCGGCCATCCATTGCGGCCATCAGATCGATCTCCTGGCGCTCCATCAGAGCCTGGGCCTGCGAATTGTCCGCCCACCAGGTCTTGATGTGCGGCTTGATGCGATCGAGCATCTGAAACGCGTGATCAAGGTCGACAGGGTAGAAGGATTCTTCCCTGGTGCCGGCCGCCCGCATGGCGACCTCAATGCTCCATAGGGCATCGCGGCGCATTGCTCTGCGTCCTGGAAACTTCTCGACATTCCAGAAGTCCGCCCATGTGTTTGGGCGCGTCGCGCCGGGCCAACTCGCTGTGCTGTAGCAAAGCACCATAGATAGCGAATAGCCGCCAATGGCGTTCGGACGCGTCAATTGCGCGGGGGCGAGCACGGCGCGGTCGATGACGTTCCAATCGAGCGGCACAGACATGCCCAGACGCGATGCCATGATGACTTCTGTGCCCTGCACCGAAGCGCAGTCCATCTGCTGCGCCTTTGCCTCGTGCATGGCGCGCAGTTTGGCCCAGTTGTAGGGATCTTGATAACGCACCGCGATGCCGTTCTTTTTCGTGAACGGATCGCCGGCCGCTTCGATAATCGCGCGTTTCCACGCGCCGCCAAATACAAAGGCGGTGACGGGCTTCTCGTCAGCGGCGAATGATGGGGACGAAACTCCGCTGAGCGCGGCCAGCGCAAGACTTCCTGCCGAAGTCCCGCGCAGAATGCGGAGCAGGTCCCGCCGGGTTCGTGTTGCCAGCAGGGCCTGTCTCAGAGTCGCGCAGATTTCGCCGGTGTCATGTTTCATCTTGAGTGACCTGTCGTTGCCTGCAGGCGCCCCCTAGCTTGTCCGGCGTTTCGTCAGCGACTGTGTGATGGTCACGCTCGCGAACGTCAGAACGGCCACGCCGATCAGGATCGTCGATGCTGCGGCGATCGTGGGGTCGGTGTTGGCCTGGACGTCGGACCACATCTTGACCGAGACAGGCTTTCCGACGCCACCCAAGACGAACACGGCGACCAGCAGTTCGTGGGCCGAGTGGACGAAGGCGAAAATAGCGCCGATGACGATTCCCGGCATGATGATCGGAAGAGTGATGCGGACGACCGCCCAAAGCGGCGGAGCGCCGTGGATGACAGCGGCGCGCTCGAGGCTGCGGTCCGCGCTGCGAAGGCTGGCTCCGGTGTTGATGACGACGAACGGGAGTCCGCTGACGGTGTGAACGCAAGCGAGCCAGAAGACCGAATTGACCATGCCGAGCTTGACGAACAGCAGATATGTCGAAAGCGCGGTGACGATGGGCGGAGTCACGAGCGCGCACAGAATGAGCGCGCTCAGCAGCGCCTTTCCTGCGATCGCGTAGCGAACCAAAGCGAAAGCCGCGGGAACGCCGAGAAGCGTCGCGAGTGCCGCCGAGATCGATCCGACCTTGGCCGTCACCCAGAACGAACTCACCCATTCGGGATCGCGGATGATCGTTTCGTACCAGCGTGTCGAGAGGCCGGGCGGTGGGAACGATAGATAATTGCCGGCGCTCAACGAAATGGCGATCACCACGATCACCGGTATGACAAGATAAAGCAGCGTCGCTGCCACGACCGATCCCAAAACGAACCTGCCGGGCGACGAATTCATTTGTCCGACCCTCCCCACAGGCGGTCGAGACTGAAGTACCTGTTGTAGATGGCCGCGATGGCTGTCGAGATGACCAGCAGCATGGTGCCCGCGGCGCTCGCGGTCTCCCAATCGAGGGTCTGTGTTGCCTCGACCATGATGGTCTGCGCAATCATGGTTTCCTTGGGACTGCCGAGCAGGGCCGGCGTCACGTAAAAGCCGAGCCCGAGAATGAAGACCAGCAAGGCCGCACCGTAGACGCCGGGCAGACTCAAAGGGAAGAACACTGTGCGGAATGCCTGCCATTCGTTTGCGCCGTGAATCTTCGCGGCCGTGGTCAACGTGCGGTCGATCCGCAGCATGGCTCCGAAGAGCGTCACGATGGCGAACGGCAAAAGGATTTGCACCATTCCCATCAGGACGCTGTATTTCGTATAGAGAAGCTGTATCGGATGGCTGATGAGACCGAGGCCTATCAGCGCTTTGTTGATGATGCCGTTATCGCCCAGCATCACCAGCCACGAAAAGCTGCGCACGATGATGTCGACCCAGTAGGGCACCAGCACGAACAGCAGCATGAGCCCGCGCAATTTGGGCCCGCTGACGGTGAGGGCATAAGCGACAGGATAGCCCAGAAGCAGCGCCAGCAGCGTGCTGGTGCATGTCATTTGCAACGTCGTGATCAGGACCTTGTGATACAGCGGCGCGGTGATGATGTCCTGATAGATTGCGATCGATCCCGCGTCGCCTGTAGCGCTCCGCCAGATCATGAAGCTCAGAGGCAGCAGGAAAAAAAACGAGATCCAGGCGAAGCATGGCAGGAGCAGCATTGCGGCGATCGTGCCCGGCCGAGACAGAAACGGTATCGCTCGCGCATTGTCGGCGGCGAGGGCGAGATCGTTGCTGCGACCGATGGCCGTCATGTCTCGGCGCCACCCATCACGTTGTCTGCGCCGTCGATGGGTAGCAATCTTCCTACGCTTGCAGGCCAGGACAACGTGACCATCTGGCCTCGTTCCAGATGCGCGCCCTCGGTGCGTGGAACAATGGCTTGCAGGGTTCCTCCGGCCGCTGGGACACTGATGCGATAGCCGTCGCCGTGATAGCTGATGTCGCTGATGGTCCCGCTCAAAGTCTGGTGGTCGCCGGCATGACCTCGGCCCTGCGCCACAGTGATATCGGCAGGACGGATCAGCAACGCAGCCCGCTCGCCAGCCCGTGGCACACCGTCGTGTTTTCTGATCCGCAGCGTATGACCGTCCGCGGTCGCCGTGGTGATCAGATCGCTGCTCTCGTCGCGGACGCGAACCTCCAGAAGATTGGAGTCGCCAAGAAAATCGGCAACGAACGCATTTGCCGGAGCGTCATAGAGCGCGCGGGGAGTTCCGACCTGAGCGACACGACTTTGATGCATGACCACGACAAGATCTGACATCGTCAGCGCTTCCGTCTGGTCATGGGTGACATAAACGATGGTCGTGCCGACTGTGCGATGGATATGCTTGATCTCGATTTGCATCTGCTCGCGGAGCTTCTTATCGAGCGCTCCAAGCGGCTCGTCCATCAAAAGCAGGCGCGGCGAGGATACAAGCGCGCGCGCCATGGCGACCCGCTGCTGCTGCCCACCGGAGAGCTGACGTGGGTAGCGGCCTTCGAGGTGCGACAAGCGCATCAGAGACAGCATCTCAGAAATGCGATCCCTGGCATCGCCGCCACGAAGCCGCGTGCGCATCTTCAAGGGAAAGCCGACATTGTCCGCCACCGTCATGTGCGGAAAGAGCGCGTACGACTGGAACACCATCCCGATGTTGCGTCGATGCGAAGGGATGTTTGAAACCGGTTTGTCATCGAACAGAATGTCGCCTCCGTCCGGCAACAGGAACCCGGCGATCAAGTTCAGCGTGGTGGTCTTTCCGGAGCCGCTCGGACCGAGAAGGGAGACGAACGCGCCGGCCGGAATATCGAGCGAGATGTTGTCGACGGCGCGAAAGTTGCCGAAAGCTTTGATCAGGCCGCGAAGTTGGACCTGGGCGCCCGATGCTCCGGTGCCTCCGATCGCAACAGCAGGGGAGGAACCGGACATGTGCTACAATCCAGCGAGAGTGGAATCGGGCTGGGCGCCCAATCCCAGCCTTTGATGTGTTGTCCTATCGTGCCGCGGAGGCCTTGGCATCTTTGCCTCGCTTGCGTTCACGGGATTTCCGATACGCACGAGCCTTGCGATAGCTGTGCGCCAGATATTGGGCCTGCTTCTGCAGGACTTCGACTGCACCTGCAGCATCGGACACTTCAAGCGCTTCGATCAATCGCTGGTGCTGCTCGCAGATGACCTTGCGATCGCGGAACCGGAACACCACCAGGTTGGTGACCGGCTGCAACGCATCGCTGATTGCGCAAAGCATGAATTGCAGGATGGGGTTTTCCGTGGCCTCGAACAGGCCCCGGTGAAACCTCACGTCGGACGCGCAAAACTCCTCGTCGGTCAGCGTTGCATCGCGTTGAGTCTCGAGCTCGGTCCGCATCCTGGCGAGATAGTCCTTGTTGCGTCGCTTGGCCGCGAGCCTGCAGCATGTGCTTTCCAGTTCGCAGCGGGCTTCGAAAATATGTGCGTGATCAAACTCGCCGAGTCCCGCCAGCAGGCGGAGCGCATTGCTCAACGATAATGACGCCTCTTCGGGGCGCGGATGCTTGACGGTCGAGCCGCCGCGTGGCCCGCGCCGCGAATGGATGAGGTTCTCGGCAGCCAGCCGCTTCAGCGCCTCGCGGATCGTCGGCCGGGATACGCTGAACTTTCGCGCAAGCTCTTCTTCGGTCGGCAAGCGCTCGGCGACCTTGATTTTCCCGCTGAGAATCTGCTCGCGCAGGCTTTCGGCGATCTGCTTCGCCAGCCCCGCCGTTACGATGCCAGGGAATTCTTGCACGACGCGCCACCTGTTCCCGCAGGACGATCATAGGCGCAGTGGGCGGTCGCGCAAGGCTAATGTTAATTTGCTTGACAATAAGCCGCACCGTGGGGAGCTTTCGATGGTGGGTGCAATGCTTGGAGTTCGATCCGTGGCTGGTGCGTTGTCCGTTCTGCTCAATCCGAAATCGATCGCGGTGGTCGGTGCGTCTCCGAGCCGCGGCCGCGCGAGACTAGTGTTGCACAATCTTCGCAACGCCGGTTACAGCGGCGATGTCTACGCGATCAACCCGCGCTACGAGGACGTGCTCGGATACAAATGTTATCCATCGATCGCGAGCCTGCCCGGTCCGGTGGATTGCGTGGTGGCACTCGTCGGCGCGGACGCTGCATGCGATGTGCTGGAACAGGCGCATGCGCTTGGCACGCGCAGCGCGGTGGTACCGTCGGCGGGGTTCGGCGAGGGCGGGCATGGCGAAGAGCGCGGCGGCCGGCTGCGCCGACTGGCCGCCGGCGGAATGTCCATCTGCGGCCCCAACTGCTTTGGCATGATCAGCGTCAGAAGCGGGGCCGCGATGTACAGCGGGCCGATCTCGTTTCCGCTTCAGCCGGGCCCTGTCGCCATCGTGTCCCAGAGCGGCGGGCTTGGCCACAACGCGTTCTCGCCGCTCATGAACCACAGGCGGCTCGGGTTCAGCTATGTGATTTCGTGCGGCAATGCGACCGCCACGGGCGTCGAGGACTATGTCGATCACTTCGTCGACGACCCCGATGTCCAGGTGATTGCCTGCGTCATCGAGAGTCTTTCGAAACCGGAGCTTTTGTTCGAGGCGGCGCAGCGGGCAAGGCGCGCGCGAAAGTCGATTCTGTTCTACCAGCCGGGCCGCTCGGCAGCCGGCCAGGCCACGGTTCGTTCGCACACCGGCGCATTGGTCGGCAACAGCGATATCCTCGCCGCACATTTGCGCCGCTGCGGGATCGTGCAGACCGAGAGTTACGACACCTTCATCGAGACCATCGAACTGTTCGGTTTGGTGCCGCGGGACGACAAACTCGGCGGCGACGTGATTGTGGTGTCCGGCAGCGGTGGCGGCGCCGCGGTTGCAGCCGACGCTCTGGATGGCGCCGGAGTGCCGCTGGCGCAGCTTTCTGCGGAGACTGTCGAGCGGGTCGGCGCGGCGCTTCCCGAGTTTGGCAGCGTCAACAATCCGCTCGATGGCACGGGTTCGATTTACGACGACCCGAAAATGCTGCCGAAGTTGATGGACGCGATCCTGGCCAATCCGGGAAACCCGGCGATCATGTGCGCCGTCAACGCCAGCGCGCGCACCGAACAGATGCGCCTGTTTGCAGATATTTTCGCAGATGCCGCACGGACCTCGGGACGGACGGTCGTGGCCTATCAACCAAACCCGCTTGGCGGCGAGCTTGAATCCGGGATCGTCAACACGCTGGTCGAAGGCGGTGTGCCGCTGATGCTTGGCATATCGGAGGCGATGCGGGCGCTCCGCTGCCTGGTGGGCCGCCGTGAATTTTGGACGACGGACGTGCCCTTGACGCCAGCCGGCGCGCGGCGCGGCGCGGCTTCTACACTGCCTGCGGATTTCATGGATTTGAGAAAGGTTCTGTCCGCAGCCGGTGTTCCCGTTGTCGAAACTCGGTATGTAACATCCGAACGCGAGGCGATTGCGGCCGGCCGCGCCGTTGGGTTGCCTGTCGCCGTCAAGGCTGAGGCGCCCGGTTTGCTTCATAAGTCGGATATCGGCGCGGTTCGGCTTGGCTGCATGTCGGACGAAGCGGTCGCCGAGGCCTATAGGACGGTGACCGGCAACGCCGTTAAAGCGGGCTTTGCAAATCAAGGGGCGCTGATCCAGCCCATGATGTCAGGGATCGCTGAGGTTTATGCTGGCGTCATCTGCGATCCGCTATTGGGACCGGCGGTTGTTTTCGGTCTGGGCGGAATTTTCATCGAGGTACTCAAGGACACGATCACCGAACTGGCCCCGCTCAGTCACGCTGATGCGACACGGATGATCTCGTCCATCAGAGGTGCAGCACTCTTGCAGGGTTTACGGGGCCGTCCAGCTGCCGATACAGAAGCGCTTGCAAGGCTATTGGTTGGACTCGGCAAGTTCGCGGTCGAAAACACAGGGCGCTTCACCGCACTCGATCTCAATCCTATTGTAGTGAAAGCTGAAGGACAGGGCGCATTCGCTGTCGATATCGCGCTCGACGTAAAAGCGAGCTGACTGACAACGCTAGCGGGGTGGTGTCGTTCTTAACCCGAACCTCGGTGGCGACCCAAAAGTGCAGCTTGAGAAAGCCCGTTAAATTACGTGCGTCGTTCTTTGAATGTGTTTCGGTAATGATGATTTCCAACCCACAGAAACTGCCGATCCAGGGAGCGCTCCCGGTGCCCGTACGACTGGCGGACCTGCGGCAATCGATCCGTCCGAGGTGAGGCGGGATGATACTCTGATCTGGGTAGTATTCCCCGCATCAGACGTTAAGCCAACAAGTTGCGAGAATTAGAACTTCACTGGAACGCTAATCTCAGTCCGACTGTCGATGTGTGAAGTGAACCGACCGGGAGCTGTTGTGATGAGTGGTACCGAAGCGCGAAACGTCGCTCTGAAGCTCGAATCTTTCGCTATTCCGGTCGCTGACGTCGACCGTGCCAAGAAATTCTATAGCGATCTCGGGTGGCGGCTTGACGCCGACTTCCCGTTCGACAACGGCTTCCGCGTGGTCCAGTTCACTCCGCCGGGTTCGCCTTGCTCGATCCAGTTCGGCACCAAGCTCACCTCGGCCGCGCCCGGCTCAGCGCAGGGTCTCTATCTGGTCGTCTCGGATATCGAAGCGGCGCGCGCCTCGCTCGCGGCGCGTGGTGTGAAGATCAGCGAGGTGTTTCATATCCACGTCCCGGGCGCCCAGTTCCTGCCCGATGGCAGCGGCGATCGTATCGCCGGCCCTGCGAAAGGCCACGCCAGCTACAAATCCTATGCGACCTTCAGCGATCCGGACGGCAACCGCTGGCTGCTGCAAGAGGTCACGACGCGGCTTCCCGGCCGGATCGACAGCACCGAGGTGACGTTCACATCCGCGGCAGACCTCATTGGCGCACTCAAGCGCGCCGCGGCCGCATACGGTGAGCACGAAAAGCGGCCCCCTGGGCCGAACGATGATTGGCCGGAGTGGTACGCGGCTTACATCGTGGCCGAGCAGACCGGCAAGCCTTTGCCGGAATGAGTGGCATCGCGACGCGACGGAGGTCGATCGATGAAAACCAAACAGATCCTGGTGGCCGCGGTCCTCGTCATCGCGATTGGTGCGCCGTTTGCAGCCTTTTTCGGAGAAACACAGGGGGAATCCGTGTCATCTCCAGGGACGCAATTGCCATTCCTTCACGGCTACAATGCAGGGCCGAGCGGCAACACCGAGTTGGCTTCGCTCGAGCGCGCCAGCGAATGGCTGAATTCGGGGCCGCTCACTGCATCCGCATTGCGTGGCAAGGTCGTGCTGGTCGATTTCTGGACCTACACCTGCATCAACTGGCGGCGCACCGCTCCGTATGTCCGCGCCTGGGCGGAAAAATACAAAGATCAGGGACTGGTGGTGGTCGGCGTGCACTCGCCGGAGTTCGCCTTCGAGAAAAACGTCAGCAACATCCGCTGGGCCGTGAAGGATATGAAGATCGATTATCCGGTGGCGGTCGACAGCGAGCACGTCATCTGGCGCGCTTTCAGCAACCAATACTGGCCAGCGCTCTATTTCATCGATGCCAAAGGGCGTGTTCGTTATCAGTATTTCGGTGAGGGCTCCTACGCCCAGTCGGAGATGATGATCCAGGCGTTGCTGCGGGAAGCAGGGGCCAAGGACGTCGGCCGTGAGACGGTGTCGGTCGATCCAGGCGGTCTTGAAGTGGCGGCCGATTGGGGCAACCTGAGATCGCCAGAAAGCTACGTGAGGTATGACGGTATCGGCACCTTTGCGTCGCCCGGCGGCGCAGCGCTGGACCAGCCGCGCATGTACTCGCTGCCCGCTCAGCTTCGACAGAACGAGTGGGCGCTGTCCGGCGACTGGACCATCCGACAGGACGCTTCAGCCTTGAACAAGCCAGGCGGCCGAATCGCGTACCGCTTTCACGCGCGTGACCTGCACATGGTGATGGGACCGGCTTCTCCAGGAATGTCCGTTAAATTCCGCGTGCTCATCGACGGACAGCCGCCTGGCGCGGCCCATGGCACCGACGTCGACGAGCAAGGCAACGGCACTATCACCGAACAGCGGCTGTACCAGCTCATTCGCCAGCATGGCGCGGTCCAAGAGCGTGAATTCCAGATCGAGTTCTTCGCTCCGGGTGCAGAAGCTTTCGCATTCACTTTCGGCTGATTGCCGGCTAATTCGGAGCCATGCCAAGCGACTTCACCAGAGGCCGGACGGTCTCGACTTCCGCCCTGATCAACTGACGCAACTCTTCCGGCGTCGCCGTCTTGGTCAGCACGCCGCTCTCCTGCAGCCGCGCCGCGAGCTGCGGCTCGCGCGACGCCGCGATGAATTCGCTGTTCAGGCGCTCCACGATCGCCGTCGGAGTGCCGGCCGGCGCCCACACCGCAAACCAGCCGCTCGCTTTCTTCTTGAGCTGATCGCTCTCGATCATGGTCGGCGTGTCGGGCGTGCCGCTCCAGCGGGTGGCGCCATCCTGCGCGAGAATCTTGGTTTTGTGCGCTTGAATGAACGGCTGTGCCACAATGTAGGAAATCATCGCCATGTCGATCCGCGATGAAACCAGATCCGTCATCAACGGATACGAGCCGCGATATTGCACCATGGTGATCGGCAGCGCGTTGTCGAGCGACAGGATGACACTGTTGAAGTGCGCCGGCGAGCCGAACCCGGCAGAGCCGACATTGAGGCCGCTGGGCTTGCTCTTCCAGAGCTCCAGCAACTGCGGAATGGTGTTGGCGGGACTATCCGGCGGCACGGCGATGAAGTTCAACAGGTCAAACAGCGCCGCGACTGGTTGGAAGTCCTTCACCGCGTCGTAGGGAATGCGCTCCAGGAGCGGCTGCGCCGCGAGCGCCGTACCCGGATAGACCAACAGGGTGCGCCCGTCGGGGGCCGCATTCTTCACGCTCATCGCCCCGACCGCTCCTCCGCCAGCGGGACGGTTCTCGACCACCACGGTGAGCCCAAGTTTGCGGCCGAGCACCTCGGCATAAAGGCGCGATGTCACGTCGACGATGCCGCCAGCCGCGTTGCCCACGACCAGGGTGATCGTTCCGCTCGGCAGATCCTGCGCGGCCACCCGGCCCATGAGGCAAAGCATCATCGCCAGCGCAATCAGGCTGCGCCTACCGAAGAGCACAAGCATCCGATCCTCCCCGAATAACGACGCGTTCTTCTTACTGGAAAGCGAGCTCAGTTCTTTTCACGCAACCCCATCCTGGCCAGCCGCGGCAGGACCTCATCGCAGAAGTACGGTACGTCGTTGAGGTAGTTCACGAACGACACCGCGAGTCCGCGGAAGCCGGCACGGCTATGGTTGGCAAACTCGGTTGCGATTTCATCCGGCGAACCGACGAAGGGATAGCCGCCGATTCCGCTCGACGCCTGAAGCATGCGCTTGGCTCTGAACTCGTCCGGCGCCGTGTTCTGCGGCGTGATGTTCTTGAGCGCCAGCATCTTCTCGATCGCGTTCCAATCCGCGCATTCGACATTGGCATAGTGGTGATATTCCTCGGCCTCGCGCCGCGAAGGCCTACAGATCACCTGGCCCTGGGTGTAGACCTCGATCTCGCGCCCATACTTGCGGCCGTTGGCCTTGATGTCGCTGACGTATTTCACGATACGATTGAAGATCTGCTGCTCGTCCACCGCCTGCGAGGTGCCGGCGGCCGCCAGACGTGCGCCGCCGGTGGAGGTGAAAAAGGCGTCGCAGTTGCGCATCGCGAACGCCTGGCCGGCGCCCGATGAGCCGGCGTTGATGATCATCGGACGTGTTCCGCCGATCGGGCCGGGCTTTGCGCGGACGCCAGAGAGCTTGAAGTGACTGCCGTCGAAGTCGAAATCCTCGGTCGACCACGCGCGCTTGATCACGTCGAGCCATTCTTGCGCAAACTCGTAGCGGTCGTCGTGTTCGCGCTGCTGCATGCCGAACATCTGGAACTCGCCTTCGTTCCAGCCAGCCACGAGGTTAAGCCCGAAGCGGCCGTTACCGATGTGGTCGGCGGTGACCATCTCCTTGGCTGCGATCAGCGGATGGAACAGCGGGGCATGAACGGTGCCGAACACCGTGATCCGTTGCGTGGCGGCAAGCAGGCCGCAAGCCCAGGTCACGGTCTCGAGCGTGGTGCCATGAAAATCGCTGTCGCCGCCGTAGCCCTTCCATCGCCCGATGGGAAGGAGAAAATCGATGCCGCCCTCGTCGGCGATGCGCGCCATCTTGAGACAATCCGGCCATGTTGCCAGCCAGCGTTCCGGCACCAACGTGGCGGTGCGCGCCGAGGAGCAGTTCGCCCCAAACAGGCCGATTTTCAAAGCATTCTTGTTGTACATCTCGACGCGCTGGGACATCGATCCAGGCTCGGTCGGGGAGGCAATGGCGGCATCCTGCACGGCGTCAGACTCGCTGCTTTTTGTTCTGCCCGATTTTGCGCGAAGGCTCGTTCCTTGTCGATGATGCGTGGGTGATCGGCTTTCAGCGCGGCAAATAGCTCAAATCGGTGAATGTCATCGACGCCGACTCGGGTTTGATTTCGCCCAGCTCGACAAGCGTTCGCGCGGTGGTTCGGACGATCTCTGCCGGAATTGCAAGCTTGCGGCTGAAGGGCTTCAACTCGCCGACGTAGTAGTCATAAGTCTCTTTGGCGATGTCCGACGCGACGTTGGTGTTTCGCACGAGAATGGCGATCGCCTCCTCGCGATTGGCCGGCTCGTACAGCCAGTCGACCGCGTCAGACAGCGCCTTGAGATAGGCCCGCGCGGTCTCAGGGTTGTCGCGCAGCCACTGCGGCCGCGCCAGGACCGTCAGGAAGCCGTAGTCCTTGCCATAGGCGCCGAGGTCAACGAGCTTGCGGTAGCCGTCTGCGGCGGCTCGGAAGTCGAATGGCTGTGTCAGCAGCGCCGCCTGTACGCTGCCTCCTGCAAGCGCCGCAAACCGGGCGGGCGTGGCGCCAGCATAGACCTGCTCGACATCGTGCGGCTGCATTCCCTGTTCTGTCAGCCAGCGGTTCCAGACGCTGGTGAGCAAGTCCTTGGCGAACGGCAGGATGATGCGTTTGCCCTTCATGTCGGCGGCCGACGTCACGTCTTTCGATGTCATGATGGAATAGGGATACTTGGTAACGGCGCCGCCGATCAGAACGGCGTTGCCGCCGTTGGCGATCGCGCGGATCGCCGTGTCGAAGGTCGAGGACGCGACATCGAACGACCCGGCGACGAGCTGCTGCACGGTGTTGGCGACGTTGCCGACATAGATGGTCTCGGGCTCGACACCCTCGCGGCGGAAAAAACCTTTGTCGTTGGCAATGAAGTTCGCCCAGTTCGGCGCAGTCTTCGACACCTGACCGTCACTGACCTTCTTGACCGTCTGCGCTTGCAAGCTCGTGACCGGCAGGAGCGTGGCGGCGCAAATCGATAGCAGCAAAACGGGGCGTGCGAGTCCCATGGCGTCGCTCCTTCCCAAATCCGCCGTTCTTTGGCCGGCCGGACGCAGGCAATGGTAGCGCGCGACGGGGTGTGCACAAAAGGGCGCGCGGCGCGTGTCGTACGACCTACTCAAAATCGACGCCATGCGGAGGTTGCGCCCGGCGGGACGTCGGAAACGATGGTAACGATGCGCAACGGATAGATCTCCGCCCGAGCGGCGCCGCTCTAGCTTGCAGCGGAGGTCGAGGCGAGGGCTCTGCGGAATTCCGCCAGGACGGCACTGACACCCGGTAGCATGGCCGTGTTGACCCGACGCAGCACCGCGAGTTCTCGACGCCATCGGGCGCCGCGCAGCGGTACTGCGCGAAGGGCCCCGTGCTTTCCTTCGTCGTGTATGGCCACCTGTGGAAGCAGGCTCACAAGGTTGCTGGAAGCGAGCACCGTCGTCAGCGTTTCGATCGAATTGGCGGTGAACGCCACCGTTGGCAATTCGAGGTTGGCGGCAGCAAACAGCGCTTGAAAGTGCCGCCAGATCGTGCCGCCGCGTTCCTGCAAGGCCCAATCGTAGTCACGCAGACTTTGCAAGGTCGGCGTTTTCATTTTCAGAACCGGGTGCGCGGCGCGAACGACGATGCGAATCTCGTCGGTCGCCAGTGGCGTTGCGCGTATATTCTCGTCGAGAAGGTTGGGGGTTACGGCGGCGATCGCGAAATCAATCTCACCGCGCACCAAGGCGCGTGTGAGCTGATGATTGGGGCCCTCGACCACATGCAGTTGAAGTCCGGGCGTCGTCTCGCGCACTCTTTTGATGACCATCGGCAACACCCCCGGGACGAGGCTTGGCAGAATCCCGACTCGCGCAAGGCCCTTCGATACGCCCCGCAATAAATCGATCTCTTCCAATGCGCGATGATATCCCGACTCCAATGCGGCGGCATGAGGCAGCAGCGAGCGTCCGAATGCCGTGAGCTCCATCCCGGTCGAATGCCGGACAAAGAGCTGGACCCCGAGCTGCTGCTCGAGTTTTCGCAGCGTCCGGCTCACGGCCGGCTGGGTGAGCGACAGCGTCGAGGCCGCGGCTCCCACGCTGCCGAGGCGTGCGACATTCAGAAACGCATTGAGCCCGCGATAATCGATGGTCATGCATAATTGTTATGGCTTTGGAACCAAAAAGCAATGGCGGAAACTCTGCGGCCGGCGGAAGCTGTCCGGGAGTTGAGGGATGTCCGATGCCAACTGCTTACATCAACGGCCAAGTCATCGATGGGCGCGGCAAGGCCTATCAGGGTTACGTCATCGTTGATGGCGACAAGATTGCGGAGGTCGGGGCGGGGCATCCAGCGACGTTGAGCGCCAACGTGGAGCGGAAGGACCTGACCGGACGTTCCATCCTTCCCGGCTTGATCGACTGTCACGTTCACTTGCGAAGCGATGGGCCTGCCGATCCTCGCGCTCAACAGGCCGGTGATACCGATGCGATCGCGCTGTTGCGCTCGGCCCGCAACGCGCGCCGGACGCTCGAGTGCGGCGTGACCACGATCCGCGACTGCGGTTCACGCGGCGGCATCGACTTTGCGCTGCGCGCTGCCGCCCAGCAGGGTCTCTGTCAAACGCCGCGTTTGGTGCTCAGCGGCCTGATCATCTGCATGACCGGCGGGCACGGCTGGCAGCTCAGTATCGAGGCCGACGGTCCCGACGCAGTGCGGCGCGCGGCACGCAGCCAGATCAAGGCCGGCGCCGACAACGTGAAGCTCATCGCCAGCGGCGGAATTCTGAGCCCCGGCAGCGAAATCGGCGCGCCGCAGCTGACCGTCGAGGAGATGCGGGCCGCGGCCGAGGAGGCCCACGCGGCGGGCAAGATCTGCTGCGCTCATGCGCACGGTTCGACCGCCATCAAAAACGCGGTCAAGGCCGGTGTCGACTCGGTCGAGCACGGCTATCTGCTCGACGACGAGGGCATCGAGCTGATGCTTGAGCGCGGGACTTATCTCGTCGCGACGTCTGCGGCGGTCCGCAACGTGGTCAAGCATGGCACCGGAGCGGGCGTTCGGCCGGATGTGGTCCGCAAGGCGCAATCCGCCATCGATCAGCACATCGCGAGCTTCAAACGCGCTCACCAGGCCGGCGTCAAACTTGCCATGGGCACCGACACCGGCGTGCCATACACTCAGCACGGCAACAACCTCGACGAGGTGGTCTATCTCGTGGAGATGGGGCTGTCGCCCATACAGGCGCTAACGGCTGCAACCTTCGATGCAGCCAAGCTCCTGAAGATGGACGGCCAGATCGGCAGCCTCGAGGCCGGAAAGCTAGCCGACTTTGTGGTCGTCGATGGCGATCCACTCGCGGATATTGCCATGCTGCAGGACAAGAGCCGTATTCTGACCGTCGCCGTCGGCGGCCAGATCATGGTCGAACGGCAAGCGGTCAAAAGGTAAGCGCGCAGATATGGAACAGGCCGACAAGATCTGGATGGATGGCAAGATCGTCGCATGGAACGACGCCCACGTTCATCTCATCAGCAACACGCTGCAATACGGCTTCGGGGTGTTCGAGGGCATCCGCTGCTACAAGACCGACGCCGGCCCCGCCGTGTTCCGGCTCAAGGAGCATCTCGTCCGGCTGCACAACTCGGCGAAAATCCTTGGATTTGAGGTTCCCTACAGCATCGAGCAGTTGACCGACGCGACGCGGCAGATCATTCGCGAAAATCGCTTCGAGCAGTGCTACATCCGACCGATCGCCTACATCGGCTACGGCGGCATGGGCCTTGCTTACAGCGATTGTACGATCAATGTCTCGATCGCGGTGTGGCACTGGGGCGAATATGTCGGCCACGGCACGCTGGAGAATGGCAGCAGGGTCAGGGTTTCGAGCTACGTGCGCCAGCATATCAATACCAACATGTCCAAGGCCAAAGCGTGCGGCAATTACATGCTGTTCCAGATGGCGCGCACCGAAGCCAAGCGTGACGGCTACGATGAGGCGATCCTGCTCGACGCCAACGGGCATGTCGCGGAAGGCTCGGTCGAGCACATTTTCCTGGTGCGTGACGGCGCCTTGGTCACGCCGCCGTTGACCCATCTGCTCGACGGCATCACCCGCGATGCCGTCATTCGCCTGGCGCGGGCGCGCGACATCGAAGTGCGCGAGGAGCTGTTTTCCCGCGACTACATGCTGACATCTGACGAGGTGTTCTTCGCCGGCACCGGCGCCGAGGTGACGCCAGTCGTCGAGATCGACAACCGCAAAATCGGCGATGGCCGTCGCGGTCCGCTCACGACCGCAGTCCAGAAGGATTTCTTCGATGCGGTCTATGGCCGCACCAACCGCTGGGCCGAGTGGCGGACCGCGGTATGAGGCACTGACCGGGAACAAGCCATGGCACCCATGCCGCCTGACGAATATGCCAACAGGATCAAGCGCGCCCGCGATCTGATGCGCGAGCGTGGCATGGACGGTCTGATCGTCACGGACCCCACCCACTACTCCTATTACACGGGGCACAAGGTGGCGTCGTGGATGCGGTCGCGCCCGTCGATCCTCGTTCTGCCGTTGGAGGGAGCGCCGGCGCTCATCACCTGGTCGGGACCGGAGATGTTCTCGCGGCTGTACCGTCAGCCGTTCCCCTCCTGGGTCGAGGATCGTCTGATCTATCCGGAGGTGCCGTTCACGCCGGAGCCTCGTGTCGATTGGGGCATCGCTGATCTTGTGAAGTCGCGCGGTCTTGCCGCGGGCCGTCTCGGGATCGAGCTCGGACGTGAAACCTGGCTCGGCATCGCGGTTGTTGATTTCGAATTGCTCAAAGAGCAATTGCCGCAGGCGCGGTTTGTAGACTCGGGTCCCGTGATCTGGGGATGCCGGCTGATCAAATCCGAATGGGAAATCGACTGCATGCGCCAGGCCTGTGAGATTGGCGGAGCCGCATGGCGTCGGGCGTTCGAGGATCTGAAGCCCGGCATCTCCGCCCTGAGCGTGCAGAAGAATGTGCTGCGCTACTACATTGAAGGCGGCGCCGATCTGACCTCGGAGCCGCCGCTCGTGCTGGGCGCGACCGGGCCGAACCGCACGTTCCAAAATGGCGACGTGATGTACATCGACGGCGGCTGCAATGTCTCGGGCTACAAGATGGATTTCGCCCGCCGGGCGGTGTTCGGCCAGCCGTCAGCCCGTCAGCGGTCCGAGCACGACGGGATGTGGGGTATTCTCAACGAGATCATCGAACGCATGAAGCCGGGTGTCGCGGTGCGCGAACTGTTCGAGTATTCGCAGCGTCGCCTTGCCGAGCACCCCGAATGGCGAAATTACTCGGACCACCCGTCCAAGCGCATCGGTCACGGCATCGGCCTGGAAAACGAGCCGCCATCGATCTCAGGAACCGACGACACTGTGCTTCAAGTGCGGATGGCGCTGACGCCGGAGCCGAAAATCGAAAGCGTCGATGGTCTGCTCAATCCCGAAGAGCATGTCGTGATCCGAGATTCGGGCTGCGAAATCCTGTCCGCCAAATCGGATTGGAAGCTCCATGTCGTTGCTTGATCAGGTTTTCGCCCCATGAAGATCAGGTTGCTCAGCGAGAAGGACGTCCGGTCGGTCTCGCCGGCGTTGCCGGAAATTGTGGCGCTGGTTGAGCAGGCCTACAGGCTCGACGGCGAAGGCCGGGCGGAGGTGCCGACCAAGATTGGCGTCCATCCCGAGCGCGCCAATACGTTTCTTCATGCCATGCCGGCCTGGGTGGGAGGCGCGCGGGCGCTGGGCATGAAATGGGTGTCTTATTTCCCGGGGAATCTGGCCCATGGTCAGCCGGATTCGACGGGCATCATCATCCTGAATGATCCCGACATCGGACTGCCCTGCTGCATTATGGAGGGCATGTACGTGACGTTTATCCGAACCGCGGCCTGTGGGGCGGTTGCGGCCAAGCACGTCCTGCAGCGGCCGCCACGCAGCCTGGGTCTGATCGGCTGCGGCGGGCTCGGGCTGTGGTCGCTGCGCGTCATGGCCGCGGTGTTTCCGACCATCGAGCAGGTGTTGGTGTCATCGCGCACCGCGGGGTCGCGCGAACGCTTCTGCGCCGACATGTCGAAGGAAGGCAGATGGCGCATGACGCCGGTTGACGATCCGGTCGAGGCCCTTCGCAATGTCGATATCGTGGTGAGCTCGGTGCCTCCCGGGGACGTGAGGCCGGTCGATGGCCGCGCGCTTGCGCCCGGATCGGTGTTCATTCCGCTTGATCTCGTGAATTCGTGGCAGGACAACGTGCTGACCGAAGTCGATCAGGTGGCGGCCGACAATCCGGCGCATTTTGTCGCGCAGGTTAAGGGCCGTCGCGCGGCGGCGGCGGCTGGGCTCAAACCACCCATGAGCATTCAGGACGCGGTCGCCGGCAAGACAAACCTCGCTTCATCTGGCGCGCGGACCATGATTGCGGTTTGCGGCATTGCCAGCACTGATGTGGTGGTCGGCTGGGAAATCTACCGTCGAGCTTGTTCCGCCCATGTGGGGCTGGAATTCGACATGCAGGGGTAAGGTCATGAACCGGGATGCGATCATGCGTACGCGAAAGATCATCGTCGCCACGGCTTTGGTGCTGGCCGGTTTGGCCCTGTCCTTGCCCCTATCCTGGCCCGCCAGGGCCGAGACGGTTCTCAAAGCCATCACCTACGCCCCACCTTCGAAATTCGAAGACAGCATGGTGATCTTTCGGAAATGGGTCGACAAGGTGAATGCCGCCGGCAAAGGCGAGCTTCGCATCGAGCTGCTCGGTGGTCCCGAGGTCTTCGCGGTGAGCGATCAGATCAATGCGCTCAGCAAGGGACTGGTCGACGTGGTGATGACCTTCTCGGTGCACACCCCGATCGTGCCCGAGATCGACACGTCGGGCCTTTCCGACATCACGCCGACGGAAGAGCGCAACAACGGCTATCTGGCCCTGCTCGACAAGGCGCACGAGAAGATCAATGTCAAAGTGATCGGCCGCACCGCGACCAATTCTGGCTTCTATATTTTCTCCAAGCAGCCGATCAACAAGCTGGCTGATTTCAATGGGGTGAAAATCCGCTCGCACTCCGGTTACGACCCGCTGTTCAAGAAGGTCGGGGCCATTCCGATCGGGATGAATATCTCGGAAATCTACGGCGCACTGGAGCGTGGCGTGGTGCAGGCCGCGCCGTATCCCATTTTCGTCTATGACATGGGGCTGGCGGAGGTCGCGAAATACGCGCTGGCGGATGCGTTCTGGCGGTCGCACACCACGTTCACCTACGTCAACCTCCGCAAGTTCAACTCTCTCTCTCCGAAACTGCAGAAGATCCTGGTCGACGCGCAGATCGACAACGAAAAGGATCTGGCGGCGGTCAATGCCGATCTCATCGCCACGGAGCGCGCCAAGCTCGAGAAAGCGGGGATGACGTTCACCCATCTTTCGCCGGACGAGGCGAAGAAGTGGCACGACATGGCCAATGAATCCCGTTTCGACGCCCTGGCCAGCAAGATCGGCCAGGAGCAGATGGCCAAGATCAAGTCGCTGATCGCTCGCTAGATGACGCCCGCGCCGATATCGCTGAAAGGGACGGATACATGAGGCTTGCGGAAACGGCAGGCCGCGTCTTCGACCGGGTTCTGGACGTCTGCGCCTGGATCGGCTGCGGCATGCTGGCGTTTCAGGTCGTCAGCGTGTCGTTCGAGATCGTCTGCCGTTACTTCTTCAACACGTCATTCAGCGTCATCACGCCACTCAACGAGTGGAGTCTCGTTTATCTCACGATGCTCGGTGCCGCGTGGCTGCAGCGCGAGGGCGGGCATACCAGCGACGACTCGATCGTGACCCTGCTGCCGCCGTGGGTCCACCGGCTGACGCGCTGGGTCGGGTGGGTGCTGGCCATCGTGACCTGCGTTTTGCTGGCCTGGTACGGCGCGCTCGCGACCTGGGACAATTATTCGAAGCAGGCCTACGACTTTTTCAAGCTGCCCAATTTCCCGATTTATCTCGTCTACATCGTCATTCCGATCGGCAGTCTGCTCTGGCTCATTCAATTGCTGCGCAAACAGAGCCGTCCGTCATCGGCGGATGAGGGTGAAGACACGGGCGGGGACATCTGAGAGCCGGTCATGGAATGGTACACCGCGTTCTCCCTGCTGATGGCCAGCTTCTTCGTGTTGGTGCTGCTCGGCGTTCCCGTCGTCTTCGCGTTTTTTGGCACCAACGTCGTCTTCCTCGCCTATTTCATGGGGCCGCCGGGCTTTGAGCTGCTGATCGACAGCGTCTATGGCAGCCTGTCGGTTTTCGTGCTGCTGCCGATCACCATGTTCATCCTTCAGGGCGAAATCCTCTTCCGGACCGGTCTGGTCACCAAGATGATCGACGCTCTCGACTGTTGGCTCGGTGCGGTGCCGGGCCGGCTGGCGCTGCTGGCGGTGGGCTCCGGCACCATACTGGCTTCGCTATCGGGCGCGAGCATCGGCACCACGGCGATGCTGACGCGGACGCTTGCGCCGGCCATGCAGGAGCGTGGCTACAGTACGAAGATGAGTGTCGGGCCGCTCCTGGGCAGCGGCGGTCTCGCGGTGATGATGCCGCATAGCGCGCTGGGCGTCATTCTCGCGGTGATCGCCGGCGTTTCGGTCGGAAAGCTCCTGATCGCGATCATCATCCCGGGCTTCCTGCTGGCGCTTGGCTACGTGGTCTACATCGTGTGGGTTTGTGCATTCGATCCCGCCGAGGCGCCGAAATACACCGCCAAGTTCATTCCGCTCGGCGAGCGGCTGGTGCTCACAGTCAAATACGTCATCCCGCTGACGGTCCTCATCGTCGCGATGATTGCCGTCATTTTTCTCGGTGTTGCGACGCCGACTGAGGCCGCGTCCCTCGGCACCTTTGCGTCATTCGCGCTGGCCGCGATCTATGGACGGCTGACCTGGACAGCGACGCGCGACGCGATGTTCTCGACCTTGAAGATTTCGGTGATGGTGCTGGCGATTCTTGCCGCATCACAGGCGTTCACCCAGCTGCTGGCTTACACCGGCTCGGCGCAGAAGCTTGTGCAGGTTGCGGGCGCGCTGCCGGTTCCGCCGATCTGGGTCATCATCCTGATGCACTTCGTCACCCTGCTGCTGGGCGGTCCGATCGGCGGCATTCCCCTGATCATGATGACCATTCCGATCTTTCTCCCGGTGGTGAAGGCACTGGGCTATGACCCGATCTGGTTCTGCACCGCCATGCTGCTCAACGTCGAGCTTGCGCAGATCACGCCGCCCTTCGGCATCTTGCTTTATGTGGTCCGGGGCATCATGACGAAGACGTCGATGGGCGAGATCACGCGAGCGGCCATCCCGATCATCGTGATCCAATTGATCGTGATGGCGCTTCTGATCGGAATTCCGCCACTGTCGCTGTGGCTGCCCGGATTCATGAATCGGTAGCGGGATGCCAACGACGCCTGACCGAACCGTCTATCACAACGGCCGTCTCATCGACGGTCACCGTCACATTGCCAACGGATATCTGGTGACCGAGGGCGCGACGATTGTCGCGGTCGGGGCCGGTGATCCCAGGCGGGGCGCAGCATCGGCCGGCGCTCAGAACGTCGATCTGGCCGGCCGGACCCTGCTGCCGGGTTTCATCGATTGCCACGTCCACCTGACGATGAGTGCCGAAGCGGCTCCGCGAGCCATCGTCTCGCCAGCCGATCAGATGGTGGCGGTCTTGCAGGCTTCGACGAACGCGCTCAGGACGCTACACGGCGGTGTGACGACCGTGCGCGATTGCGGTGCGCCGCATGGCATCGATTTCGCCTTACGGCGGGCCGCGGAGGAGGGGCTTTGCGTCACGCCGCGCCTCGTGCTCAGCGGCCGGGCTCTATGTATGACGGGCGGGCACGGCTGGCATCTGATCGGCCGTGAGGCAGACGGCGCCGACGGATTGCGCCGCGCGGCCCGCGAGCAACTGAAGGCTGGGGCCGACAACGTGAAGCTGATCGCAAGCGGCGGTATCCTCACCCCAGGCACCAACATTGGCAATCCGCAGTTCACGACCGACGAGATGAAGGCCGCCGTCGACGAGGCCCATTGTGCCGGCAAGACCGCCAACGCGCACGCGCACGGCGCGGAGGGCATCAAACGCGCAACGCTCGCCGGCGTGGATTCTGTCGAGCACTGCTATTTCATCGATCCGGAAGGCATCGAGATGATGCTTGAGCGCAGCACGGTTCTGGTCGCGACATCTGCGGCGGTTCGCAATGTGGTGTCCTACGGTGTTGCAGCAGGAATTCCTTCGCACATCGCCGAAAAAGCGCAATCAGCGATCAGCGCCCACGTATCGGGTTTCAAAGCGGCGCATGCTGCAGGCATACGCTTGGCGATGGGCACGGATTCCGGCGTGCCGTTTACCCGCCACGGCAACAATCTCGACGAGCTCAAATACCTCGTCGAGATGGGACTGTCGCCGCAGGAAGCGATCAGGGTGGCGACGTCCGACAGCGCAAAGCTTCTCAAGCTCGATGGGACCGTTGGTTCTCTTGATGAGGGCAAAAACGCTGATCTCGTGGTGGTCGAGGGAAACCCGCTGGACGACATCGCAGTCTTATGCCAGCGCGATAAAATCCGGCGTGTGATCCTGAATGGTCGAACGGTGCTGGACCGCGATATCAGCGCGTTTCTGGTGGGAGCAGGACACTAGCGGGAGTGCCAGGGGAGTCTTGACCGGCTTCTTGACATGGCCATCAGGCCTTTTTCTGCACCCAGAACTCGTACATCCCAGCGAAGGAGGTGGGATTGCGCTGTTCGAAGTCGTGCCAGCGATCCAAATCGAGCCCAGCCGGATCGCCGGGGAAGCGGTGCCTGAAGCGAGACATCATAAGATCATCGGTTTGCATGCCGAGAAACCGAAGTCCGTTCGCGTCGAGGAAGGCTTTGATCGCCGGAAGCGTCAAGCAATGTTCCATGCGATGGAAAAGCAGGTCGCGACATTCACTGGTGCTGAAGAATGACGGATAACTGGTAACCGAACGTTGCTCCGACCCTTCTTTGGCCGACATCAGCTCTTGGCGGAACGCTCTGATCTCGTCTGGGCTGTCGCCCAAACCGCGCTTCGTTATCACTCGACGAACCGCCGAAATATCTTGTCGTGCAGTCTCGCTGTAGAAGCCCAGGTGCATGACTCCTGACGGTCGCAACATTGACAGCAGCCGCTGCCAGCCTTCCCACGGGTCTCCAAGATGATGCAGCACGCCGGTGCTTTCGATCAGATCGAAGCTGAGACCGGTCGTCGGCAACGCCATGATGTCGGCTTGGGCGTATTCGATCGCGGTCAAACCCGCAGAGCGCGATTGACGTTGGGCAAATCCGAGACTGGCCAAACTGAGATCGACTGCAAGGATGCGCGCTCCGGCAAAGCGCTGCGCTGTCTCGACCGACTGCTGCCCGGTGCCGCAGCCGGCGATCAGGATATCGACATCGGCGCCGCGGCCGAGTTCTCGGAACGGCGCCGATGGAAAGCGGCCTCGGACGAAGGCATCGAGCGTCGTCGAGGCGCCGGGCCGGGCAGGCTTGATCCAGCGCGGATAAGGGCTTTCCTCGTAGTGCGCGCGCACATGCAGGGATGTCGCATCGTCGATTGGCGTAAGCTGCTTCGTCGCATTCCGCAGCTTTGCCTCTTCATGGGGCTCGGCAACCTGACGCCGGAGCATGGTACGCACGACGTCCGGCCAGCCGAACTCGAGCAGACGTGCAGCGCCAGGGATCGCGTGAAGTGATCCATAGCAGCCGGCTGCCAAAAGCCACGATGCCGGCGGTGCTGTTCCGGCATCGATGGCCTTGGACAAACGATCTTGAAGCTGCGCCGCGGCCCGTGCTTCTGCCTCGGACGCAGCAAACACGTAATCGTTGAAGAAGCACTGGCAGGCCAGCGCTGCAGCGAACGCTATGACGTCATCGTTATCGAACGCTGCGCCGGCTTCGGCCTTCAGCAACAACAAGCCACGAACGCGCGTCAACAAGCGTTCCAACTCGATGTCGCAGATCGGGCACGACTCCAGCAGAAATCGAAGCACGCGGTCTGAAGCAACCGCAGTCATTCCGATCGTTCCGAAGAGCTCCTGCTCGGTCAGCGGCCGTGGCCAGGCTTTTGACGAACGATCGGCGGCTGCACGAATAGCGGGATTGAGCCTCAGAAAGCCGACGCTGGCCCGTGCAAGATCGATGGGCCGTGCCCAGGGTTCCGCCAGCGCGTTGGGCAACTGACTGCGCAGTCGGCCGATTTGCGGGTCCGACGTCAGCGCTTCTTCATAGGCCCGAGCCGCGGCCTCCCGGCGGCCCTGCTGCCTGAGCAGCGCAACCATCGATATGCGTGCCGCCGTATCGTCGGGCTTCAAGGCCACGGCGCGGCGAAGATGCACCGCCGCCAAATCAAGTTCGTCACGCCCCATCAGGATGCAGCCGAGGCCACGCTGAGCTGTCGCTGACTTAGGGTTGAGCCCAACGGCCTTGCCGAACATTGCCTCGGCTTTGGCAAACTCTCCGGCTCTCTGAAGTTCGACCGCCATCGCGAGGGCGCTGCGAGCCTCCGCCAGTCGCGCATTCGTTCGGTCGGTATCAAAGGTCGGCTGGCCGAAGCTGCGGGCAATCCGCCGGCTTTTCCGGTTCATCGTGGCAGCTCTGGTCAGAGAGTTTATTTTCGCGTCGACGAGAATCCAGGCCTGGCGCAATGAGGCGCCGTCGGCCTTCATCAAAAGGTACAGATTAGGCGGACATGAACACGGCTTCGCCGCAGATGAAGTGCTGCGATAGATCGAAGCTTATCGTCGCCGGTATCGACTGGTTCAGGCAAAAAGTCGCAGACCAGTCATTTGCACGTCAGGGAAATCCCTTGTTCTTGTCAGGATAAATCGCCGTTGGTCGGTTTTCCGGCTTGGAATAGTGCTCTCTGAATCGACGAACTACAGAAGCCTGCGAAACGTGAACCGCGTCATCTCGAGCGTCGAGTGGAGATCGATGGGCCCGCCATGCGCCCGCGCAATCTCCAATGCGATATAGCAACCAGGACAAGCCCTCGTCGATCAGAGCGCAGCCGTCTCACGCGTGAATGGCGCGAGAGACGTTGCAGCGCGGCCCCTTGGAATCGCGGAGCGAGCGTTGGCCTCGGATGGTTCTAGGAGGTGCCCGCGGGTTTGTTGAGCGCGAACAGATTGGCTCCTCATGCCTGGTCGGGGCGTTGTGCGGTTGTCCGAAGACCTGAAGCCGCGAGTTTCTCACGCGCCAATCGCGCCGCTCGCAGCTTTTCTGTTCTCGATCTTACCGCCAACTCGGCATCCCGATATTCCTGCATGGCTCGCGGGGCGTCTTCTCGCTGTGCCTGTTTGGTGCGCGCCAGACGCTCGACGCGCGCCTTTGCTTGTTCCGCTGTGGGTTCGACGACGGGCAAACTGCCACTTCGACGTTGTTGCATAACCACCGAGACCTCCTGGGTTTTGCGGACTATCGCGCAGGTTCTTGTCACGCCACGCGTGCATCTCAGCCAGGAGCAGGGGCGCACTTCCCTCGCGCTTGGGGAGCGACTTACCACCGGCCAACTGTAGATAATGTCAAAAGACGCAATAGGTTCCCATCAGGATAAAAAAGCGCGCGAGTGTGGGAAGCCAATAAGCATCTCGCCTTATTCACCAGAGGGCGTCCATTGAGCCTCCCGCATTGTAGGCGAGCATCGGTTCGTCACGTCGTCATTGACGTGTTCTGAGAATTTCTGGTGAGGCGTAAGGTGGTGCCAATGCTCGCCCTATGCTCCGTGGCGCGCAGCGTGCCGTGGATTTCACGTCATGTGCGTTATCGAATCCGCACCGACCGACACTGTCGATAGATGCGGGGGGAAGCGTCATGGAAGTGCGCGACCTGACGCGCCGAGCCGCGGCTCCTTCTGCTCGATGAGCCGCTGGGCAATCTCGATGCGTTGCTTCGCGAGCAGATGCGAAACAAGCTTCGGCAGATGGAGCGGGCGTCAACCGCTTCCGTGGCTCGCTTGTGCAGGCCGTGTTTCTTGGCGAAGCCACCGAGTATGTCGTGAAGGTCGGAGACATCGATATGCTGGTGCGCAATATCGCCGACAAGCAGCTGGAGCCGGGCCCAGTCGAGGTGTTTTTTCCACCCGACGAGATGCTGGCTGTGATTGCGGCGTGAGCTCAAAAGGCGCGCACAAAGATTGCCTTTATCGGCCGTCGCCGCGGCCTCTGGCGAGCTAACCGGCTACCGGCTGGAATACCGTCGCGGTTGCGGAGCTAGGATTTCGTTAGTGCTGCTGCGAGCCTTGTTCGCGATTTTCGCGCGGTCAGGCCCTGTATCGGGGCATTCATCATTGATTCATTGCGATGCTTAAACTGCGATTCAAATTTGGCTCCCATGATCACGTCATCAGGCCGGAACAACTGGCCAAGGCAAAGCGCGACGCTCGGTAGGGACGGGTCCGCGCAAGGACAGGGGAAGTCAGTTATGGCTCGTTTCGAGATACCGGAATTTTCACTGGCGGGTTCGGGGCAGGCGCACGCCACCGTCGACACCATGTTCGAACTCGGCATGATGTATGCGAGCGGTCGCGACGTGCCGGTCGATCTCATCACCGCGCACAAGTGGTTCAACATCGCCGCCACCAAGGGGCACGCGGAAGCCATCCAGTTGCGCCGCGAGATCGCAGCCGAGATGTCGGACGCCCAGATCGGACAGGCTCAGCGCGCCGCGCGCGACTGGCTGAAGGCCAATCCCGCGCCGGCGGCTCCGGTGATGATGTTCCGCGCCGCAGCGTGAGGTGTCCGATGCGCTCCGATGCGAAGACAAAGCCCGTTCGCGTTCTGCAATGGCTGCTGAGCTATTGGTCCTGCTAAGTCAGTAAGGCGATCGTTTTCACCGAAGGTCGCGGCGGCTGGTTCGTCCGCCATCAGCCCCGCGAGGTCACTTGTCGCCGATCACCGCGATGCCTTGAATCTCAAGCTTCGCACGGGGATCTGCCAGCGCCGTTACGGTGATCAACGCACTGCCGGGGAAGTTGTCGCCGAACACCTCCTTCCTGATTTCCGTCAGGCGCGTTCCATATCTCACGTCGGTGATGAACACGGTCATTTGGACCATGTCGCTCAGCTTGCCACCCGCTTTGGAGAGCGTCGCTTCAAGCAGCTTGAAAACGCGGCGGGCCTGTCCGTCGAAATCATCGCCAAGTGATTTGCCGTTCTCGTCGGCTCCTGCGGTCTGCCCCGCAAGCCATACGATCTTGCCGCCGTCAGTGATCACGGCAGGGGAATAGGCGCGGATCTGCGGCCGTTCACCCTTGATGTACTCTCGTGCGCTTGCCTCGAGAGTGCCGGCTGTCAGCATAAGTCCCAGACAAAGAAAATGCATCGCTCGCATGAAAGCCTCCAGCATGCTGCTCGCTCATTGTTCGATCGCGCGTGAACCGCAGCTGGTCCGCGTGGCGAGCGAGACCAAGGTATAGTGATCTCCGATATCTTTATGTCAACGTAAGTTCCCATCGGGATCGGCAACCGCGATGCCGGTCAATGCCAGAAAAGCAGCATCGTTAAGCCGCATCGGCAGCGCGGGTTGTGCCGCTGTGCCAGGCCAATTGACAGTGTACTGTCGAATTGTCTAATGGAGGGGCGATCTTGAACGGCATGCCGCTCCAACGACGTGCTTGCCGGGCTCGGCCGAAGCGGCAGCCGAGATCACCGGCCTCAAACGGCGAGGTGTCGTGCAATGAGGGAAGGGCTGGGCTTGTACGCCTCTCCACCATGCCGCCGTAACGTGCATGCGACCGGCCGCCGGCGCGTGAAGCTTCGGAATTCCGTCGCAGCAGCGGCTTTACTTCGCAGCACGCAATGGAGCGCGGCTGAGGTCGTTGTTGAGCTGAACCAGCTTCGCCAGGGACTGCATGAAGGCGCGCTGTTCCTTTCCGAGCGGCGCAAGGATGCGTTCCTGCACGCGGGCGATGTTCTCGCGCGTCTCGTCCAACAGCCGTGCGCCCTCAGGCCTGATGAAGAGCTGTTTCGTCCGCTGGTCGTTCTTCGGTGTGGCTCTGGAAATCAGGCGGCGGCCTTCGAGACCCTTCAGCATCGTGCCGACCGTCGAACGATCGATCGCGACGAATTTGACCAGCGTGCGCTGATCCATGCCGGGACGGTCCCGTATGGCGATCAACGCCGCGTATTGGACGGGCGTGACGTCCCAGCCCTCGAACTCTTCGTGGAAAACCGCGACCGCGATCTGCTGGGCGCGCCGGATCAGATGTCCTGGCGCCGCGTAGACGTCTTCGAGGGTCATCGCAGGGAGTGGAGAGCGCGACGACCGGGTGCTCGTTGCCGCGCTGGCGATCTTTTTCATGGGTCGAGATTAAGCGGCCTTGCTGAGAGGCCACCGAAACTACTGACGGTGGGCCCGAATGTCCACGTACTCAACCGCCTGGAAAGGGCCGGATATGCGCATCTGCAGATTCAATGACGATCGGCTCGGAATCATCCGGGAGGGGCGTATCCACGACGTGACGCCCGTCGCGAAGGAGCTGGGCACGTTTTCTTATCCGTTGCCGCGCTTCGACCCGATGATCGCCCGGTTGTCGGAGCTGCTGCCTCTGTTCGATCGGTTCGCCCGTACCTCGCCTCCGGTCGACGTGTCCGAAGTGAAGCTTCTTTCCCCGATCGCAAATCCTGGGAAGGTGATCGCCGCTCCCGTCAACTATCAGAAGCACCTCGAAGAGGCGGCCGCCGACACAAAGACTTTTCCCCAGCATCACGTGCGCCGGATCCACGAAACGGGTCTCTTCCTCAAGGCGACGAGCTCTGTGGTGGGGCCCGGCGAGGGCGTCCAGGTGCGTTTTCCGGACCGCAGGACCGATCACGAGATCGAGCTTGCAGTGGTGATCGGCAAGTCCTGCAATGAAGTGGCCGCCAGCGCCGCGCTCGACGTCGTGGCGGGCTATCTCATCGGTCTCGATATGACCGTCCGCGGGCCGGAAGAAAGAAGCCTGCGGAAATCGGTCGACAGCTACACCGTCCTCGGGCCCTGGTTCGTCACCGCCGACGAAATCGGCGATCCGTCCGGGCTGCCATTCGAACTCCTGGTCAATGGCGAAGTGCGGCAGTCGGCCAACACCCGCGACCTTGTCATCGACACGCCGGGTCTCATCGAGTTCGCGTCGAAGTTCTACACGCTCGAACCGGGCGACGTGCTTTTGACCGGCACGCCCGAAGGCGTCGCGCCCGTGAAACCGGGAGACCGCATCCGCGCGACGATCGACAAGATCGGAACGATGGATGTGCTGGTGCGGTGAACCGTTGGTCCAAGGCCGCAAGTTCGATGGAGGCGAGCATGAGGGTCGTGATTGTCGGAGCCGGGATCGGCGGACTCGCCGCGGCTCTTGCGCTTGCACAGTCCGGTCAGCAGTCGCTCGTACTCGAGGCTGCGCCGCAACTGGGTGAGATCGGAGCCGGCATCCAGCTCGGGCCGAACGCTTTCCACGTGCTCGATCAGCTCGGCATGGGCGAAACGCTTCTCAAAGGCGCCGTGTATGTCGACTCGTTCCGGCTGATGGATTCGGCGACCGGACGGCAGATCAACCGCTTCTCCTTCGGCACTGAGTTCAGACAGAGATTCGGAAACCCCTATGTCGTGGTGCATCGCGCCGATCTGCACCGGTCGCTGTTGGATGCATGCACGTCCAGCGGATTGGTCGAGATCAGAACCGGCGTCACGATCGAACGCTTCGAACAGGATGCGCGGGCGGTTCGTGCCGTCGCCGCAGGCGGCCGCAGCTTCGAAGGCGATGCCTTGATTGGTGCTGACGGTCTGCATTCGGCCGTGCGGGCGCAGATCGTTCGTGATGGAGCGCCGCGCGTCTCAGGGCATACGACGTATCGCTCCGTGGTTGATGTCGAAGCGATGCCGGAAGAGTTTCGATGGAATTCGATGGCGGTCTGGGTCGGGCCGAAGAGCCATATCGTTCACTATCCGCTGAAAGGCGCGAAGCTGTTCAACCTGGTTGCGACGGCGCACGACGAGGCCGACCGCGCACTCGCAGGCGCGGCCGTCACCGACGAAGAGGTCGCCGAGAAGTTTGCCCATCTCGTGCCGGACGTCTGGCGGATCATTTCCTGCGGCCAGGCCTGGAAAAAGTGGGTGCTGTGCGATCGCGAGCCGGTCGAGAATTGGAACGATGGCCGGGTAACGCTGTTGGGCGATGCGGCCCATCCGACGCTGCAGTACTTCGCTCAGGGCGCCTGCATGGCGATGGAAGACGGCATGTGTCTGGCGAACGCGCTTGGAGCGTTCGGCCCGGATGTGGTGGAGGCGCTCGATGCCTATCGCCGGGAGCGTCTGGTGCGGACCGCCCGCATTCAACTGGGATCGCGTCTCATCGGCGATCACATCTTCCATCCCTCCGGAGTGCATGCGTTGACGAGAAACGCGACGCTCGAGTCGATCGGAGATGCGGCGTTCATGAACGCCTTTGCGTGGCTTTACGATGCCGGAAATACCCACACCTCGGTCAAGCGCCCCACGGCCGTGCCGCAGCCCGCCGTCTAGTGGACGGGTATCGGATCTCGCGGTGTCACGACATACGGAGACTTGAATATGCACGATGTCCTTTCGAAGCGAATGGCGGTGCGAGTGCCGTTCGGTTGGATGCTTCCGATCCTGGCGATGGCCGTCATGCTTCTGCTTCCGGCGGCCGGTGCACGCGGGGAGGATGCTGCGGCGTATCCATCGAAGCCCGTTCACGTCATTGTGCCGTCCGCGGCAGGCGGCACCACTGACATCGTCGCTCGCGTGATCGCACAGGCGCTCACGCGCTCGCTCGGCACAACCTTCATCGTCGAACAGAAGGTCGGCGGGAATACCAACATCGGTTCGGCCTTTGTCTCGAAGGCGGCTCCCGACGGTTATACGCTTCTGGTGAACACCGACACGCTCACCTCGAACGCCAGCATGTACAAGAATTCCGGCTACGACGTCGTCAACGGCTTCGCTCCGGTGTCGATGCTGACCACGGCATCGGGAGCTTTGGCGGTCAGAAAGGATCTGGCGGTCGCCAACCTAGGAGACTTCGTGGCGCTTGCTCGGAAGCAGGGAAAAGCCCTGTCCATGGCGTCGACCGGCAACGGGACCGTGAGCCATCTGACGAGCCTCATGTTCCGGCAGCGGATCGGGCTCGCCGCGTGGACGGAGGTCCCGTACCAGGGGTCGGCCAAGGTCGTCTCGGATTTGATCGGCGGACACGTCGATGCGGCGGTCGCGATGATTGCGCCCTTTGTCCAGCCGGCGCAGTCGGGAGACCTCAGGCTCCTTGCGGTGACCACGAAGGCGCGTTCTCCTGCTGCGCCCGACGTGCCGACAGTTGCCGAATCCACGACACTCAAAGACTTCGATGTCTCGAACTGGACCGCAATGCTGGCACCGCCCGGCACGCCAGAACCGATCGTCGCCAAACTCGCTGCGGCCGTCGAGGTCGCGCTCAGGGATCCCGATGTCCAGAAAGCCTTTTCCGCATTGGGAATCGCGCCGGCCGGTGGCGGCCCGGAGGCGCTTGCCAAATCCATTCGGGACAATGTCGTGCAATGGCACGCCGTCGTTGATCGGGCGGGTTTGAGTCCGATCTGATCGAACCTGCATAAGAAGGAAGTCGCCTTTGAAAAACTTGTCGGACCTGCGCTTCATCGATGTGCATCATCACATCGTGCTTCCCGAATATCAGGAGGCACTGGTGCGATCCGGAGCGGTCGATCCGTCCCGGCCGTTGCGGAAGAATCCCGACGCGCCGGCCGTGCTGCGTTCGATGGCGGAGCTCGGGATCGATGCCGCGATCCTCAACCCGCTTTCCGTGGCGGGCGTTCATCATGGCGACGATGCGAAGGCGCGCTATCTGACCGAAAAGACCAACGAGGCGCTGGCCAGGTTCGTGTCTCATGCGCCCGAGAAGCTCGGCTTCTTTGCGACGCTTCCGCTGCCTGACGTCGACGGTGCATTGCGGCAGTTGGAGTATGCCCTCGATACCCTCCACGCCGATGGCGTCATCCTGCTCTCCAGCCAGAATGGGTTTTATGTCGGCGATCCTGCGTTCACGCCGCTTTATGAGGAGTTGCACCGGCGATCCGTCGTCGCCTTCGTGCATCCGGCGAGCCCGGCCTATGTCCCGACTCTGCGGCTCAAGATGTGGGCTGCCTACATCGAGTACCCGTTCGAGACGACCCGTGTGGCCGCGAACCTCATCTACAACGGCGTCATGGCGCGCTATCCCAATATCAAATGGATCTTGGCGCATGCGGGCGGCGCTCTGCCCTACCTCTCGGTCCGGCTGAGGCTGATGGAGGAGTCCGACCGCGAAGTGCCGCCGTTCATCGAGCGCGTTCCCGAAGGTGTCGCGCCCTATCTCAAGGCTTTGTATTTCGATGTGGCGATCGCCGGCGGCGCTGCGCCCATGGCTGCGTTGACCGAAATGGCCGACCCTTCGCATATCTTCTATGGAAGCGACTGGCCTTACCTGGAGCGCGAATTCGTCACGGACCAGATCGCAAGCCTGGTGAATTTGCCGCAGTTCGCGGGCGAGCGCCTGGAGCCTATGGAATGGCGCAATGCTGCTCAGCTGTTCAGTCGGTTCGCGGCAAAGCTCCGATAAGGCACATCATCGGCTTCTCGTTCTGATACGAACGTGCCGGGCCGCGGCATGCAACAAAAGCGGCTCGGCTCGGACGGAGAAGCCATGACAAGCCCATATCTGCCGCCGGAAGGCGTTCGAACCGAGCTGATCGAATTCGAAAGCTGCGGCAGGCGGGTGCAGGGGGCCGTATTCGCGCCGGTCTCGGCCGCTCGCCCGCGCGATACCGCTCTGATCATGGTCCACGGTGTGGAGCAGTTCTGGTATGTGGGACCGACGATGTTCCTCGCCACCTCGCTTGCCGGGTGTGGCTATACGACCCTCGGATACAACGGCGCGCATTCAGGCCAGAGCTTTCGCTGGTCGAGTTTTGAGGCGGCTGTCCAGGAGGTTCGCGACGCGGTCGCCTTCTTCAAGCAACGGGGCTTCCGCCGTGTCGTCCTGATGGGACACAGCCTTGGCACGCCGATCGTCGAGCACTACGCGGGTGACGGTCCCGACGCTTCGCTTTCGGCTATCGCCGTCTACGGACCGCACATCAGCATCCCGGCCGTGACCCGCGACACGCTGCTCGGGCCGGACCTCTATCAGAAGTTCCGAGACGAATGCCGGAAGCTGGTTGACGAGCAAAAAGGCCAGGAAATCAGATTGCTGCCTTATAGAAAGACAGCTCCGATCATCACTTCGGCGGAGACGTTTCTGAGTTACAGAGACGTGGACACGAGCAAGGCTGCGGTCGAACCCATGATCCGTCAAATCAAAGTGCCCATGCTCGTTTGCTACGATCCTGCGGACAACATTCACGGTCTGGGCGCGGTGACCATGCGGGAAAAGATTGTCGGCGATATCAAAGCGGCTGCGATCTCGTCGAAACGAGTCGAGGTGGCGGTCGTTCCGTCAAAGGCCGGAAATTCGCCCGTTCAGGCCCATGGATTCATCGGCAATGAAGATGTCGTCACCGAACTCACGGCGGCCTGGCTCGATCGAATGGACGCGTGATGAGCATTACTCGCGCTCGGAGAAAGACTTTGAAGCAAAGCAACACGCAGGCGCCTGTTCGTCGTCGGCTGTTAGCCGCATGGCTTGCCGCCATCGTCGTTTCAGTGCTGTTGGCGCCACGGCCATTGCTCGCGCAGGATTGGCCGAAATCATCCATCAGCTTGATCGTGCCTTATAACGCAGGCGGCAACACCGACACGATGGCGCGCCTTCTGGCCGGAAGCCTGACGCAAAGCCTGGGGCAGACCGTTCTGGTGGAAAACAAGGGCGGTGCGGGCGGCGCGTTGGCCGCGGAATTCGTCGCGAGGGCTCCGAAGGACGGCCACACGTTGTTCTTCGCCACAACGGCTCAGACGTCGGTCACGCCATTCGTCCAGACCGTGCGCTACGATCCGCAGAAAGACTTCGCACCGATCAGCATCTACGGAACCGGTCCTAACATCCTGGCCGTCAGCTCAAAGCTGAAAGTCGCGACTGTTGAGGATTTCATCAAATACGCCAAGGCCAATCCGGGCGCGGTGAAGTACGGCTCGGGCGGCAATGGAACGATAGGTCATCTCGCCGGAGCGCTTTTCGGCAAGCGCGCAGGCATCGAAATCATGCATGTTCCGTACAGAGGCGGCTCGCAGATGATGACCGACCTCATGGCCGGGCATATCGACATGTATTTCGGCAATGCCTCTGAAATTCTGCCGATGGCTTCGAGCGACACGATCAAGATATTGGCGGTGTCCACGGACAAACGCCTTCCGAACCTTCCGGATCTCCCGACCATCGGCGAAACGCTTCCGGGCCTCGTCGTCGAAGCATGGAACGGTTTGCTGGCTCCTGCAGGAGTATCCGCTTCGGTGCAGGGCATTCTCGAGCGCGAAGCGATCAAGGCGGTTCGCGATCCGGCCGTGATCGAGAAATTGCAAAAGCTCGGGATTGTTCCGGGTGGATCGACGGCGGCGGAGTTTGGTGCGGTCCTGCAAAAGGAGAGAGCCGTCTATCGTGACGCTGTCATCGCTGCGGGAATTGCATCCGGCGGATGATCGGGACGCCGAAGATGTCGCGGACCTTGCTCCGCTTCCACTGACACGAGTTCTGCTCGACGGAAATCCGGCTCTGGCTTGCCGGTGCGCATGTAATTTGGTTCAAGAGTTGCGGAGTTCAAAAGCCGCAAGCGGTCGGAAGGGTAAAACGATGTATCGGATGATGGTGGCGGACTTCGATTCTCCATCGTATTTCGTGGCGACCGCTGCGGTGAAACTCGGTTTTTTCAAAGAGCAAGGTTTGGACGTCGAGTTCGTTGCCGAGTATGGCGCCAAGCATGGCCCCGAGCGGCTTCGCGAGGGGTACATCCATTTCTTCGGCGGTCCCGCGTTTGCCGCAACGCGTGCCTTTCCGGCGTGGAAGGGTGTGAAGCTTGTCGCGGCGCTGGCGCAGCATTCCTATTGGTTCATGGGAATCCGCAAGGACATCGACATCCGCCGCGGCGACATCAAGGCGCTCAAAGGTCTGCGGATTTCAACGTCGTTCGCATTTCCATGCACCGCGCTGCGGCACATGTTGACCCAGGCGGGACTGGATTTAAGCCGCGAAGAGGTTCGCATTGTCGAAAGCCTGCCCTCGAAGTCCGAGTCGCACAGTCTCGATGGGGTCAGAGCGCTGCGGGAGAATCTCGCCGACTGCTTCTGGGGCAATGGCATGCGGCTCGCTCTCGCCGAGAAGGCGGGCATCGCCAAATTGCATCTCGATCTGCGCCGCGGCGACGGCCCGCCGGATGCGCGGCATTACAATTTTGCTGCGCTGACGATGACCGACGCTCTGATCGAGAAAGAGCCCGAGGTTGCGGCCGCTGCGGTGCGTGCGATCGTCGCCACGCAAAAAGCGCTCAAGGCCGATCCAAAGCTCGCCAAGAAGGTGGGCGATGAACTGTTCCCCGGCGACGAGGCCGAGATGATCCCGATCCTGGTCGGCCGGGACGCACCGTTTTACGATGCGACGATTACGCCTATCGCAGTCGATGGCTTGAATAAGTTTGCGATGGCCAACGGCCTCTTGGATCGGCCGTTAGCTTATGAGCAAATTGCGGCTCGTCAATTTGAGCACATTTGGAGATCGTGAGGTCCGCGCCGACTGGGTCTTAGGTCGACGCGGCGATCACCTTCTGATGAACTAAGGACGTGCAAGCTTGTCGCTTGGCAGCGAGAAGCAATGCTCCGCGATCGCGTCGGCGCGCGTGAACCAGACCGCGTTCTGGGATTGGGCCACGCAGTGCTTCAGCGCCCGCCGCAACGCCCGAAGACGGAACGGCTGTCCGCAAATGAACGGATGCAGCGCCACCGACATGACCAAGGGCTTCGACGCCGACCGTTCGAGCAACTCGTCGAACTGGTCGACGATCATTTTCTCGAACTCTTCGCCGGTCTGATCGCGAAGCACGTTCGTTCCCATGTCGTTGAGCTCCATGGGATAGGGCACCGACAGAATCGGACCCGACCGTGTTTTCATCCAGATCGGCTGATCGTCGACCGGCCAGCCGAGCGTGTGGGTGTAGCCCGCTTCGACCAGCAGATCCGGCGTGACGCGCGACTCCGCGGCGGCCGGACCCATCCAGCCTGTCGGACGCTTGCCGAAATGCTTGGTGATGAGATCGGTCGACTCGGCGATCATTCTGGCTTCGTCGTGCTCCCACAACGCGTTGCCGAGTTCCGAGTTGGTGCGGCCGTGGGCGCATATCGTGTCGCCGCGCTCCTTGATCCGCTCGATCACCTCCGGAGCGTGCTCGCAGACCAGGCTGTTGAGCAGAACTGTCGTCGGGATTTTCAGTTCGTCGAGCATGTCGAAAACGTGCCAGATGCCGACGCGAAGGCCGTAGTCCCGCCAAGCAAAATTGCGCTGGGTTTGCGCGCCTCCCGAGCCCGTGAACGGGTCGTTGCCGATGCCGGCCATGAACGCGAAATGCTCGACGTTCAGACCGATATAGAACGCAAGCTTCTTGCCGTTCGGCCATTCGTAGACCGGGCGCTTGTTGATCGGCGAAAACGGATAGCGACCGTGCGTCGGCAGCTTCAGCATGGAATGTGCCTCTATCGAGTGTGAGATTTAGCGCTGGGCGAGAGCAGGGAGACCTCGTTGGATTCGACGTCGCGCCGCTTGACGCTGTCCAGGCTCACGACGTTGCGGGCTGCTGCGGGCTTTTCCATGCTCTTCTCCGAATGTCCGTTCTTATGATGCCTTCACGGGCGCTAGGCTCGCTTGCTCCAGAAGCCTCGCGATTTCACGCCTGTGCTCGTTGAATTCCGGTGAGGTCGGATCGCGCGGACGCGGCAGCGGAATGCTGACATCGGCCATGATCTGGCCGGGCCGCGTGGACATGACAAGGACGCGATCGCCCAGCAGGACGGCTTCCTCGACGCTGTGGGTGATGAACATCACGGTCAGCGACATCTCTGCCGATAGCTTGCTGAGTTCGCGCTGCAACGCGAGACGCGTCTGCGCTTCCAGAGCGGCGAACGGCTCGTCCATGAGCAGGATTTTCGGGTCGTTGATGAGGACCCGGGCCAGTGCCGCGCGCTGCCGCATGCCGGCGGAAAGCTCGTGAGGATATCGGTTGGCGGCGCTTTCCAGGCCCACGGTGCGCAAAATGCGATTTACGCTTTCATCGATATCGGACTGGCGGACGCCGCGTTCACGCGGTCCGAATTCGACATTCTTTCGAAGGTCGAGCCATGGGAAGAGAGCAAATTCCTGAAAGACCACGGCGCGATCCGGGCCGGGGCCTTGGATCGGGCGGCCATCGATCATGATCGAGCCGGACGTCTTGGTCTCGAAGCCGGCAAGAATATAAAGCAGTGAGGTTTTGCCGCAGCCGCTCGGACCCACAACGGTGATGAACTCGCCGCGGTGGATCTGCAAGGTGATGTCTTTGCAGGCGACGACCGTCTCGCCGCGACTGATGTCGTGATAGGCCTTGGTGAGCTCATGGCATGCGATGACGGGTGTGCTGCTCATTGGCCGACCAACCCTCTTTGCCAACGAAGCGTCATCCGCGACAGCTTCACGAGCAACCAGTCGGACATCAATCCCAGAACGCCCACGCTGACGATGGCGTCGACGATCAGATCAAGCCGGTTGACCTGATACGCCGACCATAAGGCGTAGCCAAGTCCGCCTTGCACGGCGAGCATTTCCGAGACGATCACCAGAACCCATGAAAGCCCCAGCCCTATTCGCAGTCCGGCAAAAGTGGATGGTAGGGTCGCGGGCAGAACAACCCTTCGCAGCAGCCGGCGTGGCGGCGTGCCCAGCATCAAGGCGGCGCGGGTGAGGGTTCGCGGCGTCTGGCGTGCGCCCGCCGCAACGCTCATTGCGATCGGAAAGAACGCCCCGAATGCGATGAGGAAGACGGCCGCCGACTCGTGAATGCCAAAGAAGAACACCGTGAAGGGCACCCACGCCGTCGTCGGAATGGCGCGAAGGAAATTGATCAATCCATCGAAGAGATCGTTGACGAGCGCATACCACCCGAGCAGCAGTCCAAACGTCACGCCGGTGGCGGATGCAATCGCAAAGCCGGCGGCCACGCGGCGCAGGCTCAGCAGGACATAGAATGTCCATGTCCCTGAATGCCACGCGAGCGGCGTGACCGGTCCGAAAATCCAGATGTACCAACTCTCGACGACGGCGGCCGGCGTCGGGATCGAGCCTGGCGGTGTCCAGCCGAGATCGCCGGCAATCTGCCAGAACAAGACCAGCAGCGCTGGCACGACCAAGCCGAGAGCCCATCGGCCCGGCTTCATTCGCGACAGCAAGTTCAAAGCGAGCGGTGCATCGCGCTTCGCGAAATCGTGACCCGATGCCTGAGCGCGGCCGTTCGTTGTCATTGCAACTTCAACGGCGCACCAGCTTGGCTGCTTCCGGCGGCGGCCCCGTCAGCTCTTCGCGGCTCTTGCCGCTCGCCGCCATCAGCGGGCCGAAGTCGATCAGGGCTTCGACCTTGCCCGAGGTGTCGGACTTCGTGAATCCATATTCGGTGCCGAGCTTGGCCGCTCCGACGATCGCCTTGACGTCGATCTTCTCGCTGAAGATCTGGTTCTTGAGCGACAACGCGGCCACGTCCGCCGACACCGCGGTGAGGCTCGTCACCAGACGGGTAAAGACCGCGGGATCGCGGATTTCGTCCATGCTGGCGAGATAGGCCTTCATCAGATTGGTCGAGAGTGTTTTGTCGGCCAGAAGCTCCGTGGTCGCGAGCAGGCCGGAGTTGGCGCAGCCCAGCGACGATGAGCCAATGTCCAATTTCTCCGGATAGTGGCCGATGCCGGCGACGACGAGCTGGTCGCACTGCGGCGTGAACAAGACGACACCGTCGACGTCGCCGCGACGCAAGGCTTCTTGCGCCGTGGCGCCAACCGATACGTTGGTCACTTTGATTTTGCTCAAGTCCGCACCGCCTTCCTTGGCGGCGATGAAGAACATCACCCGCGCCCAGGTGCCGGGCACGACACCGATGGTCTTGCCTTCGAGATCCGACCACTTGGCCGGATTGACGCCGGTCTTCATGACCAGGTTTTGCCCGCCATACTGGTCCGCAGCGATGTATCGCAGATTGGTGATGCCCTGATCCGCGACGGTCGCCATCGTATCGATGCCGCAGGTGGCGGAGTTGGTCTGGCCTGTTTGTGCCGCGCGCGCCTGTTCGGCATAGGTGAAGAGCACGGCCATCTCGACCTTGAAGCCGAAGCGCTCGGAGATGTTGCTGAGATTCCAGACCGGCGCAGCCGCGTTGCGCGAAGCCGCAATCTTGATGACAGGCATTCCCTGGCTGTGGCCGACGCTCGCCATGGCGGCGCCGCCAACAGCCACGAGGCCGGTCGCCAGGAAGTGACGGCGATGGATCGAACGCAAGCGCATCTCAGGACCTCCGTTGACTGATGTCATTCTGACAGCATCCCGCCAGTATGCAGCGTGACGAAATCTCGCGCTTGCCGATAATTGGCGCAGGAGTTTGCGGCGCTGCATTGCATTGCAGCAGGCTGCCGGCCGCGCATCGCAATCCACCTCATTCGCGGCGTCCAAGCGGGCGCCCGATCGTGCGCATTCTACTTTAGCCGCGGCGAGCTTGCTGGCGACCCCCAAAAATCGCGGCGCTGATCGGCAAATCCGTGTTTGCCCGCTGCATCGGGGCACGGCCATCGATCAATCACAAGAGAGGGACCTCAGCGGCATGACCGAGCAACGCGCTCGCTGACGGCCGCTATGTTTGTCCTGCTGTTTGTGTGGCAGCCACGCCTGCTCTCGGTATCAGCGTGGCTCGATCCCGGCGTTTTTGATCACCTTGCCCCAGCGTTCGATCTCGCCTCTCACCAGCTTGCGCATCTCATCCGGGGTGCTGGATCGCACCGCGGCGCCGAGCGTGCGGAGCTTGGCCGCGACTTCAGGATTGGCAAGCGCCTTGACGGCTTCGTCGTGCAATCGCGCCTGAATGGGCGCAGGCGTGTTCTGGACGGTGACGAGACCGATCCAGGTTTCCACCTCGAAGCCGGGCACGGTCTCGGCCACCGTTGGGATGCCCGGCGTGCCGGGCCAAGGCGACTTGCTGGTCACGCCGATGCCGCGCAGCTTGCCGCCGGTGATCTGCGGCATGCTGACAGTCTGCGTATCGATCAGAACGTCGACGCGGCCGGCCAGCACATCGGTGGTCGGTGCGGTTCCGCCTCGGTACGGCACGTGGGTGAGCTTGATGCCGGCCTGGCTCGCCAGAAGCTCGCCCGTCAGATGCGGCACGCTCCCTACGCCGACAGAGGTGTAGGTGATCTCGCCGGGCTTCTGCTTTGCCGCGGCGATCAGTTCGGCCAGGTTCCTGTAGGGACTGTCTCCAGCCACGGCGAGGACGTAGGGAAAGAACGCGATGGTGGTGAGCATCGCGAAATCGTTGTTCGGATCGTATTTGAGCGTCTTGAACAGGCTCGCCGTCGTGGCGTGTGCGGCGGTCAGCATCAGCATCGTCGTGCCGTCGGGCGCGGCGCGCGTCATGGTCTCGGAGGCCAGCATGCCGCTGGCGCCAGGCTTCGCTTCGACCAGGATCGGCTGACCAAGTCCCTTGCTCATGGCTTCGCCGAGGATCCGGGCCATGGTGTCCGCGTTGCCGCCGGCGCCGAAGCCATGCAGCAGCGTGATCGGACGGTTTGGGTAGTCCTGCGCATGCAGCGGCGACGCCAATGTCACGGCGGCCATGCAGCACATCAGTTTAAGTGCCCACTTCATTTTCTTTTCTTCCTCCCTTTGATCTTTTTTGACGGCAACTCATGCGGCTCGACAAGCCAGCAGCCCCGTGCAACACCTCGCGGGCCTTGATCTGGACCTGTGGGATAACGACGCGCTCCTATGACTTGGCGACACGACAACACCGGCCGTCTGCTGTTCGACTCGACACGGCGTTTCCAGGAGCGCGTGCTGGCTCTGGTCAACGACAAGGGTTATTCCGACATCCGTATCGCCCATCTCGCCGTCACGCGTCACATCGATCTTGCCGGCACCAGGATTGCCGATGTGGCTGCCCGTGCGGGCGTCACCAAGCAATCGATGAGCGAGATGATCGAACAGCTTCGCAAGATGGGTTTTGTGCGGCTGGATGCCGACGCGAGCGACAAGCGGGCGAAAATCGTCACGTTCACCGAGTCCGGGCGGATGCTGCTCGACACCATTCGCAGGGCCGTCGCCAGCACCGAGCGCGAACTGGCATCGCGCATCGGCGCCCGCCACGTTGCGGCTTTGCGAACGGCGCTGGGTGCCTACTGTCGCGTCGCAGACGTGCCGGCTCCCAAGCAAACGGCGAAGCCTCGCGCCCGGTCGCGTCAGTCCTAGTCCCGGTTGATCCACGCGCACCGGCCGACCTTAAGTCGTGAACAGCACGGTGTCGGGCTCGAGCCCCAGCATCACCTGTCCGACACTCTCGAAATGGGCCTGCCGCCCCTGAAGTTGCTGACTTAGGGTGTGAATGTCGCGGAACCGCCGTTCGAACGGGTTCTTTTCGAACACGGCGGTTGATCCGAGCATGTGGTAGACCGTGTCCGCGACGGACATGGCCTGGTGGATCACCCAGGTCGAGCAGAGCCGGATCTCGATCTTCTGCGCGCGGGTCACCTCGGGGTGCTCCGAAACCGCCTGCCAAAGCTCACGCGCAACGCCGTGGAGATAATGGCGCGCGCCGCGCAGCGTGGCCTCCGAACGGCCGATCTGCGCCTGGATCACGTTATTATCGCGCATGGCACGCTTGGAGGCCGTCGGAGTCTTGTCGCTCGCCACCTTGATCGCGTCATCCAGCATCTGTTGCGCGATACCGAGCGCCACCGCGGCAAAGCCGAACGAGTAGAGATTGCTGGTGCTGAATTTGAAGAGAAGCCCGTTCTCCCGCCGGTCGCACTCCTCGTCGCGAGCGAATGATAGGCGATCCGGAACGAACACGTCCTTGACGCCGTAAGTGTCGCTGGCGGTGCCTTTTAGGCCCATCACGTGCCAGACGTCGGTCATCTGCACGTCCTGGCTCGGAAACAGCATCATGCGGAAGACCGGCGCTCCGCTGTCGTTGCGAAGCGGCTTGCCGTCGCGTCCGACCACATAAGCTTGGCCGCCGATCCAACTCGCCTGCCGCCCGCCGCTGGCAAAATTCCAAGTCCCCGTGACGCGATATCCGCCGTCCACGACGCGCGCCTCCGATGGCGCCGGCGGTCCCCACGCCACGATGCCTTCCGGCGGTCCGAACAACTCGAGCGCCGTATCGCGGTCGAGATAGGCGGCCGCCATGGCGCAGGATGCACACTGCGCGACACACCACGCGGTGCTGGCATCAAGCCGGGCGAGCTCCTCGACCAGCGTCGAAAAGGCATCGAGCGAAAGCTCCGCGCCGCCCAGGAAGCGAGGCTGAAGCATCCGGTAGAAGCCGCCGTCGATCAGCGCCTGGACCAGTTGAGGCGGCAGCCGGCGGTTCTGCTCGATATCGTTTCCCGCAACCGACACCGCGGAAGCGATATCCTTGATGCGTGCGAGGTAGTCGCGGAGCGAAGGGGATGACGACATGTCGTTCATGGGCTTGTGCTGCCGATCGGGCAATGAATCCGCGGCGAACTTACCACCGGGCATCTGTCGTGTCATCCCAAATGGTCAGGGTACCTGACTTTATGGTGACACGCGGTCTCCATCGGCTATAATGCTGCAAAAGACGGATGGAGACGGTCATGTCGGCAATCAAGCCTCGCGGTGTGGTGCATTTCGGAATCCCGGTCAGCGACCTCGAAGCCAGCAAGAAATTCTACACCGAGATTCTTGGGCTGACCTTCGTCAGATATTCGCCAGCCTACCAGATCATGTTCCTGATGGCCGGCAAGGATTACGTGCTCCTCTGCAAGACCGATCCGCCGATCAAGCCCAACGTCGAGGGCAAGCGGACGGTGCACCACGCCTTTGCGATCGAAGGCAGCACCTACGAGGACTGCAAGACGTTCCTGCGGGAGAAGGGCGTCGAGATTTTCGACGAGGAGGCACGGTCGACCGGCACGTTCCCCGGCCGGCAGTTCTACATTCGCGATCCCGACACCAACGTCATCGAATTCAGCGAGTGGGCCGGCAAGGACTTCTGACGGCAACACAACTGTATTCGACGTTGGCGCATCATTGGACGGCTGAAAACAGGTTGTTGGGGGGCTTTGAGGCATATTGTCTATTAATTCACCCGTGAGTTAACATGGCGCGAGCTGCCGCGCCGCCCAGAGCGGAACGAACGGCAGCCGTCAGGGAGAAATCGCCATGAAGCTCACCGTGAACGGACAAGACCACCAGGTGGACGCCGACCCCGACACGCCCCTGCTGTATGTCCTTGCCGACGATCTGAAGCTGAAAGGTCCGCGTTTCGGATGCGGGCTGGCGCAGTGCGGTTCCTGCTCGGTCCTGTTCAACGGCCGCGAGATCAGGTCATGCGTGACGCCCATATCCGCGGTGACCGATGGCGTCATCACGACGCTTGAAGGCTTGCCCCGATACTACGCGCAGCAGAAAAGACTCGCGGAAACGCCTGAGCTGCATCCGATCCAGAAGGCGTTCATCGACGAGCAGGCGCCGCACTGCGGGTACTGTTACAACGGCATGGCGATCAAAGCCGCCGAGCTTCTCTCGCAGAATTCATCTCCGTCCGACCACGACATCCGGCAAGCAATGGACGGCCACCTCTGCCGCTGCGGAACCTATCCGCGCATCGTGAAGGCGATCCACCGCGCGGCCGCGGAGGTGGCGAAATGAGCGCACATCATTTCGCGAGTCTCCCGCGCCGCGATCTCCTCAAGGGCGCGCTGGTCATCGGCTTCAGTCTCGCGCTGCCGGCATCTACGAGACGGCTCTCGGCTGCGCCCGTGCTGCACGATCCGAAGCTCGCAAACTCCTGGATCGCAATCGGCAAAGACAATTCGGCGACGGTCTATCTCGGCAAGGTCGAGCTCGGTCAGGGCAACGGCACGAGCATGCTGCAGCTCGTGGCCGAGGAACTGGACATCGACCTCCAGCACGTTTCGGCAGCGCCTGTCGACACCGCGCATTCGATGAACCAGGGCGCAACTGTCTCCAGCTCTTCGATCCAGCAGGCTGGGCCGCAACTGCGGTCGGCGGCGGCAGAGATTCGCGCGGAGATGCTGCGCCGCGCCTCCGAGAAGCTCCGCGTGCCGGCCGACGAGCTCTCCGTCAGCAACGGCGTGATCTCCGGCGGCGGCCGGTCGGTTGCGTATGGCGAGCTGATCGGTCCCGAGGGCGAGCAGATCGCGCTGACCGGGAAGGCTCCGCAAAAGAGTCCGGCGTCATACAAGGTGGTTGGATCGCGCGTGCCGCGCCGCGACCTGCCCGCCAAGGTGAAAGGCACATACGAATACATGCAGCACGCGGCGATGCCGGGGATGCTGCACGGCCGGGTGGTGAGGCCGAAGGGGCAGGGCGGTTACGGGCAGCCGCCGAAAATCCGCTCGGTCGACGAGCAAAGCGTCAAGCATATCGCCGGCGTACAGATCGTGCGTGAACGCGATTTCGTCGGCGTGGTCGCGCCGCGTCAATGGGATGCGGTGCGCGCGGCCGAGCAGCTGAAGGTGGATTGGGAGCTGCCGGCGTCGCTGCCCGGCGATGCCAAACTGCACGACAAGCTTCGCTCGGCGAAGACCGTCGACACCGTGATGCTGAAAGAGGGCGACGTGGAGCAGGGGCGGGGCGAGCACCTCGTCTCCGGCAAGTTCTACGGGCCGTATCAGGCGCACGGTTCCTTCAGCCCGAGCTGCGCGCTGGCCGATGTGAAGACGTCGGGCGTGCTGGTTCAGTGCTCGAGCCAGGATGTGTTCGCGCTCCGCGATCGCGTCGCGCTGGTGGTCGGCGCGCCCAAGGAGGCGGTCCAGGTCCAGTACATCGAAAGCTCGGGATGCTTCGGGCACAACTGCCAGGACGACGTCGCGCTTGCTGCGGTTCTGATGTCGAAGCACGCGGGCAAGCCGGTGCGCGTGCAGTTCATGCGATGGGACGAGCTCGGCTGGGACAACTACGGCCCAGCTCACGTGGGAGAGGGCCGGATCGGAGCCGACAAGGACGGCCGCTTGAGCTCCTACGAGTATCAGGGCTGGCACCACGGCTGGATGATCGAGGAAACGAGCGAGTATCTCGCCACTGGCAAGCCGGTCAACGAACTGGCCAAAGGCCCCGGTTCGCTCTCTGTCAACAAGTTCGACACCGGCGGGATGTACGACATCCCCAACAGGCTTCTGCTCAACCACGCGGTGCCAGGGCTCGACGGCTATCTGAAAGGGGCGAATCTCCGGTCGCCCATGGATCTGTCGTATTCGTTCGCGTCGGAGCAACTGATCGATCGGCTGGCGAAACTCTGCAGGCTCGATCCGGTCGAGTTTCGCCGGCGCAACATCAAGGACGAGCGCTGGCGCGGGGTGTTCGAGGCTGTCGTCCTGGCCGCGAAATGGCAGCCCAGGCGATCGGCCGAGAATGGCGGCGACGCCGTCGTGCGTGGCCGCGGCGTGGGCTTGGGGACGCACCGCGCTGCTTACGCGAGTGCGGTTGCCGATATCGAGGTCAATCGCCGGACCGGCGTCATCGTCGCCAAGCATCTCCATGTGGCATTCGACTGCGGCATCGCCGTCAATCCCGCCATCGTGGAGAGCCAGGTCGTCGGCATGTCGATCCAGGCGACCAGTCGGGTTCTCAAGGAGGCGGTCTCCTTCTCGGAAACCGGCGTCACGAGCCTCGACTGGGAGAGCTATCCGGTGCTTCGCTTTGCCGAGCATCCGGAGGTCACGCCGATCGTCATGAAGCGCAGCGATCCGTCGATCGGGGCGGGCGAAGAGGCCATTCCCGCAGTCGGCGCCGCGATCGCGAATGCTTTCTACGATGCCACGGGTGTGCAGTTGGCCGAATATCCCATGACGCCGAAACGCGTCTTGGCAGCACTCAAGTCATGAACCTCGCGCTCAGCGCGCAGTTGGTTGGCAGAACAGCGCCCGTCTCCAAACTTGTGACGGCGTTCAACCGGAACGCCGTCACAATTCCGCGCTGACGCCGAGGTCGAGAAGGGTCTGCTTTGTCAATGCACGCGCGGCCCCGCGTGCTTCCGATACGTTGCCGGCGCAGATTGCGTCGATCAGCTTGTTGATCAGAAGCCGCCCCTTCCGGCCATGACTTCGGATGAGCGATGCGTTGACGTAGATCAGCGTCTGCAGCATCGTCTTGTTCCAGAGTTCTTTCAGGGTCTCGTTTCCTGCCGTTGAGAGAAGCCAGGCCGACAGCGCGCCATTGAACGAAATGTGGCCGCCGTCCTTTTCGATCTCTTCGAACCCTGTGGTCAGCTCTTTCTTCAAAACACCCGCGCTGGCGCGTGAATCAGCAGAGATGTTGCGCGCTGCAAGATCGGATGCGCACTCCAGCAAGGCCAATCTCACCTGAAACAATTCGACCAGCTGCTTCTCATCGAGCGTTTTGACGCGAATGCCCGCCCAGTGCACACGTTCCGCCAGGCCGTCGGCCACGACAGCCTGCAGCGCCTCGCGGATCGGTCCATTGGAGAATCCGAATTCGCTGCGAAGCTGAATTTCCCGGATCCGTTCGCCTGGGCGGTACACACCCTTCAGAATCCGTTCGCGCAGCAGACCCGACAGCCAGACTGTTCTCGAAAAACGGTCGGCGCCGCTTTGTCGAGGATTCTGCTTTTCCAGATTTTCCGGTGGTGGCTTGGACGCTTTCTGGCTGGTTCGAGCTTCGCTGCTCGCAGTGGAAAGAGTTTTTGCCCTCGGTCGTGCCATATGCTCAATCAGCCAAAGCCGCGGCCGCACATCGGTGACTGCCGACTCGTGTGTGATGTGGATTTGTATACCGTGGCCTTCTCTCCGAGACGAGTGCAGATTTTGGCGCTCGAAAGCCATTCCTGATTTGAACGAATCTCCGGGGCCGCGGTCTCAATCCGAATTGGCTTGCCTTGCTTCGTTCCAGCGTCGCGGCGCTCGCAGCGCGACGATCATGGCGGGATGACAGCGCGTCATCGCGGCTTGTGATGTCGCGCTTCACGCATGCCATCGCAGCAATGCGAACGTCTTGCCAAGCAGGGCAGCGTTTCATCGTCACGTTCCCCTGTGTCCCGTCGCCGCACGCGCCGCACCGCCATTGATCTTTGCAAATCTATTAATTATTAATAATCAAGATCGCGACGCCAAGCAAGCCCGCACCTGCCTGGGTAGAAGGGCATCCGGAGGAAGGCCATGGTATCCGTTCGATCCGCTGTCGTTGCCGCCCTCGTCCTCGCGTCGGGAATCTGCGGAGCAGAGGCGCAGGACACATGGCCTGACCGGCCGGTGCGCTTCATCGTGACATCGGCCGCGGGTGGCGGAATCGACCTGATGGCAAGGATCCTGGCGGAAGGCCTGAGCCGCCAGCTTCCCAAACCGGTCATCGTCGAGAACAACGGTGCGGCGGGCGGCCTCGTGGCCACAAAAGCCGTCGCGAACGCCGGTTCGGACGGATACACGTTCCTCTTTCAAGGGCCGGGCTATGCGGCGCTGCCCTTCATCCATCGCAACCCCGGTTTCGACGTCCGCAAGGACTTCGCACCGGTTTCGCTTGTCGCCAAGTTTCCCCTTGTTCTGATCACCCGTCCTTCGCTGAACGTGAAGACGTTGCGTGAATTCATCGCTCTGGTGAAATCCAGCCCCGGAAAATTCACCTTCGGATCAAGCGGCATCGGCGGTGCATCGCATATTCCCCTGGAAGCCATCAAAGACCAGGCGGGTCTCGATATGACCCACATTCCGTTCAGAGGCAGCGGCCAGACGACGACTGCGCTTCTGGGCGGGCAGATCGACCTGACGATCGACGGGTTGGCGCCGCAGATCGGCAACATCCAATCGGGCAGCGTCGTTCCGCTCGGCGTGTCGACTGAAGGCCGCGCGCCTCAGATGCCGGAAATTCCGGCGATCGATGAGGTGCTGCCCGGCTTCAAATATCCGATGTGGGTTGCGGTCTTCGCATCCGCCGAGACGCCCGCGCCGATCGTCGAGAAGATGTCAAAAGCGATTGCCGATGCGCTCAAGGAGCCCGCGATACGGAAGCGCTATGACGACCTTCTGGTCGAAGTCGTCGGCTCGACGCCCGCAGCGCTCGGCACGTTCGCGGATGAGCAGCTCAAGTTCAACAAAGCGATCATTGAAAAGGCGAAGATTCAAGCCGGCGACTAGGGGCGTCGCATCGGACAGAAAGAGGGCATTGCGATGTTGCAGGAGCTCACGGACCTTGAAATCGACTATTGGTACGAGGTCGACCACAACTATGGCCGCAAAGCCAGCGAGCTCTACGTGAGCGATGGCGTGTTCGCGATCGGTCCCAAGGCCATGAAAGGCCGCGAGGCCGTCGCGGAGTTCTATCGCTGGCGGGAAAGTCGCGGCGACCGAACCGCACGGCATGTCGTGACCAATTTCCGGATGTTGTCCCACGCCGGCGACAAGGCGAGCTTCTGCTGTGTGATGTGCCTCTACGCCGCCGATGGCCGGCCGGTCCGGCCTTCGCTGCCGGCGATCATGATCGCGGATATCGTCAGCGATTGCGTTCGTAATGACGAGGGCGTCTGGCGATATGCCTCGCATCGGTTGATCCCGATTTTCGAAGGCGGCGTGCCGGCTACGGTGCCGCCGGACGCCTAGGCATTGATCGCTCACCGTTGTTCAAGGACTGAAAAAATGGAGCTGGGCCATGAATCTGCATCAGATTGATTGGAGTAAGATCGAGTGGAAGAAGGTCCGCCAAGGCGTGGAGCAGAAGGCCTTCTCCGGAAGTGCCGCAACCATTGCCATGCATCGGCTTGCCCCGGGGCATGAGCCCAAGCCGCACAGCCATCCGCACGAACAGATCGCCTACATCGCCGAGGGCCGCATGCGGTTTCACATCGGAGACGAGGTCGTCGATCTCGGGCCGGGCGGCTTGGTTGTCATTCCGTCAGGCGTCACCCACTGGGGCGAGGTTCTGGGGGACGAGCCGGTCATCAACATCGACATCTTCACGCCGAAGCGGCCCGAGTACGCCCCGTAAGGGCCGCACCGCACCCGGGATCATTGCCGCGCCGAAAGTTTTCGCAAGCCACGGAGTCGTATCTATGTCTTCAAGTGAGTTCGCCGCCGACTGCCATCTTCATTCGCACTGGCCGCAACGATATCCGTACTTGCATCCCACCGGCAGCCGAATTGATGAGAGCAATCTTGCGGCGAGTCCTCCGGGTCTCTTTGCGACGTTGGGAAAGAACGGAATCACCCACTGTCTCCTCATTCAGCCCGGCGCTTACGCGTTCGACAATCGCGCGATGCTGGACGTCATTGCCGCAGCGAAGGGAACGGTGAAAGCCCTTGCAGCGCTTCCGTTGGATGCCCCCGATGAGGATTTCGTCGATCTCAAGAGCCGAGGCGTCGTCGGCGTTCGCCTGAGCCTCATCACGTTCGATCCCCATCTCTTCGAAAGCGACAAGATGGGCGCCTTTCTCCGGCGCTGTCACAAGCATGATTTCTGGGTTGAGGTGTTCGCTGCCGCCGGCGCTTGGCCTGCGATCATCCCGCAGCTCCTGCGATCGGAGGTGAAGGTCATCGCCGAGCACGTCGGTTGGCCGATGCTGGCCGAAGGTCTCGGCGCGCCTGGTTTTCAGGCCCTTCTGCAATTCGGACGCACGACCAACGCGGTCATCAAGCTGTCCGGCGGATTCCGGATTTCCTGGAAGAGACAGCCTTACGAGGATGTAAAGCCCTTCGCGACCGAGCTGCTTGGCGCTTTTGGAGCGGAGCGGTGCATCTGGGGTTCGGATTGGCCCTTCTTGAATCCCGACGTCGGTCCGGCGAAGCGCCCGACGAAGATCGCCCCGGTCGAATATCGTCAGGAGGCCGACGTGTTGAGCAGCTGGGTGCCCAGCAAGGAAGCTCGGCAGCAGATTCTTTGGGACAATCCGTCCCGGTTCTTCGGCTTCACCAAGTCTGCGAAGCTCGGAGAGCTGTCGATCAACTTCTAGGTTGGCGCGGCGTCTGCCGGTCAATTCATCGCCTTGGCCTGCGCCACGATCGCGGCGTGATCGAAGTCGTTGCAAGCCGTGATGAATTGTTCGGTGAAAGACGCCTCGGGACGTTCCGCGCCCTTCAGCGTGCCGAGCTTGACGAAGGCCTCGTGGGTGTTCTTCCAGTTCTCCACGATGAACTTGCCGAGCGGCGCGTCCTTGGGCTGATCCTGCAGCGCCTTTTCGAGGAAGCGGTTCATGATGTGCACGCTGTTCTTGAGCGCCGTGGCGTCGTCGAGACTGGTGGGCTTGGAGGTCGGGAATTCCTCCCAGAAAATCTTGATGGCTGCCGCAGGGTTGGTGGCCGTAAACAGCAGCCCTTTGGTCATGGCGCGGCAATAGCCCGCGACCTCCTTCGGGTTGGCCTTGGCGAACGACGCCGTGGTGGCCAGCGTGGTGCCGACCTGGCCGTCCTCGAGCGGGATCTTGACCGTGCGCAGATCGAGACCCGTGTTCTCCGCGGCGCCGAGCATCGCGTCCCACATCACCAGCGCGTCGATCTTGCCGCTTTTGAGCGCCGCGATTGCCGAGGGGCCGGCGCCGGTCGCGATCGCCGTGTATTGCTCCGGCGTGATGCCGATCGCGCTCAGGTTTTGCTTCAGACCGAGCCCGCCGCCGGCACCGAACGACGGCGCCCCGACGTTCTTGCCCTTGAGGTCTTCGAGCTTGTTGATCGGCGAGTCCTTGAGAACGACCAGAAAAGTCCCGGCGTTGCGTTTGAGGTTGAAGAACGAGATGAGGTCGCCGTTCTGCTCGCGCACGGTCATGACCGCAGCGGCGGCCGTGGTGCCGACCTGGGCGTTCGACGACTGCAGAACCTGCGCCGAGATCATGCCGGTCTGGGAGTTCTGGATGTCGACGTCGAGGCCTTCCGCCTTGAAGAAGCCGAGCCGCTTCGGCACCGCGTAAAGAAAGATCTCTTCGCCGATGCCGATGTTGGGGTGCATCTGCACCAGCGTCATCTTCTTCAACGACTGCGCGTCCGCATGACGGACAACCGCGGAGCAGACGCCGGCGGCAACAGCCAGTGCAAGCATGGTACGGGAAATTCGCTGACCCACGGTGACGCCTCCGTCATTCCTGTGATGTTCGATCATGGGCGTGCCGTCGCGTTCGATCGTTGCGCCCAGAAGCAATAGCGGCGCTCGACCAGCGTGACGAGATAGCTCATCAGGAAGCCGATGATGGCCAGCAACAGGATGACCGCGAACATCGGCGAGATTTCCATCGCCTGATTGTATTGCATCAGCAGCATGCCGAGGCCCGCACTCGCGCCGACAAACTCGCCGACCACGGCCCCGAGAATGGACAGCACCGACGCGACGCCGAGCCCCGCGAACAGATAGGGCAGGCAGCTCGGGATGATGATCTTGGTGAGCAGGTGCAGCTCGCTGGCATTGCAGGAGCGCGCGAGCTCGATGCGCTCCGGCTCGACCGACTGGTAGCCGGCCATCATGTTCACGAGCACCGGAAAGAACGTGATGATCGCCGTGATGAACACCTTGCCCTGGAGGCCGAAGCCGAACCAGACCACCATCAAGGGTGCGATCGCCACCTTGGGCAGCGACTGGAAACCGACGATGTAGGGATACCAGCTCTTGCCGAGGATCGGCCAATGCGACAGCACCAGCCCGAGGAACGCGCCGGCGGCCGAGCCGATGAGGAAGCCGAGCACCGCCTCCCAGACCGTGATGCCGGCGTGATACCAGTAGCTCGCCTTGTCCCACGGTGAGCGGCTCAAGCCCCCGATCAGCGCGTACAGAACCTGCTCGGGTGGCGGCAGGATATAGGCGGGAAGCCCCAGCACATCGGTCGAGAGCCACCACGCCGCGACCAGCACCACGAAGATCAAAGGCGAGACGGTGAACTGCGGATAGCGCCGCAGGATGCTCGGCGGCTGCTCGGCTCGCTCCGCGGAGGTCGATGCGTCGGCTGTCATCAGAACATCCCTCCCTGCGCGTCGAGCAGCGAGCGAAGCCTCGCGGCATAGCGTCCGAACCGGTCGGTATTGATCACCGACAGGTCGCGCGGCCGCGGCAGGTCGATGGTGATGACGTCGGCGATGGTGCCGGGACGCGCCGTCATCGCGATGACGCGGTCCGAGAGGAAGATCGCCTCGGCGATCGAGTGGGTGATGAAGATCACCGTCTTGCCGCTCTGGCCCCAGATCCGCATCAGTTCGATGTTCATCTGCTCGCGCGTCATGGCGTCCAGCGCCCCGAACGGCTCGTCCATCAATAACAGTTTGGGATCCTGCACCAGCGCCCGGATGATCGCAGCGCGCTGCTGCATGCCGCCCGACAGCTCGAACGGATAGCGCTGCGCAAAATCGCTTAAGCCCACCATCGCCAGCAGGTCGATGGCATTCTTCCGGTAGCTCGCGACCGGCAGTTTGCGAAACTCGATTGGCAGCAGGACGTTGTCGAGCACGGTTCGCCACGGCAGCAACACCGGCGATTGAAACACCACCGCGGCCTGCGGGGTGGGGCCGCGCAGCGGCTTGCCGTTCAGCTCAACCGAGCCGGAGCTGTAGGGCAAAAGACCGGCGAGGACCTTGAGCAGCGTCGACTTTCCGCAACCGCTCTGGCCGACGACGGAAACGAATTCGCCCTCGTGGATTTCGAAGTCGAGATTCTTGAGTGCGGTGATCTGTCCTGCGCTCGTTGCGTAAGTTTTGGACAGGCCGCGCGCGAGAATCAGCGCCGAGGCCCTGTCGGCGCGAATGTCGGATGAAGCGGCGGCGCGCACCGGCTGCATGAGGCCCTGCGACGTGGGCTGCGGGACAATTCCGATCGGTATATTGCAAGGGCCATGCCGTGGATGCAATGCGCGGCTTGGCCTCGTGCGCTTGACCCGCGCCGCCAGAGCGCCTCACATGATGGAGCCTCCAAGCTCCGCCTGGCGCAGCGATACAAATAGAGAGCGAGACGATGGCGAGCCGCCTGCAATTGACCCTGGCCTGCGACGACTTCGATCACATCCGCGCGCTGATGGACGGCACGGTGAAGCCGCAGGGCATCGATCTCGTGTTCATCACCGAGCTCACCAATCCCGAGCGGCATGGCGCGATGGTGCGCGACCTTGCCTTCGATGTCTGCGAGCTCAACCTGCCGACCTATCTGGTCGCGCGCGACAGCGGCGTGCCGATCACGGCGATCCCGATCTTTCTGTTCCGGCGCTTCCGACACGGGCATGTGTTCGTCAACCCGCAGGCGGGAATCAAAACGCCGAAGGACCTGATCGGAAAACGCATCGGCTCGACCACGCTGCAGCCGGCCAGCAACGTCTGGATCAACGGCATCCTGCAGGAGTTCCACGGCGTGCCGTTCCGCGAGCAGACCTGGGTGCTGGAGCGCGAGGAGGACGCCGCCTGCACCTATCCGCCGTGGCTGAAGGTCGAGCGCGTGCCGAAGGGCAAGACCGCGGTCGGCATGCTGCTGAACGGCGAACTGCCGGCGATGATGACGCCGCAGACGCCCAAGCCGATCCTGGACGGCGATCCGCGCATGGTGCGCCTGTTCCCGGACTATCCGGCGCAGGAGCGTGCCTATTTCGAGAAAACCGGCATCTTCCCGATCATGCACGTCACCGCGATCAAGAACGAGATCGTCGAGAAATATCCCTGGGTGCCGATGATGCTGTGCCGCGCCTTCGAGGAGGCCAAGCAACTCGCCTACAAGCGCATGGCCAACGTGCGTGTGGTGCCGTTGCCGTGGTTCGCGGCGCATTGGGAGGAGGAGCGCAAGCTGTTCGGGCCCGATCCGTGGGCCTACGGCCTCGGCGAGACCAATCGCAAGATCGTCGAGACCGCGGTGCGCTACACCCACGAGCAGGGGCTGACGTCCCGGCCGCTCTCCATCGAGGAGATGTTCGTGCCGGATTGCATGTAGGCGTGGTCGCCGCACCCATCCGGCTCGGTCGCGAGCGCTCTACGTCTTCGGCACGAACGTAAACGCCATCGTCTGTGGCGTGGTGCGGAAATAGACCGCCTGCAACTCGGCTTCGTCCTTGAATTTGTTCTGTGTCAGCCGCCGATGCACGATGTTGGTGGTCAGCGACGGCTCGTCGAACGGGTAGGGGTCGAGCGCGATCCTGTTGTCGCCGAGAGGCGTGAGCGACATCGCGACGCCCGGTTTGTCGGCGTAGCCAACCGGCACCGGATCGATGACGTCAGGGGTCAGCTTCTCGTTCTGGCAGATATAGAGCGAGATCATGTCCCAGACCTGAAGCAGGTTGTAGTTGGTCGAAAGCTCCTTGGCATCGAACTTCGCGGCGACAGGCTTCTGCTTGTCCTCGTTGCGGGCGATGAACGCCTTGATGTGCGGCGGCAACTCGCCGCGCTGGATCGCCGGCGGATTGGTGATGACGCCGTAGCGGCCCTGCCAGAGGCCGGTGCGATGCTTGGCGATCATCAATCCGGCGTAGGGGTCGATCTCGCCGAGCCATTCGGGCGCCCATTCGAAAGCCTTGAGCTGCTCCGGTGAGTTCGGCACCTGGCGATAGCTCGGCGTCTTGCCCTCCGCATCGAGCATCGGAATGGTTTCGTAGCGGATCCAGCCGCGGTCATGGAACATCGCGGCGCGCATCAGCGAGTGGTAAGGCCGCGGTTTCTCGAATGTGTCGTTGCCCCAATGCGCCGCGAACAGCCCCGACGCGAGCGCGTGGTCGCTCTGCGTGATCATGACGATCGTGCCATCGGCTTCGTATCGGACAATCATGGCTTGCTCTCTTGCATGGCTCAGCGCGGCTAAGAATGCGCGGGAGGGACAGGCGTGGCAAGCGGTGGGACCGATCGGGCTTGCCTGAGTCGCCGCTTCGACATACCGCTATCGCAAGGGGGGAGTTTCACCGAGTGAAAATGAATGGACGGGTTCGCCCTGACGATGGTTCTCGCCCTGGCGGCGTTGAGCTGCGTTCCGCCAGACTGGACAAAGAACGAGGGCGCCGCCTGGGGACAGGTGATCGTCATGGCGTCCGGGCTGGTTGTTCTCGGCATCTACATGATTTTGCGTTAGCAAAGCCGGTCGCCAAAGCTTAGAGAATTCGCAGCCCGAGCATGAGAAAACACAACACGCTGATTGGCAGTCCGGTTGAGCGGACCGAGGACCTGCGATTCCTGCGAGGCCGCGGCCAGTATGTTGGCGATCTCGATCGGCCGGGCCAATGGCATGCTGCGATCGTGCGAAGTTCGGTTGCGCATGGGCGTCTGCGAGCGATCGATACGGAGGAGGCAAAGGCGCTGCGCGGCGTTCGAGCCGTTATCACGGCCCGCGACCTAGTCCGCGACCTGGGCGGGCCTGTTCCAAAAATTCCGTTCCGGCGCCCCAGTCCGGAAATCGCGCCTTTTGCCCAGCCAGCTATTGCCTCCGACGTCGTTCGTTACGTCGGCGAGCCCGTTGCGATGGTGCTGGCGGACAGTGCGGAAATTGCGGAAGACGCGGCCCAGACGATATCGGTCGAGATCGAGCCGTTGGACGTCGTCGCCGATCGTTCCGGATCGCTGCGCGACGGTGCAACCCTGTTCGAAGGCAGAAAGGACAACTGCGCGACCCTATACATTGCCGATATCGGCGATCCCGACACTGCGTTTCGAACGGCCGCTTACACGCGCAGGGAGCAGTTCAAGATTCACCGCATCACCGCGATGATGATGGAGCCTCGTGGGCTGTTGGCCGAATGGGATGAGGCGGCAGGTCATCTGACGGTGTCGGGTGCGGCCAAGCTTCCGTTCCACAGCCGGCGTGCCATGGCGCGCATGATGGAGCTTCCGGAAACCGCGATCGATTACATTGAATTCGACGTCGGTGGCGGCTTTGGCGCGCGCGGCGAGTTCTATCCCGAAGATTTTCTGGTCGCATTCGCGGCGCGAAAATTCGGCCACCCGGTCAAATGGATCGAGGATCGGCGCGAACACTTCATGGCGACCGGACACTCCCGTGAGGCCGATTGCGATCTTGAAATCGCAATGGACAAGGACGGCGTGATCCTCGGACTGCGCGGCAACATCTGGGTCGATGTCGGCGCCTACGTTCGTCCCAACGGGATGACGCCGGTCCGCAACGTCACGCAATTCACCACCGGGCCCTATCGCGTCCCTCATCAACGCATCACCACGGCCGCGATGCTCACCAACAAAACGCCTTCCGGAACGTTTCGCGGTCCCGGGCGCTTTGAAGGCTCGTTCTTCATGGAACGGCTGCTCGACATGGCGGCGCAGGATCTGGGGATCGACCGGCTGGACATCCGGCGCAAGAATCTGATTGTGCGGGACGAGATGCCGTATGCGCTTGCTCCAGTCCGGCCTTTGGATGGTTTCGGCGACACGGCGTGTGACTCCGGCGATTACGCCATGACATTCGACCGATGTGTCGCGGAGGCCGAGTGGCAGCAGAAGGTCAGGTTTAACGGACAATTGATCGATGGGCGATACCATGGTCTCGGGATCGCCTGTTTCATTGAAGGCGGCGGGTCGGGCCCGAGCGAAACGGCACGCATCACCATCCAAGAGGACGGATCTTTCGCGGTCTATGTCGGCTCATCCGCGCTCGGCCAAGGTGTCGAGACGATCATGGCCCAGATCGCGGCCGACGCGCTCGAAGTGCCGTTTGATCGAGTCACGATTTATCACGGCTCGACCACCTATCTGGAAAACGGCTTCGGCTCTTACGGATCGCGCGCCACGGTCATGGGCGGCGGAGCAATCGTAAAAGCCGCAGAGGGGTTGCTGGCTCAGATCAAAGAGACCGCCGCCGCAAGATTTGGCGAGGCTCGCGAGCAAATCGTCATCGCCGAAGATGTCGTGACCGCGCCCGGCGGCGGCAGAGCCAGCCTGGCCGATTTTGCCGGCCTCTCGTCGGATGCGAAGTTCGACAACTCCAAGAACACGTACACGTACGGGACCGCGATCGCGCATGTTGCGGTTGATCCCGGCACCGGCGGTGTCGAGGTTCTGGATTATTGCGTGGTCGATGACGTCGGGCGCGTCATCAATCCGGAGACGTTGCATGGACAGGTGATCGGCGCGGCCGTGCAAGGTCTCGGCAGCACCTTCACCGAAGAGGTTTCCTACGACAGCAACGGTCAGATCCTCGTGGGCTCGCTCGCAGACTACATGGTGCCTTTGGCGACCGACTATCCGGTCGTGCGCGCCGTGTCTCTCGAAGCGCATCCTTCGCCGAACAATCCCCTCGGCGCCAAGGGCGCAGGCGAGGGCGGAATCATCCCGGTGGGAGGCGCGCTGGCGAATGCTGTTGCCGCCGCACTGTCTTCCTTCGGCGTTCAGCCGCGGCAGCTTCCATTGACGCCGCCGCGGATCTGGGAGCTGATCGCAGACGCGAGAAACGGAAAATAGCTTTTACGCAACTGCTTTTTTCAGTCTGACTTATCCCGCTTGAGTCGAGGCGTTGCGATTGCAACCCTGCTCTGCGCCGCAATCCACTGTGTCGCGCCAGCGGATTGCTACAGTAAACTCACATAGTTTCGCTCGACCAGTCTGAAAACGTCCCGGTCACGTTCCGTCGACGGAGAACAGAAATGCCCGACTTGCGGACCAAGGGGCCTGGCGGCTTGAACCTCCTGACAGCGGTCGAGCTGTCGGAGAAGATCGCCGCCGGACAAACGACATCGGTCGCGATCGTTCAGGACTGCCTCAACCGTATCAAGGCGCGCGATCCCGACATCCGTGGCTGGGCGTATGTCGATCCCGATCTGGCGCTCAGCCAGGCTCGCGCCTGCGACGCGCAGCCGCGCCGTAGCCCGCTTCACGGCATCCCGATCGGTATCAAGGACATTTTCGATACTTACGACATGCCGACGGCATATGGGTCTGCGATCTACAAGGGCTTTCAGCCGACGATGGATACGGCGCTGGTGGGGCTCATGCGCCGCGCCGGCATGGTGATCCTCGGAAAATGCCGGACCACCGAGTTCGCGAGCCCTGTTCCGGTTGGCGTTCGCAATCCCCACGACTTCGCCCGAAGCCCCGGTGTGTCGTCGAGCGGGTCGGCTGCGGCCGTTGCCGACTTCATGGTGCCGCTGGCGCTTGGCTCGCAGACCGGCGGCTCGACGATCCTGCCGGCGGCTTTCTGCGGCGTGGTCGGTTACAAGTCGAGCCTGACGGGGCTTGATCGCGGCGGCGTGCGCCATTTGCGTCCGACGCTCGATACGATGGGCCTGTTCGCCCGCGGCATTGCCGATATCGCGGCCCTTCGCTCCGTGCTCACGGGGACGAACGCCGCGGCGCCCGTCAAAAGCCTCAAGGATGTCCGGATCGGCGTGTGCCGGACTCCAAGCTGGGATCAGGCTCAGCCGGAAACAGTGAGCGCTTTGGACACCGCTGCGCGCAAGCTCGCCGCGGCCGGCGCAAAGCTGCATGACGCCGGGATGTCCTCGGCCTTCGATGGCCTCGCTCAATCGTTCAACGTCATATCGGGAGTCGAAGGGCTCCGGGCCATGGCGACTGAGGCGCGCGATCATCTCGCGACGATGAATCACTGGATCAGAGATTCGCTCACCGCCGCGTCGAAGCACGACCAGGAAACGTACGACAAGGCGCAGCTTCACGCGGTGCAATGCCAGCGCGCCACTGCCGGGATGTTCGAGCACTGCGACATATTGATCACCCCGAGCACGGCGGGCGAAGCCATCGCGGATGTTGTCTCGGTTTCCAACTCCGCGTTCAATCGAACCTGGACGCTGATGGGCGTGCCGTGCGTCACCATTCCGGCCTTTGAAGGCCTGAATGGCATGCCGGTCGGCTTGCAGTTGGTCGGCCCGGTCGGCAGCGACGACCATGTGCTCGCATTGTCGCAGGCCGTTGCTGATGCACTCAAATGACGTGAAATCGACGAGCGCGTTGCGTTTCCGAAAATGCTCGATTCTTGCCAAGCCTAGGACTGCGTACTAGCCTGATTGATCAATAACGATCGGACGTGCACGACGGAGGGCGCCATGAAGATGGTTGGGACCTGCGATTCGAGGCGCAAAAAGAACAAGACCCGAGCGGCCGCCGACGGTCTCGCATCCGATACAGCGCGCGACGAACAATTCATCTGGCCGGAAACGGAACGCCGCACGTTCATGAAGGCGCTGCTGCTCGGCGCCGGCTCATTCTGCATTCCGTTGGGCGGCGCGCAGGCCCAGGCCGGGCAGAAGGTTCTGCGCATCGCGATGACGTTGTCGGACATTCCGTACATTTGCGGGCAGGCGACTGGCGGCGCCGAAGGCATCCGCTTCGTCGGGTTTACGCTCTACGACGCGCTGGTCCGCTGGGACTACGAGCAGAACGAGCGCCCGACCAAGATCATCCCCAACCTTGCGGAGAGCTGGTCGGTCGATCCCGAGACTCACAAGATCTGGACCTTCAAAATCCGGCAAGGCGTCAAGTTTCACGACGGCAGCGCCTTCAACGCGCATGCGGTGGCGTGGAATTTCGAAAAGATCATGAAGCCGGACGCGCCGCATTACGACAAGCGTCAGGCGACGCAAACCGGAAACTATCTTGCGACCATCGAAAAGGTGGAGGCCGCGGACGATTTCACCGTCAAGATCCACACCAAGGTCATGGACGGGACGCTCGCGTATTCGATGTCCAACATCTGCTTTTCAAGTCCGGCGCAATGGGAAGCTGTCGGCCGGGATTGGGACAAGTTCGCACTCAAGCCCTCGGGCACCGGCCCGTGGAAGTTCGACAAGCAAACGCCGCGCGAGCGCGTCGAGTTCTTGCGCAATGCCGAATACTGGGATCAGAAGCGGGTGCCGAAGTGCGACCGCATGGTGCTGCGTCCGATTGCGGACTCCACGACGCGGGTTGCAGCGCTTTTGTCCAATCAGGTGGACTGGATCGAGGCGCCGCCGTCGGACGCCATCCCGCAGATCAAGGCCGCGGGGATGCAGGTGGTCACCGGCGTCTATCCGCATATCTGGCCATACATGCTCAGCCATCAGCCCGACTCTCCGTTTCGGGATTTGCGGCTGCGCAAGGCGGCAAACCTCGCGATCGACCGCGATGCCGTCGTCAAGCTCGTCAACGGTACGGCCCTTCCTGCGAAAGGCGTCGTCGTTCCGAACCATCCCTGGTTTGGCAAGCCGACGTTCGACATCAAGTACGATCCTGACGCCGCGCGAAAGCTGATGGCGGACGCGGGCTTTGGTCCGCGCAACAAGGCCAAGGTCAAATTTCTGATGTCGACGGCCGGGTCCGGCCAGATGCAGCCGTTGTCGATGAATGAACTGATCCAGGAGCAGCTCCAGGAGGTCGGCTTCGAGGTCAAGCTTGAGACACTGGACTGGGAAGCATTGCGGTCACGCCGGCTGGCCGGCGCCGAGGCACCCGAAAACCGTGGCGTGTCCGGCATCAATTACAGCTGGACCATCCAGGAGCCGATCTTTGCGTTGATCGGGCAGACCTGGCACGGCGCTCAACGCGTGGGCGGCTACAACTGGGGCGGTTTCGCCGATCCGCACGCCGACGAGCTCGCCAAAAAGCCGCTCGCCGAATTCGACATCACGGCGCAGGACAAGTTGCTTGCCGATCTCCACGCCTATCTGGTCGATCAGGCGATGTGGATCTTCGTGGTGCACGATCTCAATCCGCGGGGCCTTGCGCAAAAGGTGACCGGATTCAAATCGGCGCAAAACTGGTTCCAGGATTTCTCTCCCGTCGACATCAAGTCCTAGCGGATCATGTTTCGCTACGTCCTCCGGCGCATTGCGGCCATCGTGCCGATCCTGTTCGGCGTTTCGGTTGTCTGCTTCTCGTTCATCCACCTGGCGCCCGGTGACGCGATAACGGCCCTGGCCGGCGACAATGCATCGCCCGCCGTGCTGGAGAAGATACGGCAGGCCTACGGCTACGATCAGCCGTTGCCGATCCAGTATCTGCGATGGCTGGGACTGGTCCTGAGCGGGAATCTCGGGACCTCTATCATGACCGGGCGGTCGGTGTTGTCCGAGATCGTGCCGGCTGCCGGGCACACCGCAATCCTGGCGGCCGTCGCGATATTCATGAGCCTGCTGGCAGGCATATCGATGGGAACAATAGCCGCCTACACGCGCCGTGTGTGGCTGGACCGGCTGGTCACCGCGGTTGCGGTGCTGGGCGTATCGGTGCCGCACTACTGGGTCGGAATCGCCATGGTCGCGATCTTCTCGGCGACGCTCGGACTGCTGCCCGCCATGGGGATGGGGCCGGCCACGTCGATCGCAGAGTTTGGCTGGAACGATGCCAAGTTCATCATCCTGCCGGCCATCACATTGGCCCTCATTCCGACCGCGATCATCAGCCGGACCGTGCGGGCGACTCTCATCGAGATTCAAAAGAGCGAGTTCGTGCAAACGCTGCACAGCGTCGGCCTGGGACGCCGCCGCATTGCGTTGCATGTGATCAGAAATTCCGCCCCGGCCATTCTGGCCGTCATCGGCCTGCAGATCGCGCAGCTCCTGGGCGGCTCGATCCTGATCGAGACGGTGTTTTCGTGGCCCGGGACCGGCTACCTTCTGAACACCGCCATCGCCACGCGCGATATGCCCCTGCTGCAAGGCACGATCCTGGTGCTGGCGATTTTTTTCGTGCTCATGAATTTTCTTGTCGATCTGGTGCAGCCGTTGGCCGACCCACGCATCGTGCGGGATTGAGCCATGTCGGTTCGATCCACCATCGTCGCGGCTTCTCCTCTCGCACCGGTCGATAAGAAGCACCGCCGCGGCTACTGGGTCGCGGTCCGAAGGCGGCTCGCGCGCGATCCGGTCGCGGTGACATGCGCCTGCATCCTGATCCTGATCGTTCTGGCTGCGATCTTCGCTCCGCTGATCGCGCCGGCCGACCCGACCAAGACCAGCGTGATCCGCAGGCTGCTGCCGATCGGCTCGAAGGGCTATCTGCTCGGCACGGATGAGCTCGGCCGCGACATGCTCAGCCGGCTGATCTACGGCGGGCGCGTGTCGCTGCTGATGGGGCTGCTGCCGGTGGTCGTCGCGACGCTCGTCGGCGGCTTTCTGGGCATCGTCGCCGGCTTCTTCGGCGGCCGCACCAACATGATCATGATGCGGGTCGTCGACGTGTTTTTTGCATTTCCTTCGGTGCTGCTGGCGGTCGCCATGACCGGGGCGATGGGGGCGGGCCTGTCGAACTGCCTGATCGCCTTGTGCATCGTGTTCATTCCGTCCATCACCCGCATCGCCGAAAGCGCCACGACGCAGATCCGCAATCAGGGCTATATCGAAGCCGCCCGCGCATCGGGCGCGCCTGCGATCCGCATCGTCACGGGGCACATCGTCAGCAACGTCATGGGGCCGATCCTGACCTATGCATCGAGCCAGGTCAGCGTTGCAGTGGTGATCGCGTCCGGTCTTTCGTTCCTGGGCCTGGGCGTGTCGCCGCCAACCGCGGATTGGGGCTTGATGCTGAGCACGCTACGGCAGTCGCTTTTTGTGGCGCCGGTCAATGCTTTGCTTCCCGGTGTGATGATCATGATCACGTCGGTGAGCTTCAACCTGCTGAGCGACGGGCTCCGAACCGCGCTGGACGTCAAGCCATGACGCCCGCCAGACAGATCGTCACGGTCTCCGGCCTGGTGAAGCATTTTCCCATCGGCAGCGGCTTCTTCGGCCGTTCGCGCAGCCATATTGCCGCCGTGGACGGCTGTGGTTTTTCGCTCGGCGCCGGTGAGACGCTGGGTGTGGTCGGCGAGTCTGGATGCGGCAAATCCACCCTCGCGCGCATGCTTATCCATCTGGTGAAGCCGGACCGAGGCACCATCGAACTCGACGGTGCCGCCATCTCCGGACGGTCTGGCGGCGATGTGCGCCGGCTGCGCCGCGCCGTGCAGATGGTGTTCCAGGACAGCTACGCGTCGCTCAATCCGCGGCACACGGCGAGCGAGGAGGTCTCGTTCGGTCTTGCTGCATTGGGCCGGCCGCGCCGCGAGGCGATGGCCCGCGCCAACGAGGCCCTGCATCTTGTCGGCCTGCCGCCCGAGCTTTTTTCCGGCCGTTATCCGCACGAGCTGTCCGGCGGTCAGCGCCAGCGAGTCAACATTGCCCGCGCGCTGGCCATCGAGCCCAAAGTTTTAATCCTGGACGAAGCCGTTTCCGCCCTCGACAAATCCGTGCAGGCCCAGGTCTTGAACCTGCTGGTGGATCTGAAGCGGAAGCTCGGCCTGTCCTACCTCTTCATCTCTCACGATCTCGATGTCGTGCGCTTCATCAGCGACCGGGTGGTGGTGATGTATCTCGGCAAGATCATGGAGATCGGCCCGGTCGAGAAAATCTACAGCGCGCCTGCGCATCAATATACCAAGGCGCTGATTGCCTCGCGGCTGAGCATGGACCCAAGCCAGCGGACCGCCGCGCCGCCGATCACCGGTGACCCGCCAAGCCCGATCGACCCGCCGGCCGGCTGCCGGTTTGCCACGCGGTGTGCAATCGCCGAGCCGCTGTGTCACGGCAAGGCGCCGGAATTGACGGCGGCTGCCGGCGATCCCTCCCATTGGGCTGCGTGCTACGCGAGCATACCGGGCAGCGGCCACTCGATGGCGCCACCGGCAAAGCCTGTCCCGGTGCCGCGATGAAAGCCAACGCGGACGCACCGAACCTGCTTGACGTTCGCGGGCTGAGTGTCCGGTTCGTCGGCGACGAGGGGATCGTCACGGCCGTCGACGACGTGAGCTTTGCCCTGTCGCTTGGCGAGACGCTGTGTCTGCTTGGCGAATCCGGTTGCGGCAAAACCGTCACGATGCGCTCGCTGATGCGGCTTCTGCCGCCGACAGCCAAGCTGTCGGGTTCCGTGCGCCTCGATGGTCTCGAGGTGACGACGCTGCAGGCGCGCGAATTGCAGGCGATTCGCGGCTCCAAAGTCGCGATGGTGTTTCAGGACCCGATGTCGGCCCTCGATCCGGTCTTCACCATCGGCCAGCAGATCATGGAAGTTGTCGTGGCCCACGAGGGCGTCTCGCGCGCTGCGGCGCGGGCCCGGGCGCTGGAACTGCTCGAACTCGTGCAAATCCCTTCGGCCAAACGCCGCCTGGATGCGTTTCCGCACGAACTGTCCGGTGGCTTGCGGCAGCGCGCGATGATCGCGCTCGCGCTGTCGTGCCGTCCCAAGCTGCTGCTGGCGGATGAACCGACGACCGCGCTGGACGCCACGGTCCAGATTCAGATCCTCGTTCTGCTCCGTGAACTGCAACGCCAGCTTGGGATGGCGATCATTCTGGTCACGCACGATCTCGGCGTGGCCAGCGAGATCGCCGATCGTGTCGCCGTCATGTATGCCGGCCGGCTGGTCGAGACCGCCGGTATCGGCGATCTGATCCGTGCGCCGATCCATCCTTATACGGCGGGGCTGCTGGCCTCCACGGTCAGTGAGCGGACCCAGGACAGCGTTCTCACGCCGATCCCAGGTGCGCCGCCTGACCTCGCGAACCTTCCGAAAGGGTGCGCGTTCGCACCACGCTGCAGCCGAACCGTCGATCGCTGCACAGCCGAGGCGCCGCAATTCGTGGGAGTGGGCGCCGGTCGTGCCGTGCGATGTCACCTCGCCGAGCCGATCGCGTAGAATGCGTCCATAGTGACGCTATGATGTTGTCTCATTCATGAGGGGGCTTCCATGCTGAGAGTCTGCGTTGCGGCGCTTGGGATGTTTCTGGCGGGGCAGGCGTTTGCCCAGGACAGCGAGTGTCCAAAAGTCGACGCGGAGGCAAACTTCAAAGCCCTCGGCGTTGATTTTTATCCGCCTGTCAAAACGATGGGAAACTTCGTGCCCGCCGTCACCGTGGGAAAGATCATGTTCCTGGCGGGCAACGGGCCGAGACTGGCTGACGGCAAGTATGTGACCGGCAAGGTCGGCGAGGGTCACTTGACCGTCGAGCAAGGCTACGAAGCATCGAAACTCGCAGCGATCAGCATGCTCTCGAACATCAAGGCAGAACTTGGCGATCTCAACCGCGTCAAGCGTGTGATCAAGGTGCTCGGGATGGTCAATGCCGATCCTTCGTTCACGGCGCATCCGAGGGTCATCAATGGTTTCTCGGATCTCATCATCAAGGTCTTCGGCGACTGCGGGAAGCATGCACGATCGGCCGTCGGAGTATCCGGGCTGGTCGGCGACATCACGGTCGAAATCGAGATGATTGCCGAGCTTCGGTGACCGCCTGGGCCGATACCGATCGCTGTGAACGTTGAAAGGCGCGTGTGCGGTGCTTCGGCTCAGGCGGAGGACGCGTGCGCCACCGCCTGCTGTTGCCAGGACCGCATCAATGCCGCGTTTCCAGTGCTGAAGAGCAAGATGCGGGCGGGGCCTTCCAGATCACGGAAGGCAATTCCGATTTTCATCCATGCCCGGAAATCCGAGGTCTCTGACCACCGGTATCGGACGGTGTTGCGGAACAGTGCCTTGTAGTCGAACCCATCGCTGTCGAGTTTCAGGAAGGGACGCTCCGCCAGCACACCGGCGCATGCCAGAAACAAGATCAGGGCGCCCAACAGTATCAACACGGCGCCATCGAGCGTGCTCTCGCCCCGGAATGCCAGCGGCACCATCAGCGACAGGAGCAGGGCCAACATGACCATCCATCGCGTGTTGCCGTAGACGACGGTTGGCCCCGGAAACGGGACGTTCTGTCTTGGCATGTTCACCTGCATGGTTCACGTGTCGGATCGCAGGCTTGTCGCCATCGTCAGGACTAGCCTTTCCGGCCAAGCGCCTTCTCGACCAGGATCAGCATGTCGCTGAGCGCGCGTTTCAAAACCTCCACATCGTTGGAATCCTTCGCAGCCTTGATCACGCTGCGCAGGTGTTTGAGAGCGGCCATCTGATCCATGAGTTACTCCTTTGATCTGCAAGCATCTTTTCTAGGCAGAATTTCTAACCGGTTGAAAGTCCAAAAAGGAAATTGACCGCCCGGAGCAAATCAACCCTATATCGGTGCGGGCCGTCGCACCGCTTTGGAGCTGCCCTCCTTGTGGATACTTCGCGGCGGCCCATTCTTTCCTGTGAACATCGTATGACATGACGCCGCGAATCGGACACAGGTCCATTTCAGGTCGGGCGCCGCTCGTCCTGCAACCTGAAAGAGGGCAGCTATGGCTAAGAAGGCAAAGAAGGCGAAAAAGGCTAAGAAGGCGACGAAGGCTCGCAAGAAGAAGTAGACCTCACGGTCCGAAAAGCCGCCGCCCTTCACCGGGTGGCGGCTTTTTGTTTTTCCAGATCGTCCGAAGCGATCCTGGTGGAAAGAGCCGAGCCCGCTAGGCGACCGTCAGCGTGACGGTGCGGACCCCCGGCTCGCCGGCGTTGTCTGCAACATGGAAGCCGAGCTCGGCGCACATGCGCAGCATGGTCGTGTTCTCGGCCAGCACCTCGCCCTGGATGGTGCGAATGCCCTCGGCGCGGGCGTATTCGATCAAGGTCTGCATCAGCAGCCAGCCGAGCCCATGGCCCTTGAGGTCGGAGCGGACCAGCACGGCGTATTCGCCCGTATCGCCGGGTGTGAGCGTGTGGAGCCGTCCGACGCCGAGCATCTCGCCGGATGCTTCGTCGAGCGCAATGAATGCCATCGCCTTGGCGTAGTCGATCTGCGTGAAGCGCGCGATGAAGGCCGGCGAGAAATCCTTCACGGGAGCGAAGAAGCGCATCCGAAGATCGTTCGGCGTGATGCGGCTGAGAAACGCCGGATAGAGCCGCTTGTCGTCGGCGCGCAACGGGCGGATGAAGACCGGCGTGCCGTCCGGCAAGCGGGGGTGGCGCTCCCATTCCTTGGGATAAGGCCTGCGCGCGCCGTGCCCGTCATCGGATGCACTGCGGTCGGACTTCAGGGGACGTGGTGGGTCCGATGGCACGTTTCTGCCTGCCATGATGTCAGGGCTGCGACCCGGATCGCAGCCGGTGCGCAATATAGAACGACGCTGTGAGCAGAACGATCCCGATGTTTGCTGAGGAAACGTTCGGACTCGGATTGCCTGGCTTCGGCCGATACACTCGGTGGATCAAACGGTGGCCCGGCTGTTTCGCCGTCAGGGCGGACGCCGATCTCGAGTTTACCCGAGATCGGAATATGAAGTGCGCAAGTCGGGTAAACCGCGACTTGCGGTGGTTCGAGACGCCGCGCTGACGCGCGGCTCCTCACCATGAGGCCGGGAGAAAATTTTCGCTTTGCATTCCCGCAAATCACGAGTAGACGCGATTCTGCCTCGTTCGTTGAGGGCGTCGACTAGGGACGTCTATTTGGCGGAGCGAGGTGTGGCGCCTGCAGGCGTGGCTCGTGACCACGTCCCAGGGTGCGAGGTCATCGTCCGTCCCCGATGAGGGGGCCGCCTTCAGTGGCAGGGCGCGATCGGGTGAAAGCGGGCGCAAATGCCCCCTGGAGCATGGTGGGTGAAAACCCAGCCGGTCCGATCGAATCTCGAACGGTGGCCTCGCAACAAATCGCCACGAGTGGAGCGCCGGGAGGCGAGCGGACCTGATCGCAAAGGTCCGCGGGCGCCTTCGCAAGGCGCCCAGATATCTGCGCCGTCTCGGCGCTCCGCTCCCTCACTCTGTGAGGGGAAGGAAAAAGAGAGAGGCGCTGGCCCCGCGCCTGATCTGAAGGGGCCGATGAATCACGCCCGCAGGAACGGGCATGAGCCAACGCCAGCCGATCAGTGGGAGAGGAAACCGTGGTTCAGATCCGGGCCAGAGGCCAAGGGCTGCACAGGTTGGAAGGTCGCGTTGCGGTCGTCACGGGAGGCAGCGGCGGCATCGGCGCCGCCACGGCAAAGCGTCTCGCCGCAGCGGGCGCGGCCGTCATCTCTGATGCGGCACTTGGAATCTAGCCGCCGTGCTCTTCAGACGTCCGGATGTCGATCTCGGATTTCAGCGTGTGATGCACCGGGCACTTGTCGGCGATCTCCATCAGCCGCGCACGCTGCTCGTCACTGAGGTCGCCTTCCAGCACGATGACCCGTTCGATGCGATCCAGCATTCCCGATTTCGTCTCGCATTCGGCGCAGTCCTGCGCATGGATGCGCGAGTGGCGCAGCCGGACCTGCGTGCGCTTCAATGGAATCTGTTTTCGGTCGGCATACAGCCGCAGCGTCATGGATGTGCATGCACCGAGCGATGCGAGCAAAAGCTCGTACGGTCCGAAGCCGCTATCCAGCCCGCCGACGTTAACGGGCTCGTCGGCGATCAGGCTGTTCGCTCCCGACACCACCTCTTGCTGGAATTTTCCGCGGCCCGTTTCGCGGACCACGACGTACCCAGGTCCGGCGGTTTCGTTCGGTTCGCTCATCGGCGTCCTCCATCAGGCGCCGTGTTTTCCTCAGTGCTCCAACGGCGGCCTGACCGTGACCTTATCACCGATCTCGAAAGCCATCAGGTCGACGCCGGATTCGAGAGGGCCCTGATAGGTCTTTCGCGCCTCGGCGATCATGTCCTGCACCGTCGGCGCCGGAAATGGCACCCCGAAGGCTGGCGCGCCCATCAGCACGATGTGGGTGAAAGCCGCAAGCTTCGGCTTGGTTTTCGCGAACACCTCGCCGCATTGCTCCGGCGACGTGTGAATGTTGAAAATCGCCTGCAGCTTCGGGTTTTTCTGCAGCACGGCCGGATTTACGGCGGCGACCTCGTGCAGCAGCAGATCGACGCCCGCGCCATATTTGATCACGTTGTCGTGCATGCGGGTGTCGCCCGACAGCAGCACCGAATGGCCGTTGTAGTCGATCCGGTATCCGACCGCGGGTTTCGCCGGTCCATGGTCGACGGTGAACGCGGTCACCTTGACGCCGTTGCGATCGAAGACGACTCCGTCCTGCTCGAAGTCGCGGCCGACGAGATCGATCTGCGGCTGGTCCGGCCGCGCCGCAACGTCCGGCGCGAATGCTTTCACGATATTGGCGGCAAGGTCTTTGGTGCCGACGGGGCCGACCAATTCCATCGGCTTGACGCGTCCGCCCCAGGTGAGCGTCAGGCGGCTGGTCAGCCAGAGGTCGGGCAGGTCGACGATGTGGTCGGAGTGGAAGTGGGTGAGAAAGACCGACGTGATGTCGCTGCCTTTCACACCGGCCTGCGACAGCCGCTGCACCACACCACGGCCGGCGTCGAACAGCAGGGTTTCCACGCCGGCTTGCACGAGCGTCGCGGCGTTCATGCGGTCCTGCGGCGACACCGGAGCAAGGCGCCCGGGCTCGGGGATCGGCGAGCCGGTGCCGAGCAAGGTGACGACGATGTCCGGCGGTTTCTTGTCTTGTGCGACGGCGGCTCCGTTCCAAAAAGCCAGCGCCAGGAACCCAGCCGCAATTGCATTCCGCCGATGCGACGATGCCATCTTCAAACTCCGGCTTGCTCAGGCGTAAACCGGAGCGACGTCGAAATAGATGCGCAGCGACGACACGAGGTCGCCGCTCCGTTCCAACACCGTGACGGTCGGAATGGTCACCGATCGCCCGTCCTTGCGCAGATATTCGACATCGGCCTCGAGAAACGTCAGGCCGTTGCTCTCGGCGACATTCCGGATGTGGTGCTTCATGCCGGCAATGCTGGAGAAGAACGAGCCGATGGCCTGCCTGGCCGCATCGCGGCCGTTCATCACCGGCGCGTTGCCGACCGCGAGCTTCACGTCGGGCGCGAGGCCCGCCGCGAATTCGTCGAGGCGCATGGCGTCGATGCTCGCGTAGAGGTCTGAGAACCAGTATGTCACGGCACCGTCTCCCGCTGCTTGGCATATTGCGGGTCGGCGACCATCTTGCGGATGGCGCCGAGCGTGGCCTCGACCGCCTTCACGTAATCCCGCTCCATGATCTCGCGGAACTCGCGCTCCTGCGTGCTGTCGGACGGCGCGTCGACGAGCTGCAACGCGAAGCTGAAGCGCAGCCGGAGGTCGTCGTCGCTGCCCAGAACCTCGTTGACGATGAAGCCGTCCACGTTGCCGGACTCGCGCACGAACACCACCTTGTTTTCCGGGTGGAACGTGATGCGCTCGCGCGCATCCTCGCCGCGGAACACGATGTCGCGGACGAGCCCGTTCGGCGTCCGCGACACGACGTTGCACTTCGCCATGCCCGGGACGAACGGCAGAGCGTTCTCGGCCTTCATCACCAGGCCCTTCCAGATGTCGCTGCGGCGGAGCTTCGGCTGGCCAGCCGGGACGCCTTCGTTGGCCGAGACTTCCTTGGCAACGTAGATCATTGCACTTCTCCGATTTCCGGTGACTGTTCAGAAGATGCCTTGCGGCTGCAGGCCGAGCTGCTGTGTGCCGTAGAGCGCCGAGAGCGTGTCCCAGTCGATGCTGGCGTGCAGCGCCGCCGCATTGGCGTCGCGCCAGAATCGCTGCACGCGGTTCTTCTCGTCGGCCGCAGCGGCGCCCGACTTGAAGAAGATGTCGTTGACGACCTCGGCCGAGGTGCGGGCGGCGAAGCCGTGGTTGCGGCGGATGCGCACGCGCTGCTCGATGCTGAGCGTGCCGCCGGCCCGCACGAGGTCTTGTCCTTCGCGCAGGCTCGTGAGCATCAGGGTCTGCGCGGCGTCGATGCGCGCTGCGGCCTGGCCGACCAGGCTCTGGATCAGCGGCGACTCGGCGACCTTCTCGAACACGCCGGGCCGCGCCATGCGCTTGGCGTCGCGCGCGGTTTCGGTGAAGGCATCGAGCGCGCCTTGCGCCATGCCGACGATCGGCGAAACCAATGCGGTCGGGCCAAACGTCGGATAGCCGAAGCGGGCCTGGTGATTGCCGGGCACGTCCAGCCCCGGCACCTTGCCGGAGAAGATCGCGCCGATCGGCAGCACGCGGTGCCTAGGCACGAAAACCGGATCGGAGATCGATACGGTCTTGGAGCCGGTGCCTTCGAGGCCGCTGACATTCCAGCTTTCGTGATCGATGACGACGTCGCGGACCGGCACGAGGCACCAGGCCAGCGTCGGCGGCGTGCCCTTGCCGGGCAGAAGCGCCGCGAGGATCAGCCACTTGGCGCTGTCGACGCCGCTGGCCCAGGGCCAGCTGCCGGAAATTCTGTAGCCGCCGTCGACTTCCTCGACCTTCGGGCTCGGCGCGTAGGATACTGCGAGCAGATTGTCCGGATCGTCCCAGACCTCCTGTTGCGCTTCGAGCGGGAAGAACGCCGTCATCCAGCCGAAGCAGACCGCAAGCGTGCTGCACCAGCCGGTGCTGCCGCAGGCGCGGCCGAGTTCGAAGCCGATTTCCGCAAGCTCCGCGGGACCGTATTCGTAGCCGCCGAAGCGTTTGGGCTGCATGGCGCGGAATACATCCGCGTCGCGCAGCGCCGCCATGGTTTCGGCAGGGACACGCTTGGCCTTTTCGGTCGCAAGCGCCCGAGATGCGATTTCCGGGCGAAGCTTGCGAACGCGGTCGAGGATTTCGGAAAACTCCGGGCGCGCCGCGGCGCCGCCATCCGCAAGAGGGCGAGTCGCTTGCATCTGCATGACGTTTCTCCCTGGTGTCTGGCTGTGATTTTTCTGGTTTCTATTATGTACTGTACGGTACGTTACAATAACCGAAGCCGTCGCGGCAAGCCCATGCTTGGGCCCAATCGCCGCAGGCAGGGGCAGGTCGCAAGCCGCCCAACAGGAAATTTTGATGGATTCAACCGAAGTGCTAGGCAACGCCGGTATGACGGCAAAGAGCACGCAAGCGCGCCGGCCCAGGCCCGCGTCCCCCGATTCCAAACGCGACGGCATCATCCGCTCGGCTGCCGAGCTGTTTCTGGAGAAGGGCTACGAGAACGTCTCGATCGACGACATCATCAAGGTGGTCGGCGGATCGAAGGCCACGATCTATTCCAACTTCGGCAACAAGCAGAAGCTGTTCGAGGCGGTCGTGCAGCAACTGTGCGCCGACGTCACGATCCAGATCGACACCCGGCCGGTCGGCACCCTCGACGAGCAACTGACGCGCATCGCGCATTCGTTCCTGTCGAAAGTTCTGTCACCGCAGATTCTGCGCTTTCATCGGCTGATGACCTCCATCGGCCGCACCTTTCCGGACGCCGGGCGGCTGTTCTACGACACCGGCCCCCGGACCGTTTACCGGATCCTGACCGAATGGATCGCGCTCCATCAGCAGAAGGGCAACATTCGCGCCGACCTGGATGCACCCCGGCTGGCGGTCCTGTTCCACGACATGCTGATCGGCGAGCAACTCCTGAGCTGGCTGACGTCCGCGTCCAGCGACAAGGACCGCGCCAAACGCGTCGAGCAGACGGTGCGGCTCGCGGTGACGGTATTTCTGCAAGGCTGCTCGCCTCGCTGATGCCCGCTTGCCGCGCCAGGCCGAGCTGTCAGCTTGGCTATTTTTGCGATGGGTCTGCGCGAAAATTGCGCATCAGGGATGCAGCGGACGAGGCTATAATCGCGAACATCGTGGCTCATGAGACCGGGCGTGAAGGCTGCGCGAAGCGAGACAACAGTCGGAACGGCAGCCATTCAAGGGGCCTGAGCAGAGCTGATATCACCTTACATTCCAGGTTCCAGCGGCATGCCGGCCGACGGCCGATAGCCCCGCCACGCGGCGCCGCGACACAGGATCAACACGAGGAAATCGATGCAATTCTCCGCAATGACGATGAACATGTTCTTCCCCACCAACGACGATCCGGGGGACGACAACCGCATCATCGACATGGCCGTGGCACAATCCGTCTGGTTCGCCGAGCTGGGCTACCATGTGTGGTTCACGGACCACCATTTCAGGGGCCCGTGGCACAGCAACCCGATGCAGTTCGCATCCTATGTGGCGCCGCTGATCCCGCGCGACCGTTACATGGGCTTCGGGGTGCTCTCGATCCCGTTCTATCATCCGGTGCGGCTGGTCGAGAGCATGAACCTGCTCGATCAGATGACCAAAGGCAAAGTCTTGTTCGGTGTCGGCAGCGGCTGGCAGGGCACCGAGCCGACGGGACTCGGCATCGATCCGGAGCTTCATGCCTCGGGCCGCCTCGGCGACGAGACGCTCGACGTGATGGAGCGGCTGTGGAGCTTCAAGAACGGCGACCCGGAGTACAGCTTCTCGGTGGGCTCCAACACCGGCGTGATCAAGCGGCGCATCATGCCGGCGCCGTATTCGAAGCCATATCCCACGATCATTCGCGTCGCGACCCGCGAGGCGGCTCTGGTCAAGGCAGCACACAAAGGCTGGCCGGTTTTTGTCGGCGTGCTGGGCGCTGACCTGCGCGAAACCATGCAGACCTACCGTCGGGCACTCGACGAGGCCAATCATCCGCAGGCGGTGAAGGACAACTGCCTGCGCTGGTGCTCGTACGACTGGATCGGCGTGACGGTGGCGGCCACGGATGAGGAAGCGCTGGCGCGCGAGAAGATCGCGAAGGCCGAAACGATGGCGATCCGCACGAGCTTCGCGGCACGGCACGGCAGGATCGACGGCCCGGTGGTGAAGACGCCGCAACCGACGCCCGGCCAGGCTGACACCTACGCCAAGGGCGGAGACATGCGGGCGACCATCGCCGGCAATCCCGACACCGTTGCCGCCAAGGTGAAGCAGTTGGCCGACATGGGCATCGGCCACCTGCATCTGCGCTTCCTGGGCGAATGGGCCGGTGAGACTCGCCACGTTTGCAAAGACTCGGCCGAGCTGTTCGCCAAAGAGGTCATGCCGCGCTTCGCCGAAGCGCCGGCTGCGCGCAAGCCTGCTTTGGCGGCCGCGCTTTAGGCGAAGAGTTTCGATCTCGCGGCGGCTCATCTTCATGCGACGATGAGCCGCCGTTCCTTTGGCCGGAAATTCGTCGTCCTCTTCCTGACCTTGGTTATTCGCGATAGCCTCCACGTGAGATCGCAATCTCTTCCGGTGGAGTTCTGTCGTTGGCGACCGAGCAGACCTATTCGTCGCAATCCAGCCGCCGCGCGGTGAACGACGCGCGGGCGGCACCAGCGTCAAATATTTTCACGTCTCGCTTCTTCGCGCCGGCCCTCGCGATCGTCGTCGCCGTTGTGCTGTGGTGGGCGGTCGTCGCGGTCTTCAAAATTCCGGACTATCTGCTGCCCGCACCTCAGGTGGTCGTGGCACGCATGATCAAAGAGTGGCGGGCGCTGCTGAGCCACGGCGCCTACACGCTGCTGTCGGTGCTGACAGGCTTCGTCACCGCGGTCGCGATTGGCGTGCCGATCGCTTTCGCAATCGTCTTGAGCCGCGGCGTCGAGCGGATCACGATGCCGTTTCTGGTGATGTCGCAGACCATCCCCAAGGTGGCGATTGCACCGATCCTCGTGGTCTGGCTGGGCTTCGGCATCCTGCCCAAGATCGCGATCGTCTTTCTGATCTCGTTCTTTCCGATCGTGGTGTCGACCGTCGTGGGTCTCAAGAGCGTCGAGACCGACATGATCGACCTGGTCCGATCCATGGGCGCGCGCACGCTCAAGATCATGGTCCGTGTTCGCGGCCCCTCGGCTCTGCCGCAGATGTTCGCTGGCTTCAAGATCGCGGTGTGCCTTGCAGTCGTCGGCGCCATCGTCGGTGAATTCGTCGGCTCGGACCGCGGTCTCGGCTTCCTGCTGCTGACCTCGACCGGCACGCTGGATGGCCCCTTGGTCTGGGCGGCGTTGATTGTTCTTATTGCAATGGGCGTTGCGCTGTTCGCGTTCGTGTCCAAAATCGAGCGCCTGACGATCCCCTGGCACGTGTCCATGCGCGCAGACGATGCGCCCGCCTATCAGTCGTGAACGGGAGACATGAGATGAACGTGCTTCGCTTCTGCCGGGCTGTCGCCGCCGCACTGGTCATTGCGATGGCCGTGGCTCCCGCCAAAGCCGCCGATGCCGTGAGCTTCCGGCTGGACTGGACGCTGTCGGGCTATCACCTGCCGTTCTACTGGGCGAAGGAGAAAGGCTACTACGCCGCCGAGAATCTCGATGTCGACATCAAGGAAGGTGCGGGCTCCGGCAAGACCGTGGCGTTGATGGCAGGCCAGCAGGACGACATCGGCCTCGCCGACTTTATGTTCATGTCGGTGGGCGTCGCCAAGGGCATGAAGCTCAAAGGCATCTTTGGTGAGGTGCAGGACGGCGCCTGGGCCATCATCTCTCGCGCTGACGCGCCCATCAAGAAGCCCGAGGACCTGATCGGCCGATCGGTCGCCACCACCGCCGATCACAAGGCCATGCTCGATCTGCTGCTGGCGATCAACAAGATTCCAGCCGACAAGGTGAAGATCCAGGTCACGAGCGCGGCCACGCGCAACACCGTGTTCGTCAACGGTCAGGTCGACAGCTTCATCAGCGTCGTGATCGGCTCGCCACTCGACCTTGTGGTCCGCGCGCAGCAAGGCAAGGACAAGCCGGTGTATTTCATGCCGTTCGCCGATTATGGGATCACGCCGATGGGACAGGGCCTCCTGGCGCATGAGCGGGTGATTGCTGAAAAGCCCGACATGCTGCGCCGCTTTGTGCGCGCCAGCGCCAAGGCGCTGGGCGAAATCACCAAGCCCGACAAGACCGAGGAGGCCGTCGACGTCGCGATGAAGCTGTCCGGCGCGCGTGACGAGCGCCGCGAATCGGTCAAGCTGCAGTGGATCGAAACCACACGGCGGCTCGCCACGAAAAACACCGAGGGCCGTCCGTTGGGCTGGATGAGCGATAAGGACTGGGCGGTCTCGGTCGATATTCTGGTCAAGACCGGACAGCTCGAGAAGCCGATCCCGACCGACAGCCTCTACACCAACGCGTTCGTACCGGCGAATTGAAGGCGATGATGGCTGTGCGTGACGAAGTCATCGGCCTTGAAGACGTCAGCCTGTTCTATCGATCGAAGAACGCCGAGGTTCATGCGCTCGACGGCGTTTCGCTGCGTGCCGGCGAGCGCGAGTTCGTCGCCTTGCTCGGCCCGAGCGGCTGCGGCAAGAGCACGCTGCTCAAGCTGATCTCCGGATTGATGCCGCAATCGAGCGGCGCGATCCGGGTGAAGGGCGAGCCGATCAAGGGCCCCACGCCGTCGATCGGGATCGTCTTTCAGAGTCCGCTGCTGATGGCGTGGCGGACGGTTCTGCAGAACGTGCTGCTGCAGATCGAGATCCGCGACCTGGATGTCGCCAAATACCGTGAAGCGGCACGCGATCTTATCCGCCTCGTGGGGCTCGAAGGTTTCGAGAACGCGCTGCCGCATCAGCTCTCCGGTGGCATGCAGCAGCGGGTCGGGCTGTGCCGGGCCCTGATCCACGACCCGGATGTCCTGATCATGGATGAGCCGTTCGGCGCGCTCGATGCCATGACCCGCGAGCTGATGAACGCAGAATTGCAGCGCATCTGGATCGAGCGGCGGAAGACCGTGCTTTTCATCACCCATAGCATTTCCGAAGCCGTATTCCTGGCCGATCGCGTGCTGGTGATGTCGCCGCGGCCGGGCCGCATCGTCGGCGAGATCGCGGTCGATCTGCCGAGACCGCGCACCGTCGCGACCACGGAGCTGCCGGATTTCGTTGAGCTCACCCGCAAAGTGCGGCGCCATCTCAACACCGGATCAACGATCGAATAGCGGAGCGCAATCGCGATGAAGCCGCAGATGCATTTGGCGATCGACGTGTCATGGACCCAGGTCGAGACGACATGGCGGGAGCCGGGCGCGCGGGTCGGCCGCCACTATCCTGACGTGGGATTGTTCGAGGACATTGCGCGCGTCGCCGAGCGTGGTCTGATCGATTTGATCTTCTTCGGCGATTCAACGGGAATTCCAAACACCTGGAAAAATTCGATCGACGACGCCGTGAGCTACGGCGTGGCCTGGCCGCGCCTCGACATGAGTCCGTGGATCACCGCGATGTCGCGGGTCACCAAGCACATCGGTTTCGGCCTGACCTACGCGACCACCTTCATGCATCCGTTCTATGTGGCGCGCCTGCTCAACTCGCTGGATCACATTACAGACGGCCGGATTGCGTTCAACGTCATCACGTCGCAGCGCAAGGCCGATGCGCAGAACTATGGCTTCGACGAATTGATGGAGCACAGCCAGCGCTACGATCGCATGGACGAGTTCATGGACGTGTGCCAGGCGCTGTGGCGGAGCGTCGATCCCGATGCGTTCGAGTGGAACCGGCAGACCGGCCGCGTTGCCAACCCGGACAAGGTGCGTCCGATCAATCACGTCGGCAAGTTCTTCAAAGTCAAAGGGCCGCTCAGCGTGCCGCCGTCGCCGCAGGTCGTGCCGGTGCTGATCCAGGCCGGCGGCTCGGCGCGCGGCACCAAAACGGCGGCTCGCTTTGTCGACCATATTTTCGGGGCCCGAAAGCCGATCCCGGCGATGGCCAAGCAGCGCGCCGAGGTCGACGCGGCGCTCAGCGCCGAAGGCCGCGATCCGTCGAAAGTGGGCATCATCTGGTCGACGCAGGTCATGGTCGGCGAGACCGAAGCCGAGGCCAAGCGGATGCGCGAGCGCCTGATCGCGGGTGTGCCGCGCGAGGCGGTCGGCGTCTGGCTGTCGCACAACACGGGTTTCGACATGTCGACGCTTCCACCGCGTTTCACGCTGCGCGAGTTGAACGAGCGCATCGTCGCCGCGAATGCATCGCCGGTCGGCTTTGTTCAGCAGCTCTCGGCGACGTTGGGCGACGACGGCGAGATCACGCTCGACGACTTCATGCAGCACGGGCTGCGCACGGCGACCAGCTACGCGACGACGGTTCCTGGGACCGCAGCGCAGATCGCCGACTATCTCGAAGAGCGCTTCGAAGGCTCGGGCAGCCGGGGCGGCTTCATGCTGCGCCACTCGCAGGCCGAGCAGATCGACATGCTGCACAACATCGTCGACCTTCTGGTGCCGGAGCTGCAGCGCCGCGGCCGCTTCCGCACCGCTTATACGGGACGGACGCTCCGCGAAAACCTCGCGACCTGAAGCACTCCCGCATCTTCTGACTCGGACAATTTGCTGCGCTTGCGAAGAGCGCGCTCATGTCGCGTTTGCTCGCGCGACATGACGCGAGACTCGGCGCCGGATTTGGTGTACAAAAGCTGCCATCGCTGTTTCATTATTCGAAACGCAGTTTTGTATGTTGGAACGACGTCAGATGCCGAAACGGCGTGCGGCCGAAAGCCGGGGGCAGCCCGCGCGGGCGAAATCGCCCCGCGCGCCGGCGCGGCGCGCTGCGGCGCCGAAAGACACCGGCACGCTCGATCTGGCGCTGCGTATCCTGGATCATCTGGCGGCGCAGGCTGCGCCCACGCCCCTGACGTCGATTGCGCAAGCCTTCTCGGCGTCGAAATCGACGGTCTATCGGCATCTCAGCGCGCTCGCCCGTCACGGTTTTGTGCGACGCGACGTCAGCACCGGCCGCTACGCGATCGGCATCAAGCTGATGGTCCTGGGCGAGACCTCGCGCGGCAACTTCGAGATCGTCGCCGTCGCCCGCGACGCGCTGCTCAAGCTGCGGGACACCACGGGGCATGCGGTTTCGCTTTGCGCGCTGCTGGATGACGATCTGGTGGTGCTCGATCTCATGCACGGCCGCTCGGTGGTGGAGTTCTCGACGCGCCCCGGCACCCGCTTGGCGTTGCACGCGAGCGCGCATGGCAAGGTCTGGCTGGCTTTTGGCCCGGAAGGCCTGCTTGAGCGGGTGCTGAGCAAGCCGCGCCGAGCCTGGACGCCGCACACATTGACCGATGCCAAGGCGCTTTCAAGCGAGGTGCAGGCGGTCAGGAAGCGCGGCTGGTCCACTGCGCCACACGAGGCCGTCACGGGCGTCAACACGCTGGCCGCGCCGGTGTTCGATCATCGCGGCGTGCTGGTCGGATCGATCGCCATGGTCGGGTCGACCCAGGTGATCGCGGCGAAGCCCACGCCGGCGCAGGTCAGTGCGGTCATCGAGACGGCGCGCAGCGTGTCGCGCGATCTGGGATGGCAAGGATAGTTGATGAGCGTGAGAGAGGGTAACAAGTGACGTATTCGCTTGCAGTCGACATCGGCGGCACGTTCACGGATATCGTGCTCCGTCACTCGTCGGGCGTGCTGACGGTCGACAAGGTTCTGACCACGCATCATGACCTGCTCGAGGGGTTCTTCGCGGGCGTGTCGAATGTGATGAAGGCCGCCAAGATCGGTCCGCGCGATGTCGATGGCGTCGTGGTGCACGCCACCACGGTCGTCACCAACGTGCTGATCGAGCGGAAGGGCAAGCCTACGGCGCTCCTGGTCACCGAGGGATTCCGCGACGTCCTGCATATCCGCAACGAGCACCGCTATGAGATGTACGATCCGCAGATCGAATTTGCGGATCCATTGGTGCCTGCCGAGTTCACTCTCGGCGTCAACGAACGTGTCCGGGCGGACGGCACGGTGCTGCGCAAGCCGGACCTGACGCAGGTCAAGGCGCTGGCCGAAACCCTCAAGTCCAAGGGCGCCCAATCGGTCGCGATCTGCTTTCTCAACAGCTACGCCAATCCCGACAACGAGCGCGCGGTCGGCAAGGAGCTTGCCGCGCTGTTGCCGGATGTGTTCGTCACGCTGTCGTCGGAGGTGGCGCCGCAAATCCGCGAATATCCGCGCGCCTCGACCGCCGCGGTCAACGCCTATGCCATGCCGATCTCGCTGCCCTATCTGCGAGGCTTGAGCGAGCGCCTCGAGCATGACGGTTTCCCGAACTCGCCGTTGATCATGCTGTCATCGGGCGGCGTGGTTGGCGCCGAGACCGCGGGCCGCTATCCGGCGCGCATGATCGAAAGCGGGCCTGCCGCCGGTGCCCTCGCGGGCTGCCATTACGCCGAGGTGCTGGGCATTGAGCGGCTGATGTCGTTCGACATGGGCGGCACCACGGCCAAGGCCTGCCTGATCGAGGACAGCGAGCCGCTGATCACCGGGCTGTTCGAGGTGGACCGCCGCTGGCGGTTCAAGGAGGGCAGCGGTCTGCCGGTCACCATCCCGTCGATCGACATGATCGAGATCGGCGCGGGCGGCGGCAGCATCGCCCGGGTTGATAGCCTTGGCCTGCTCAAGGTCGGCCCCGAAAGCGCAGGCTCGGCGCCAGGGCCTGCCTGCTATGGCCGGGGCGGCACGTCACCGACCGTGACTGACGCCGATCTCGTGCTCGGCCTCCTCGATGCCGACAATTTCCTGGGCGGCGACATGAAGCTCGACCGCAAAGCCGCCGAAGCTGCCGTCGGCAAGCTGGGCGACGATCTTGGGCTTACTCGCGCGCAGGCGGCGCGGGGCATTTTCCGCGTCGTGACCGAGTCGATGGCGGCCGCGGTGCGCACGCACGCCACCGACCGCGGCGTCGATTGGCGTGGCATGCCGCTGTTCGCGTTCGGCGGCGCCGGCCCGGTGCACGCCTGCGAGGTGGCGGCGCTGTTGCAGAGCTCCGAGGTGATCGTGCCGCCGCAGCCGAGTGTGCTGTCGGCCTTTGGCACGCTCGTTACGTCGGTGCGGTTCGATCTGGTGCGCAGCGATCTGGTGCGCGTCAACGAGTTGGATTGGACGCGGGTCGACCGCATCCTGGGAGAGCTCGCCCGCGAGGCGACGGCCGCGTTGAAGGAGGCCGGCTGCGCCGAGGAGACCGTGACGCTGATCTTCGCCGCCGATCTGCGTTATCTCGGCCAGCAGAGCGAACTCACCGTTGCACTCGACGTCGATCCGCGCACCCACCATGACGCGAGCCGCATCGTGGATGTGTTCATCCCGGCCTACAAGAAGCTCTACGGCGTCAATCCGTCCCACGTTCCCATCGAGCTTGTCACTTGGCGGGTGACCGCGCGCGGGCCCATCATCCCGTTCAATCGGGCGATGAGCCTGCCGGGCGAGCCCGGCCGACCGAAGGGCAAACGCCAAGTGGATGCCTGGAGCGACGGACTTCAAGTGCCGGTCTACGATCGCAATTCGCTCGCCGCTGGCCAGAGCGTCAAGGGGCCGGCGATCATCGAGGAGCGCGAGACCACGACGGTCATTCCGCCGGACTGGACGGCGACGGTCGACAAGATCGGCTGTATCTTTGCGCGGAAGGGATAGAGCGATGGACGGCGTCGAGCTTGAAATCCTGTGGTCCAATCTCATCGGCATCGTGACCGAACGCGCCAAGGCGTTGCAGCGCATCGCCTTCAGCCCGGTGGTCCGCGAGGCCGGCGATTTGGCGTGTGCCTTGTTCGACCGGCGCGGCCGCATGGTGGCGCAGGCCAACACCGGCACGCCGGGCCATATCAATTCGCTGGCGATCGCCGGCTCGCACCTCGTGCGCATCTTCGCCAACAATCTCAAGCCGGGCGACGTGGTCGTGACCAACGATCCGTGGATGTCAGCCGGGCATTTCTTCGACATCACAGTGCTGACGCCGATTTTCGATGGCGACCGCGTGCTGGCCTATATCGGCTCGACCATCCATCACACCGACATCGGCGGCTATGGCATTGGCGCGGGCGCGCGCGACGTGCACGAGGAGGGGCTCTGGATTCCGCCGCTCAAGCTCTACAACGAAGGCGTGCCGTGCCCGGTGCTGCATGCCATGATCAAGTCGAACGTGCGCACGCCTGACGCCGTGTTCGGCGATCTCGCCGCACAAGTGTCGAGCGGGCAGGCGGCGAGCGAGCGGCTGATCGCGATGTGCCAGCGCTATGAGCTCGTCGACATCGAGGGCCTGTCGGACGAGATCATCTCGCGCTCGGAGGCGGCGACGCGCTCGGCGATTTCCAAGCTCAAGGCCGGTACTTACCATGGCGAAAGCGCGTTCGACGTGCCGGGCGGGCAGGTGATCACGCTGAAGTCGGCGGTCACGGTCGATCCCGACGCGGGCGAAATCCTGGTCGATTTCACCGGGTCGACGATGCAGACCACGAGCGGCATCAACGTCGTGCTCAACTACACCCATGCCTATTCGACATTTGCGATCCGCTCCTGTCTCAATCCGGATCTGCCGAACAACACCGGCAGCCTGGCGCCGATCAAGGTCCACGCGCCCGAAGGCTCGATCCTCAATTGCCAGTACCCGGTGCCGGTCAACGCCCGCCACGTGGTCGGCATGTATGTGCCCATGCCGATCCTCAAGGCGCTCTATCAAGTGATCCCGGACCGCGTTCTCGCCGAGGGCTCGGGCGCCGTCTGGACGATGCAGATCCAGGGCAAGCGCGAGGACGGGAGCCCCTTCACCTCGTCGATGTTCAACTACTCCGGCGGCATGGGCGCGCGCGCGACCAAGCCCGGGCCGAGCGCGACCTGCTATCCGACCGGCGTTGCTGCCGTGCCGGTGGAGATCGTCGAGGCCGTGACGCCCGTGCTGTTCGACCGCAAGGAGTTGCGGCCGGGCTCCGGCGGCGACGGCGCCATGCGCGGCGGCGACGGCCAGATCATCCAGTTCCGGCTGCAGACCAAGGACGAATGGCTGCTCAACGCCGTGGCGAGCCGCGTCGACGAAGGCCCCGAAGGGCTCGGCGGCGGCGAGGCGGGCGCGGCCGGCAAATTCCATATCAACGGCCAGCCGGTGAAAGAGCTGAGGAAGCTCACGCTGCAGCCGGAGGACATCGTGCTGTTCGAGACGCCCGGAGGTGGCGGCTACGGACATCGCTGAACTTCAACCAATATAAAAGGAGTGGGAGGGACGTCATGAACAGGGTGAAATTTGCGACGCTTGCCGCAATCGCTGCCGCGCTGTCGGCCAGCCCGGCCGGTGCTCAGCAGGTCTACAAGATCGGCATTTCGGCCGGCCTGACCGGTTATGCCGCCACGGTCGACCGCGGCTGGAGCGACGGCGTCGAGCTCGCGGCGGCGGCGCTCAACGCCAAGGGCGGCATCATGGGCCGCAAGGTCGAGGTCGTCGTCGAGGACAACAAGTCCGAGCCGCAGGAGGCGGTGACGGTCTATCGCAAGATGATCTCGTCGGACAAAGCCGACATCTTCCTGTCGGGTTGCGTCTCGGCGGGTAATTTCGCCGGCGCGCCGCTCACGGTGCGTGCGCAAATCCCGATGGTGCTGTGCTCGATCCTGCCGCAGAACGCCGATCACGTGAAATGGGCGTTCAGCACGCTTCCGCCAGCGGGGTTCGAGGTTTCAACGCGGCTGTCGTATCTCAAAGAAAAGACCCAGGTCAAAAAGATCGGCGTGCTGCACGATCCGTCGCCCTATGCGGTGCTGCAGAAGAACATCGCCGAAAAGACCGCGGCCGATTACGGCCTCGAGCTGGTCGGGATCGAACAGTACAAGCAGGATGACGCCGATCTCAGCGTCCAGATCAGCAAGATGAATGCGGCCGGCGCCCGCGCGATCCTCAAGATCGGCCTCGGCGGCACCACGCTGACCGCGGCCAAGAACATCAAGCAGCTCGGTCTCGACATGCTGATGCTGACCAGCGTCGAGGATCTGGCGGTGTTCCGCCCGGTCGCCGAAGTGCTCGGCGACAAGTTCTTCTTCGTCGCCTCGCCGTCGCAGGTCTACGACGCACTGCCGGACAGCGCGATGAAGTCGGAGATCGCCAAGTTCCTGGTGCCGTGGAAGGCGAAATACCAGGACCGCGATCCGAACTGGGCGGCGCGCGGCTGGGACGGTGTGCAGATCACCGCCAAGGCGGTCGAGCAGGGCAAGAGCTTCGAGGGCTCGAAAGTTCGCGACCAGATCGAGGCCATCACCGGATTCCAGGGCACCACCGGCGTCTACAACATGTCGCCGACCGTGCACCAGGGCATCACCGTCAACCCGTTCCTGCTCGCAAGCATCGTCGGCGGGCGCGTCATAGTCGTGAAGTGACGGCGGTCCTCGAAGTCCGGCAGCTCTCGGCGCGCTACGGGCGCGTCGAGGCGCTGCATGACATCAGCCTCTCGGTTGCAGCCGGCGAGTTCGTCGCCGTGCTGGGCCCGAACGGCGCGGGCAAGAGCACGCTGATGCGCGCCATCATGGGCCTCGTCGCCAATTCCGGCGAGGTCAGTTTTGGCGGCGCGTCCTTGCCGCGCCAGTCGCCCGACGCCTGCGTCGCGCGTGGCGTGGTGCTGGTGCCTGAGGGGCGCGGGATCTTTGCGCCGATGACGGTCCAGGAAAACCTCGAGCTCGGAGCCTATCTGCTCAACGACACCGCCGAGTTCGAGCGTCGCGAGAAACGCGTGTTCGATCTATTCCCGCGGCTGCGCGAGCGGCTTCATCAAATCTCGGGCTCGCTGTCCGGCGGCGAGCAGCAGATGCTGGCGGTCGGCCGCGCGTTGATGGCCGATCCGAAAATCCTGCTGCTGGACGAGCCTTCGCTCGGCCTTGCGCCCAAGGTCATCGACGAAATTCTCAGCACGCTCGCGCTCCTCAATAAGGAAGGTCTGCCGATCGTCCTGGTCGAGCAGAAGGCGCCGCTGGCGCTGCGTCGGTCGAGCCGCGCTTACCTGCTCTCGGTCGGTCGATTGATCGCCGAAATCGATCCGCGAACCATCACGTCCCATGACGAACTCGCCCGCTACTATCTCTCGTGACTGGATCCGGCGCGCGCTGGCGGCGCTGCCGTGGGCGGTGGCGGCCGCGATGCTGGGTTATGCCTTCGTCAGTGGCGGCTATTTCGTCACCATCATGTCGTTCGCGATGATCTACGCGGTGTTCGTCATCGGGCTCAATGTGTTCATGGGCTTCGCCGGCCAGGTGTCATTCGGACACAACGCATTCGCGGCGTTGTCGGGCTATACCTCGGCCATTCTCACCGCGACCTATTACTGGGAACCGATCGCGGCCTTTGCGGCGGGTCTCGGGCTGGCGCTCGTCGTGGCGCTGGTGATCGGCTGGCCGACCTTGCGGCTCAAGGGCCACTACCTCGCGATGGCGACGCTCGCGATCGGCTTGATCGTCTACGAGATCGCGATCCAGTGGCAGTCGGTGACTCAGGGCTACATGGGCATTTCCGGCGTCGCGCCGCTCGGCATCGCCGGCTACGAGATCGTGTCGGAGCGCGGCAAGCTGTTCGCGCTCATGGTGATCGTGGCGCTGGCGACGTTTGCCGCAGCGCGCCTTCGCGCCTCGCGCTTCGGGCGGGCGGTGGCTGCGATCGCCGGAAGCGAGGATGCGGCGCGAGCGCTTGGCATCGAGGTGGCCCGCTACAAACTCGCCGCGTTCATGATCTCGGCCGGCTATGCGGCGCTCGCCGGCTCGCTGTTCGTGCATGTGGTGGAGTTCGTCAGTCCCGAGGTGTTCGGGCTGCACATGGTCGTTCTCGCCTTCACGATGCTTTATGTCGGTGGCATCGGTACGATCGGCGGACCCATCCTCGGCGCAGTGATTGTCAGCCTGCTGCCGGAAATTTTCCGTGGCTTCAAGGAGTACCAGGATCTGTTCTACGGCGCCGGCCTGATCGCGCTGCTGATCTACGCTCCGAAAGGCCTCGCCGGCCTCGGCAGTTTGATGTCACGCGGAGATAAGGCATGACGCTTTTATCTCTGCAGGGCGTGACGCGTCGATTTGGCGGGCTGGTCGCCGTCGATGCCATCAATCTCGAGGTCGCCCAGGGTGGCGTCACCGCGGTGATCGGGCCAAACGGTGCCGGCAAGACCACGCTGTTCAATCTGATTTCCGGGTTCCGGGAGCCGAATGCCGGACGCATCGTGTTCGCGGGCGAGGACATCACAGCGCGTCCGCCGGAGAAGATCGCCGCATTGGGCCTTATCCGCACCTTCCAATTGGTGCAGCTCTTCCAGAATCTGTCGGTGCTCGAGAACATCCAGGTCGGATGCCATCTGCACACCACGGGCGGCGCTTTGTCGGCCCTGGCCCGAAGCCGCGGCACGCGGGCGGCCGAGCGCGAGGTCGAGGCGCGGGCGCGCGAACTGCTCGATTTTGTCGGATTGGAAGGTGCCGCCGATGCGGAATCCACCGCGCTCGCCTACGGCCAGCAACGGCTTCTCGAAATCGCGCGAGCACTGGCGGCGCGGCCGAAGCTTCTGTTGCTCGACGAGCCCGCGGCAGGACTTTCGACCGATGAGTCCAAGCGTCTGTCGGCGACCATCCGCGCGATCGCCCAGCGTGGCACCACGGTGCTGCTGATCGAGCATGACATGAAGCTTGTGATGAACACGGCCGACACTATCGCGGTGCTGGATTTCGGCCGCAAGATCGCCCAAGGCACGCCGGCCGAGGTCCGCGAGAACCCTGCTGTCGTCGCAGCCTATCTCGGTGTGGGTCATGGAGCCGATCATGCCTGACCTGTCGTATCTCCCCCAGATCGCGCTGTCCGGCATCGCCGTCGGCTGCATCTACGGCCTGATCGGCATCGGCTTCTGCGTCATCTACAACGCCAGCGGCATCGTGAACTTCGCCCAGGGCGCGTTCGTGATGATGGGCGGCATGATCGCCTATAGCGCGCTCAAGACGCTCGGCCTGCCGCTACCGATTGCAGCCGCGGCCGCCATCGTTGTGGTCGCGGCCGCGGGTGTCGTCGTTGAACGCATCGTGGTGCGGCCGCTGTGGGATCGCAAGGCGACCATGTTCGTGATGATCCTGGCGACGCTCGCGGCCCAGATCGTCGTTGAGCGCCTGGCGTTGATCGTGGCCGGCGATCAGCCCCGAACCTTGCCGCAGTTCACCGACCTGCCGCCGATCCGGTTCGGCTCGGTGGCCGTGAGCTACCAGTTCCTCTGGATCGTCGGCATTTCGTTCCTTCTGATCGTTCTGCTCGACCAGTTCTTCAAGCGGACCAAGACCGGCAAGGCGATGCGCGCCTGCGCGTTCAATCGCGAGGCTGCGTCGCTGCAAGGCATCAACGTCTCGCGCATGCTGGCGCTGTCATTCGCGCTGTCGGCCGGGCTCGGCGCCATCGCCGGTGTCCTCATCACGCCGACGCAATACACCGCGTTCAATGTCGGCGTGCCATTTGCAATCTCAGGCTTCATCGCCGCCATCGTCGGCGGCTTTGGCCATCCGCTCGGAGCGTTCATCGGCGGCATCATGCTGGGGCTCGCGCAATCGATCGCCATCGTGGCGTTCGGTGCGGGCTTGAAGAACGTGGCCGCGCTGTCGGTGCTGCTGATCTTCCTTTTCATCCGGCCGGGGGGCATCCTCGGCGAAACCAAGTAAGGAGACTGCCATGGACCTGCACAAGATTGATTGGGAGAACATCCCGTGGGAGCCGGTGCGCGAAGGCATCACGCGCAAGGCGTTCTCCGGCAACGGCGCGACGCTCGCTCTGCACAAGCTGATGCCGAAGCACGAGCCGAAGCCCCACAAGCACACGTACGAACAGATCGTCTACATTCTCGCCGGCCACATCCGCTTCCATGTCGGCGACAAGAGCGTGGTGCTCGGCCCCGGCGGTCTGCTGCAAATCCCGCCCGACGTGATGCATTGGGGCGAAGTGGTCGGCGACGAGCCGGTGCTGAACCTCGATATCTTCACGCCGGTGCGCGAGGAGTACGCCCCGGCGCCATAGGGCGCCGGCTCCGGCGCCCGGTAAAGCATGGTTCAGATCAGAACCGGCTGCTCGACGCGTCCCTCGGTGCCGAACACCGAGAGATAGCGTTTGATCTCGCTCGGTAGACCCATCGCCTTGTTGATGCTGTCGGAGAGCTTCACCGCCGGACGTCCGTTCGCCTCCTTGACCTTGCAGACCAGCGAGATTGCGCCGAGCTGATCGTTCGGATGCGGCGCGCAGCCCGCGAAATCGTTGGTCAGGTTGGTGCCCCAGCCGAAGCTCATCCGCGCCTTGCCGCGAAAATGCTGGTACGTGCGCTCGATGGTGTCGACATCGAGCGCATCGGAAAACACCAGGAGCTTGTCTTGCGGGTTCTGGCCCTTGGCGCGCCACCAGTCGATGATCATCTCGCCGCCTTCGATGGGCGGCGCTGAGTCCGGACGAAAGCCGGTCCAGTCGGCGATCCAATCGGGCGCATAGCGGAGAAATGAAGGCGTGCCGAACGTGTCCGGCAGCACGATCAGAAGATTGCCGCCGTAGAATTTCTTCCAATCCTGCAGCACGCGATAGGGCGCCTGTCGTAGCTCCTCGTCACTCGTGGCCAGGGCCGCCAACACCATCGGCAGTTCGTGTGCGTTGGTGCCGATCGCTTCCATGTCGGTATCCATGGCGAGCAACACGTTGCTGGTGCCGATCAGCGCATCACTTAAGCCTTCCTTCAGCGCCTCCACGCACCAGCGTTGCCAGAGAAAGCTGTGGCGCCGACGCGTGCCGAAGTCCGAAATCTTGAGATCGGGCAGTTTCGCCAGCCGCTCCACCTTCGACCACAGCTTGGCCTTGGCGCGCGCGTAGAGCACGTCGAGCGTAAAGCGACCCAGCCCCTTGAGCGCGGCCCGCGAGCGCAGCTCGTTGATGATCGCAAGCGCCGGGATCTCCCACATCGAGGTGTGGGTCCACAGCCCCGGGAATTCTAGCACGAACTCGCCGTCTTCCTTGTGCAGATCGTAATCGGGCAGCTCGAAGCGCTCGAGCCACGCCAGAAATTCGGGCGAGAAAATCTGCTTGCGCCCGTAGAACGAATTGCCGGCGAGCCAGATCATCTCCTTTTTGGTGAAGCGGATGGTGCGGGCGTGATCGAGCTGGTCGCGTAGTGCTTTCTGATCGATGGTATCGGCCAGCCTGATACGCCTGGTTCGATTGAGCAGCGAGAAGGTCGCACGCACATCCGGATGCCGCGCCCATATCATCTGCAGCATCAAAAGCTTGTAGAAATCCGTGTCGAGCAGGCTGCGGACGATAGGGTCGAGCTTCCACGCGTGGTTGTAAACACGTTGGGCGATGTCGAGCTGTGCCATCCATTAACCCCGGTCGATCAGCCTGATCATAGCAGCCTCCGTATTGCAGCGCAGCGAAAGCCGCCCGCTTGTGCGATTATCGACCCCACCGTGGTTGCCTGTCATTCGCAAACGCAGTCTTGGCAGTCGGCGCGTGAGCCTGCATGCTCCGCGCGGTTATCGAACGCTGGGGCGGTGTTCGACGACAACGCAATGGCGATCGGGAAAGCATGGTTGTGTTTCGGTCAGTTGAGTATCTGCTCCGCCCGAAATCCATCGCGCTTGTTGGCGCATCCGACTCCAGCCGCGGCGGGTGGGGTCAGGAAATCTACCAGAACCTGGAGTTCGGCGGTTTCCCGGCAAAGGTCTATCTGATCAATCCGAAACGCGACGAGCTGTGGGGCCGGAAGGTCTATCCGAGCTTCGCCGCGCTCCCGGAGCCGGTCGATCTCGCCTTGACGGTGATCCCGACGGCCGCGGTCGTCGACACGCTCACCGAGGGCGCGCAAAACGGCTTGAAATGCGCGCTGATCTTCGCGGCGCAATTTGGCGAAGGCGGAGATCCCGAAGGCCAGAAGCGTGCACAGGCGTTGCGCGCACTGTCGGACAACAACGGGCTTCGGATTTCCGGTCCGAATTGCATGGGCTCGCTCGCGATTCGCGAGAAGCTTCTGCTTTATCCAGCCAAGCGTGTGCGTTCACTGCAGCCGGGTGGCGTCGGGGTTGTGTTCCAGTCCGGCGGCACCTTCCAGTTCTGGCTGCAGCAGGCGGCGCTGCGCGGGCTCGACTTCTCTTATGCGGTGTCGAGCGGCAACGAGCTCGATCTCGATCTCGCCGACTACATCAATTTCCTGGTCGACGACGAGCACACCAAGACCATTGTCTGTCTCGTCGAGGGCGTGCGGCGGCCGCAGGCCTTCATGGCGGCGGCCGAGAAGGCGCTCAAAGCCGCGAAGCCGATCATACTTCTCAAGGTCGGGCGCAGCGAACGCGGCAAGGCCGCGACCGCAAGCCACACCGGCGCCATTGCGGCAGACGATCAGGTGTTCGACGCGGTGTGCCGCAAATATGGCATCGTGCGCTGTCCGTCGCTGGACGATCTGCTGGAAACATCGCTCGCCTTCAGCCAGGGACGCCTGCCGAAGGGCAACCGTATTGCCATGGCCTGCTACTCGGGCGGCGCCAAGGGACTCGTGCTCGACTACGCCAGCGACGAGGGCGCCGAGATGGCGCCGTTCACGCCGGAAACCCGTGCCCGGCTTCAGCCGATGGTCGATCCGGGGCTTGCGGCCGAGAATCCGCTCGACGTCGGTCCCGCCGTCGGCGTGCAGGCGCCGAAGTTTGCCGAGATTTGCAAGGTCGTCTGCGCCGATCCGACGGTCGATCTGGTCACGGTGCAGGGGCTCGTGCCGACCGGGCCGAACGACCCGTACAATGCCGAGCCGCTGCGAGGCGTTCTCGCCTCGACCGACAAACCGGTGCTGGCCTTTGGCCGCATCTCGCAGAATGCTTCGGAGGTCAGCCGCAAATATCAAAGCGAGACCGGGGTGCCGTTCATCCAAGGCTTGCCGCAGACAGTTCGCGCGCTGCAGGGCCTGGTGCGCTACGCGGCGGCGCTCCGGCGCAAACCCGTTGCCGCGCCGGCGCCGCAGGGCCGTGCGGAAAACCTCAAAGGCGCGGCGCTCGACGCGCTGCTGAGCACTCATGATTTGAACGCGCCCAAAAGCGCGATGGCCAAGACCGCCGATGAAGCCGCTGCCGCCGCCTCCCGCATCGGTTTTCCCGTGGCGCTGAAAATCGTCTCGCCGCAAGCCAGCCACAAAACCGAGGTTGGCGGCGTTTCGCTTGGATTGCGCGATGCCAGCGAGGTCCGGGCCGCGGCGGAGACGATGAGCGCGCGCCTCGTTGCGCACGATGCCGGCGCCCGGATCGAAGGTTTCCTGGTGCAGGAGATGGTGTCGGGCCTTGAGATCATCCTTGGCGTCCGCGAAGACCCGCAATTCGGTCCGTTCATGCTGGTCGGGCTCGGCGGCGTCATGGTCGAGGTGATGCGTGACGTGGCCATTCGGTTGCTGCCGGTTGACGAGCCAACCGCGCGCGAGATGCTGGCCTCGTTGCGGAGCGCGTCGCTGCTCGGCGAGTTCCGCGGCCGTCCGGCGCGCGATATCGACGCCGTCGTTCGAGCGATGACGGGCCTGTCGCGGCTGTTCCTCGATCATCGGGCGTTCCTGTCCGATTTCGAGATCAATCCGCTGATCGTTCTTGCGAAAGGCGACGGCGCTCGCGCGGTCGACGTTCGCGTGGTGCCCCGTCAAGCCTAGGAGAGCGGATATGGATGCACAGTCCGCGCCTGACGGGCTGAATTTTGAGCTTCCGGAGGAAATCCGGATGCTCAAGGACGCCGTTCGCAAGTTCGTCGATCGCGAGCTGATCCCGATCGAGCGCACCGCGCGCGAGAACAACAAGCTCAAGCCCGAGGTGCGAAAGCATCTGACCGCCAAGGCCAAGGAACTGGGCCTGCAAGGCTACGACGTGCCGGTGGAATACGGCGGTCTCGGCATGGGACTCGTTGCCAAGGCGACGGTCTGGGCCGAGCTCGGCCGCAGCATTGCGCTGCCGTCGCGCGGCGCCGACGTGTTCGGCCCCAACGTCAGCCCGATCCTCTATCATCTCAACGACGAGCAGAAGAAGAAGTATCTGCTGCCGACGATCCGCGGCGAGCTGAATTGGTGCCTGGCCCAGACCGAGCCCGAAGCCGGCGGCGATCCCGGCGGCATGCGGACGACGGCCGTTCGTGAGGGCGACCACTACGTCATCAACGGCACCAAGCGCTTCATCACCAACGCCGACGAGGCGCATTTCACGCAGCTCGTTGCGGCGACCGACCGCTCCAAAGGCTCGCGTGGCGGGATTTCTGCCTTCATCGTCGATATGAAATCGCCCGGCGTGAAACTGCTGCGGGCGCAGGAACTCGTCATCGACGACCGGCCCTGGGAGATCGCCTTCGACAACGTCAAGGTGCCGGTCGAGGATCGGATCGGCGAGGAGGGAGAAGGCTTCGCCCACGCGCAGCACTGGCTCAATGTCGGCCGCATCCGCCATGGCGCGCGCAGCATTGGCGTGATCGAGCGCTGTCTCGAGCTCGGCACCAAATACGCGAAAGAGCGCGTCACCTTCGGCAAGCCGTTGGCGGACCGGCAGGCGGTGCAGTGGATGCTCGCCGAGAGTTTCATGGAGATGCATCAGTTGCGGCTGATGGTCTACGACGCCGCGTGGAAATATGATCAGGGCCGTGACATCCGCGCCGAGGCCTATATGGCCAAGATTTTCGGCGACACCCAGTCGTTCCACGCCGCCGACCGCTGCATGGAGATCCACGGCGGCATGGGGCTCGCGACCGATCTGCCGATCGAGAAATTCTGGAGAGACCAGCGCAGCATGATGATCACCGAAGGTCCGATCGAGATTCTGAAGATGACGCTCGCGCGTCATGTGCTCCGGACTTACGGCTGATTTGAAATCGGGCCATGTCGGCCCGTAACGAGACACGCAACAGGAGGACGTCTCAAATGGCTGAATACAAGTATGAATGCGTCAAGGTGCGGATCCGGGATGGCATCGCCTGGACCTCGCTCAACCGCCCGGACAAGCGCAATGCCATGAGCCCGCAGTTGCACTACGACATGGATGACGCGCTGGCCCGGCTCGAGGTCGATGACGACGTCAAGGTCGTGGTGGTGACCGGCGAGGGCGGCAACTTCAGCGCCGGCCAGGACTTGAAGAAGTTCTTCCGCGAGCTCGAGAAGAACCCGGGCGAACGGAAAAAGGCCGCAGCTGCAGCGAACCGCTGGCGCTGGGAGCGGCTCTATCAATACGACAAGCCGACGATTGCCATGGTGCACGGCTACTGCGTCGGCGGCGCCTTCATGCAGCTTCTGGCCACCGACTTTGCCATCGCGGCCGAGAACGCGACGTTCTCACTGTCCGAGGTGAACTGGGGCATTCTGCCGGGCGCGCTGGTGTCCAAGGCGGTGATCGACACCGTGCTGCCGCGCCACGCGCTCTACTACGCCTGCCTCGGTGATCCGTTCGACGGCAAGGAGGCGGCGCGGATCGGCATGATCAACTACGCGGTGCCGCTCGAAAAGCTGGAAGACGCCGTCACCGATCTGGCCGAGCGCTTGATGAAGAAGAGCCCGGCGGTGCTGCGTGCGACCAAGCAGGCGATCCGCCATTGCCGGACCATGGACGTGGCGCAGTCCTACGAATACCTCGCGGCAAAAGGTCAGGCCATCAAGACCGCCGACAAGGAAGACTCCTACAACACCGGCCTGCGGCAGTTCCTGGACGAGAAGTCGTACAAGCCGACCTTCGAGCCTTTCAAGCTCGGCACGCTTCTGACCGACCAGAGGTCGGCCAAGAAGTAGCGGCTCGATTGCCGGCCACTGAAGAACCGTCGCGGCGCGCCGTCGCCGCGACGGAAAAACAAAAACGTGGCGTTTATGGGAGGAATTCGATGACGAAGGTGCTGTGGGCAGTCTTCGGAATCCTGGTGCTGGCGCTGTTGCCTCATGAGGCGAGCGCGCAGTTCTACAAAGGCAAGACGATCACCATGATCGTCAACTATCCGGCTGGCGGCCCGACGGACCTCGAGGGCCGGATCGTGGCGCAGCATCTGCCGTCGCATATCCCCGGCAATCCGACCATCGTGGTGAAGAATGTCGGCGGGGGCGGCGGCATCATCGGCAGCAACCAGCTCGGCGAAGCGCAGCCGAATGGCGATACGATCGGCTTCTTCACGCTGGACGTGCCCGGCCAGATCGTCGGCACATCTGCGATGCGCACGTTCTACTCGGACTTCGTGCTCATCGCGGGCGTCGAGAGCCCATTGGTGGTCTATGCGCGCAAAGACATCCCGCCGGGCATGAACACCGCCGCCGATATCATGAAGGCGACAGACTTCAAGGCGCTGTCGCTGAACGCGCAGAACAGCAACACCATGAACCTGACGCTTTCGCTTGACCTGCTTGGTCGCAAGTACCAGGCGGTTCCGGCGTATCGCGGCCTGAAGGAGGTCGAGACCGCGATCCTGCAGAACATCGGACAGGTGGCGAATTCGTCGCTGTCCGGCTGGGCCGGATCGATCGAGCCGACCATGGGCCATGTTGTCCTGCCGCTGTGGCAGCTTTCGCCGCGCAAGAATGGCGCCTATCCGCGCAGCAAGGCGCTGCCGAACATGCAGACATTCGAGGAGTTCTACGCGCAGGTGCAGCCGGGCAAATCTCTGGCTGGCAACAAGCTCTACGAGGCGTTGCGGACCGTCGCCGATCCGCAGCTCGCCATGTTCCGCGTCGTGCTGCTGCCGCCGAAAGCCGCCGACGAAGCCACCGCGATCATGCGGGCGGCCTTCGTCGATCTCTGGAAAGATCAGAAATTTCTGGCGGACTATTCCAAGGTGATCAAGACCGATCCTATTCTTGTGACTGGCAATGAAGGGCAGGCGGTGCTGACGGGTCTCGGAACCATCAGCGAAGACATGAAGCAGTTTATCGTCAGCTATACCAACAGCCTGACCAACCGATGATCTATGGTCTGCCTCCCGATCGACCAAGAGTGTGCTGCCATGATTGACGTCAGGAGACTGGGACACGCCACGCTGACGACGCCAGACCTGGGGCGTCAGGTGGAGTACTGGACGTCGGTGATGGGCCTGCAGCTCATTCACCGCGAGAAGGATCGGGCCTTCTTCGCGAGCAAGCTCGGGCAGGAGGCTCTGGCGCTCGAGCAGGGCACGGAATCATCGCTGATGCGCGTGTCGTTCCAGGTTCAGCCGGGCGCCGATCTCGCGGACATCGAACGCGCTCTCGGCCAGCAAGGCGTCAAAGCGGAACGCCGGAGCGACGTCAGCCCCGGCATCGGCGCGGCTGTCGTGTTCACCGACGCGAAGGGCACGCTGGTCGAGCTGTTCGAAGCCGAGAAATTCTTTCCAAAGGACACCTCCGACACCGGAATCGGCACTCTCAAACTCGGCCACGTCGCCTATCGCGTGACCGATGTTGCGAAGGTCACCGACTTCTACACCGGCACGCTCGGCTTTCGCGTGTCGGACTGGGTCGGCGATCATTTCTCGTTCCTGCGCTGCGGGCCGGACCACCACACGGTGAATTTCGTCCGCTACGAGTCGCCGCGGCTTCATCACATCGCCTTCGAGGTGAAGGACTGGGCCGAGGTTCAGCGCGGCTGCGAGATCTTGCAGAAGAACGGCATCCAGCTGGTCTGGGGGCCGCTGCGCCACATCGTCGGCCACAACGTCGCGGCCTATCATCGCAACAGTGACGATGTCCGGGTCGAGATCTACTGCGAAATGGACATCATGAAGGATGAAAAGCTCGGCTACTGGGAGCCCAGGCCCTGGCACGAGGAGGTGCCGCTGCGGCCGAAGAAGTGGCCGCAGGACACCATGAGGAGCGCCTGGGGTTTCGGCTCGTTTGGCACGTTCCCGGGCTATCCGTAATCGCGCGAATTCAGTTGCAGCAGTACGGCGGCGGCGGTGGCGGCGGCTTCGTCGTGCTGCCCGCCTGGGTGGTCTGCGACACGCCTTTGCCGCTGGTGCCGAAGATCGACGTATAACCCAGAGGATCGGTGCCCGGCGGCTCGGTCGGATACTGCACGACCGTGTATCGGTATCCGCTCGGCACCTGGCCGGGCCTTACGACATTGGCGACGCCGCCGGTCTGGTTCTGCTTGCTGTTGATCAGCCGGGCGATGAGCCTGAGCGTCGCGTCCGAGATCCGGACTGGCGTCGGGATCGGATCGTTGGCCGAGCCGATCACGGTGGCGAAACCCGAAGGCACAGTCACGGTGCTGACATTGTTGCTCAGCGTGATCTGGCCGAAATGCGCGATCACCAGTTCGCCCGTGAGGCCCGCAAGCGCCGGATCGCTCTGCGCGATGCTTCGCGGCAGAGGCAGCAGGAGCGTGACCATGCCGCCACGAATGCCCAGCGAGCCGATCGGCGTCCGGATGGTGGCGCCGGTGTTGTGGCTGATGTTGCCGCCGATGAAGCGCAGCACGCCGCGGCTCACGCTCGCGACCATCGTGCCGGACTTGGCACCTGGGTTGTAGACGAACTGATCGATGACAAGGTCGCTGTTGGCGCCGAGGTTGACGGCCGACTGATCGGGAAACTGAATCTGGGTCGAGCCGGATGCGGAGGTGCGCACGCGCTCCTTGACCACGATGTTTGTGCCGACGGTGAGCTTGCGTGCCGCGCCGCCCGGTGGAGTGCCGGTGGCGTCCTGATTGACGGCGCCGACCCGGCCGAAAGCCTCCGCATGGGCGGCGCTTGTCGACGCTGCAGCCAGCAAAAGAACACCAAGCAGTGCAGTGGTCAGCGAAGCTTCGAGACGGTTCACGAGGCGCCTCCCGTTGTGGTGCCACGGGAGCATCTCTATTCGGGTGCGGTCCTGTGCGAAGTGCGCGAAGTCACACGGCGCAACATGACGGGTTCCACCGTCAAAATCGCGCCGCAATGTGTCCAGGTTTACGACACCGGGACCGACGGGATATCCGCCGAATGGAGGAGTCGCCGGCTTGGCGGCTACGAGGCCGCCTGCCGCCGCATGACGCCGGGCCGCTCGAGGCCGAGATGCGAGCGCAGCGTCGTGCCGGAGTATTCGGTCCGGTACAGCCCGCGACGTTGCAGTTCCGGCACGACACGATCGACGAAATCGTCGAACGCACCGGGGAAATAGGCCGGCATGATCACGAAGCCGTCGGCAAGGCCGCTCGTGAACCATTCCTCCAACGTGTCGGCGATGCGCTTCGGCGTGCCGTAGATCACCCAGTGGCCGCGGGCGGCGGCCGTCACGTTGTAGAGATCGCGCAGCGTCATCTTCTCGCGGCGGGCCATGTCCAGCAACGCTCGCGAGAAGGCCTGGCCGCCTTCGGTCTGCGGAAAGTCCGGCACCGGCCCGTCGAGCGGATAGCCGGAGATGTCGTGGCCGAGCCGCGCCGAGACCAGCGCCAGCGCATTCGTCGGTGTGAGCCAGCTTTGCAGCTTGGCGAGCTGCTCTTTGGCCTGCTCGTCGGTGTCGGCGATGATCGGCATGACGCCCGGCAGGATCGGCAGTTCATGCGGGTCACGGCCGTGCTTCACCACGCGCTGCTTCAGGCTGTCATAGGCGGTCTTGGCGGATTCCTTGTCGCCGTTGACGACCGAGAACACCAGGTCCGCGGACCGTGCCGACAGGTCCTGTCCGGCCGGCGAGCCGCCGGCCTGGATGATGACCGGCTGCCCCTGCGGTGAACGTTCAATGTTGAGCGGGCCCTTCACTTGATAGAAGCGCCCCTTGTGGTCGAGCGGATGGATCTTGGATTTGTCCAGATAGACGCCGGTCTTCAAATCGGCGACCACGGCGCCATCGTCCCAGCAGTCCCAGAGGCCGCGCACCACGTCGACGAACTCGCTTGCGATCTCGTAGCGCAGATCGTGCTCGTCGAGCCGCTGCTTGCTGAAGTTGAGCGCGGCCTTCTGGTTGGCGCTGGTCACCACGTTCCAGCCGGCGCGGCCGTTGCTGAGATGGTCCAGCGAGGCGAAGGCGCGCGCGACGTGATAGGGCTCGCCGAAGCTCGTCGATACCGTGGCGCCCAGCCCCACGTGCTTGGTTACCATGCTCAGCGCGGACAACAGAGTCAGAGGCTCGAAGCGGCTGACGAACGACGGATGGTCGTTCGTCTCCATGAGCAGGCCGTCGGATATGAAGAACAGGTCGAACTTGCCGCGTTCGGCGGTGGTCGCGATGTTCTGCAGCACCGGCAGCCTGCAGCCGCTGGTGAAGGCGCCTTCCATGCGCCAGCCGGCCGAATGATTGCCCGTCCCGAGCACAAAGACGCCGAAATGCATCTGACGCTTGTGTTCAGACATGTGGGAACCCTCTTGTTCTGCGGATCGACCTTTTCATGGGTCGATATGGATATTCTTTTCGCGGACGATTGTCGCCCATTTTTGCAAATCCGACCGCACCGTGGCGGCGAGGACGTCGGGTCCGCCGCCAACCGGCTCGTTGCCGATCTTCAGGAAGCCGTCCTTGACCTCGGCGGCCTTGAGCGCGTCATTGACCTTGTGGTTGAGCAGATCGATCACGGCCTGAGGTGTCCCGGCGGGCGCGAACAGGGCAAACCAGGCGGACGCATCGAAACCCGGCACGCCTTGCTCGGCAATGGTCGGCGCGTCAGGCAGGACGAGCGACCGTTTGGCACTGGAGACTCCAAGCGGTCGTACGGTGCCGCTTCGGATATAGCCGACGGTTGTCGCCACCCCATCGAAGGCGAACTGAATGCGGCCGCCGATCAGGTCGGTCATCATCGGCGCCGAGCCGCGGTAGGGGATGTGGTTGGTTTGTATGCCGGCCATCGAATTCAACAGCTCGGCGAAGAGGTGGTTGTTGCTGCCGGTGCCGTAGGAGCCGAACGACAATTCGCCGGGCTTGGATTTGGCGAGCGCGATCAACTCGGCGGCGTTCTTCACCGGCACGTCGTTGTTGGCAACGAGCATCATCGGCGCGGAGGTGATCAGCGCCACGGGTGCGAAATCGCGCACGGGATCGTAGCCGAGCCGGGTGTAGACCAGCGGGTTGGTGCCGTGCGTGCTGCCGGTGCCGAGCAGCAGCGTGTAGCCGTCATGCGGCGCTTGCGCGACCGCCGTGGCGCCAACCGAGCCACCGGCGCCGCCGCGGTTCTCGATGATCACTGACTGGCCAAGCGACTCACTCAAGCGCGGCGCGATCATCCGCGCCACCACGTCGACGCCGCCGCCCGGCGGGAACGGCACGATGATCTTGATGATCTGGTTCGGGTAATCGGCCGCGTGAGCCGGGCCGCTCGGCGCTACGGATAGCGCAAAGATGAGGGCAAAGACCGTGCAGACGGCGGACCGCATCGGCAAAGTTTGAACGAAGGCTAAGGGCTTGTCATCCCGGATGATGAGCCGGAGCAGACGGCTGGCGCATATCCGTTATGATCCGGAGCCTTCCGTATTCCATCGATCTGCTCATTCGCTATCATTCTGCACCGGTTTTAATCAGGGGGCTGTCATGAACCGTTCGATTTTTCGCATCGAATTCTTCGCCGCGGCGCTGCTCGGATGCGTATCGAGCACGAATGTCACGGCGGCTGAGCATACCCTGTTGCCCACGCCGAAGACGGTCCACATCGGCTACTTCCTCTCGACGCTGAAGCCGGTGCTGAGCATCGACAGCGGCGACACCGTGACGCTCGAAAGCATCGCATCGATCGTGCCGGCCGTGGTCGACGCTTCCGGCGTCGTCCCGCCCTCGGCGCTGCCGCAGGCGATGCGCGACATCTACGGCACCGTGCAGGATCGCGGGCCGGGCCCGCACGTCCTCACCGGACCGATCGAGATCAAGGGCGCGATGCCGGGCGATGTGCTGGAGGTCCGCATCCTCGACGTCCAGCTCGCAATCGACTGGGGCTATAACCGTCAGCGCCCTTATGCGGGCACGCTGCCGGACGAATTCCCGGCGCTCTGGAATCGCATCATCCCGATCGATCGCACGGCCAAGACCGCCGAGGTTGCCAAGGGAGTCGTCGTGCCGGTGAACCGTCCGTTCTTCGGCATCATGGGCCTTGCGCCGGATTCAGGGCGGATCAGCAGCGGTCCTCCCGGCGTTCACGCCGGCAACATGGACAACAAGGACCTGACCGCGGGCACGACGCTCTATCTGCCGGTCCATGCTCCGGGCGCGCTGTTCTCGGCCGGAGACGCTCACGCAGCGCAGGGGCATGGCGAGGTCGATCTGACCGCGATCGAAACCGGCATGCGCGGCACCTTTCAGTTCATCCTGCACAAGGACATGAAGCTGCGCTGGCCGCGTGCCGAGACGCCGACGCACTGGATGGCGATGGGTCTCAATCCCGACCTCGACGACGCGATGCGGATCGCGGTGCGCGAGACCATCGAGCTGATCGTGGAGAAGTATCCGAAACTCACCCGCGAAGAGGCCTACATGATCGCGAGCGTGGCGGTGGACTATCACGTCACGCAGGTGGTCGACGGCACCAAGGGGGTGCACGGGATGATTCCAAAATCGATCTTCAAGCAATAGGACGGGTGAGACGGAGCTACGCGGCGGTGCCCTCGACCCTCGCGCCGCCGTAAACCGCGTCGAAATCGAGCTCGCCGGCAGGTCCCGGTCGCTTGAACAGGTAGCCCTGCAGGGCCGTGACGCCTGCGAGCCGCAGGAGCTTGTACTGGTCCTCGGTTTCGACACCTTCCGCCGTGGTCGCGATGTTCAGGCTGTTGGCGAGCGTCAGCGTCGCCGAGATGATCGCGGCGCAGTCGGCGCGCTTGGTCATGCTGCGGATGAACGACGTGTCGATCTTGATCTTGTCGAACGGGAACATGGTGAGCTGGCTGAGCGAAGAATAGCCGGTGCCGAAATCGTCGAGCGCGATGGCGATGCCGAGCGTCTTGAACTGCCGCAACAGAGGCACGCACTCGGAGGCCCGTTCGATCAGCGCGGTCTCGGTGATCTCGAGCTCCAGCCGCGACGGCGAAAGCCCTGAGCGGGCAAGCGCCGTCGAGACGACTTCGCCGAGATTGGCCTTGCGGAACTGAATGGGCGACAGATTGACGGCGAGCTTGATGTCGTCCGGCCATTGCGCGGCCTCGGCGCAGGCTTTGGACAGCGCCCATTCGCCGATTGGAGCGATCAGGCCAGTCTCTTCGGCGACGCCAATGAACTGTCCCGGCTCGATCGTGCCCCGGGTCGGATGCTGCCAGCGGATCAGCGCTTCGGCGGCACAGATTTTCCGCGTTCGGGTGGAGACGATCGGCTGGTAGTACAGCGTGAGCTCGCCCTTCTGGATGGCGCGGCGCAACTCGGTTTCGAGCTCGCGGCGGGCGCCGGCGGCCTGCATCATCTCGGCGTCGAAAAAGCAGTAGTTGCCGCGCCCTGACGATTTGGCGCGATAGAGCGCGAGGTCCGCCATTTTCAGCAGGCCGTCGGGGTCCTTGGCATGCTCCGGCGCGAGCGCAATGCCGATGCTGGTGCCGATATTGACCTCTTGGCCTTCGATGATGAAGGGTCGCGACAAGACGTCGATGATGCGTGCGCCGAACGCCGCAGCCGCGCCACGCTGGTCGAGCGCGCTTGCCTGAATGATGGCAAATTCATCGCCGCCGAGGCGCCCGAGCACATCGGTTTTCCGCAGCGACGCCTTGAGCCGCGTCGCGACCTCGCGGAGCAGCGCATCGCCCGCCGGATGGCCGAGCGTGTCGTTGACGTACTTGAAGCGGTCGAGATCGAGCAGAAGGATCGCGAACGACTCGCCCCAGCGGCGGTGCCGCGCTGCTGCCTCATCGATCCGCTGCGCCACCGCTGCCCGGTTGGCGAGCCCGGTCAGCACGTCGTGATGCGCCATGTACGCGATCTTGGCTTGGGAGCGCCGCTGTTCGGTGGTGTCGCGATGCGTGGCGAGCCAGCCGCCGTCGGGCAGTGGCTTGTTGGTGATCTCGATCGAGCGTCCGTCCGGCAGATGGGCATGGGTGTGCGTGATCTTCTGCTGCGCCAGATCGGCCATCAACGTCGAGCGATAGCTGTCGATGTCTCCCGTGAAGGTGCCGGTCTGCCGGCGATGCTGGAGCAGATCGTGCAACGTACAGCCGGCTTTCACGACGTCCGGCGACAGCCGATACATCTCGATGTAACGCTGGTTGCAGATGACGATGCGTTCCGACGAATCGAACAGAAGCAGGCCGTGCGACATGTTGTTGACGGCCATGTCGAGACGGAACGTCTGCTCCTCCAGCTTCATCTGTGAGGCTTCGGTCTGCTGACGGGCCTCCTTGAGCTCCTGAATGATCTTCTGAAACTTGTCGGTGCGGACCGCAAGCCGTCGATCCGCCAGCACGCCGATGAAGCTCATGCCGAGCACCGTCAGCGCCACGCCTGCGATCGCGACCGCCAGCAAGGTCGGCGACAGCGAGAGGTGGCTCAGAGTTCGCGCCGGATCGGGAACGAGCTCGATCGCTCCCATGGCGGTGAAGTGGTGGGAGACGATCGCGAGCGTCAGCAGAACACCGGCCAGCAGCGTTTGCAGCATGCCGGCGGAGCGAACGGCAACCATCAGCGCCGCCATGCCGAACAGCATCCCAAGGATCACTGAACTCGCCGCCAGGTCGATTGACCACGAAATCCGGCCGGGCGCTTCGAGCGCCCACATGCCGAGGTAATGCATACTGGCGATGCCGGCGCCGACGATCGCGCCGCCGAGTGCCGCATGGCCGCGCCGGCTCGCGCCAGTCCCGGCTGCGATGCCAAATCCCGCGGAGGTCAGGACCATGGCGGCAGCGAGCGATAACCCGGTCAGGGGCAAGCCGTAGCCGATGACGATGCCGGGATCGTAGGCCAGCATCGCGATGAAATGCGTGGCCCAGATGCCATAGCCGATCGCCCCGCCCGCAATCGCGATCCAGATCAGGCGGCTTCGTGCCTGCGAGGCGACGGCGCGATGGAAGATGTGGACCGCAACGAGGCTCGCCAAAAAGCAAACCAGCCCGGCAAGGCCCACGAGCCGCCAGTCGTGCTGCTCTGCAAGACAAGTGAAGACCCGGAACATCAGTCCCCGCGACACTGGAGTGCCCTTCCGAAACCCGAAGCACGCGAAATGCCTGCGTGCGAACTTGGCTCGGAGTACTCGCGGAGGGTGTACCAGATCGGGGCTCGCGCGCCGTTAAAATGAAGCGGCTTGGCTTCCGAGTGACTAACAAGATGCCAAAAGTTGCGCGAGGTAACGATCGCGCCGGATTTGTTGTGGTTTGCCGCGATTCGGCATCAAAAGCTTGGGGTGCCGGCCCGCGCATTTAAAAAGAATTGCTGCGGAATCAGAAACGCTTCTGCCCGGATTCTTCAGCGATTAACTGCGGCGACGGCTTTACTTCATCGCCTCGAACTCGCCGGGCCGCCAGGTCTTATCGAACCAGGGTTTGGTCGGTCCGCGAAGACGAAGGATCGCGAACCAGCCTTTGCCCGGCGCGGTCCGCAGGAAGCTGTCCTCCTTGCCGGTCGGTGCTTTCGGCCCGAACCACAGCTCATAGGAGCCGTCGGCGGCGGGCTTGAGCTTCTCATTCAGGCTCGAGAGGCTCGGCTGCAGCGCTTCGGTCTGCAGCAGCGAGCGGGTTTGCGGGTCATACAGTGTGATCGACCAGGATTCCTTCGCTGGCACATTGGCCGGCAGTTGCAAGCGATAGAGCTTGCCGCCGTCGAGCCAGTCGCCGTTTGCGTCCATCGCCGCGACCGCAAACTGCATGCCCGCGCCTGGCGCGGTCGTCATCAGCGAAGGCGCCACCACCGCATGGCCGTAGTGATAGGCTGTTCGCGCATCGAACAGCCGCACGCCATTGCGCAGGAACGTCGAACCGCCGACGAGCGGCGTGGTCCAGGCCGAGTCCGGATAGAGCGTGGCAGCCGGATCGCGCGGCTTGAAGAACATCGTCCGTGCGCTGGCGCTGCCAATCGCGGCGGCCTCGGTCAGGATGCGCTTCATGCGTTCGTCGGGCGCGAAAGGCTTATCCTTGACGATGCCGATCGCCGCGAGCTGGCCCGTCAGTTCCGGGTCGAGCACATCGGCGGGGTCCTCCTGCACCAGGCTCGCAATGTCCTCGAAGAACGAGAAGCCGTTGCTCTGAACCAGATTGGCGACGTTGCCCGACGCATTGATCACATCGACCGCCGGCGGGTTGTCGGCGGCGGCGAGCGGGTAGACTTTCAGGCTCTGGAGAATCTGCATCACGCCCGCGGACTGGTCGCCGCTGCCCGCGCCAAGCCCGAGCATGATCGCCCACACGCCGTTGGTGCGCGAGCGCGCCAGATGGTAGCCCGATGGAAGCTTGCCTTTATAGCCAGGCGGGACGATCAGGAATTTGCCGCCCTTGCCCTTGTCCGGTCCCTTGTCGCCGAAGTCGGCGATGTGCCGCGACCACATATCGTCGAGCACGCCGATTGCGCGGGGCGGATATTCCAGCACCACCGGGCCTTTCGACAGATCGAGAAAGCTCGACGCATAAATGCTGTCGGTGGCGCCGGTCAAAAAGAGGGTCTTGGAATCGAGATATTGCTCGAACACCACGAACGTGTTGTCGGCGGCGCCCATGCTGCGCTGGCCGCGGCGCATCGCGACCATCGAGGCGCCGGGCATCGCATTGAGGAACACCTCGACGCCGCGGATGAAGTCGAGCTGGTCGTAGACCTGCACCACCGTCTTCGGGGTCGGACGGCCCTGGTTGAACTGCAGCGTGCCGATTGTGGTCTTGAACTCGTTCGGCGTGGAGATGTCGCGGATTTCATTCGCGATGTCGGTTTGCGCGAATACCGGCGTTGCGGCGCAGATCAGCGCCCATGCGGCGAGAGCTGTTTTTGTCATGATCACACTTTACACCGCCGCGCGGCCAAGCGCCTGCGGCAGTTCGGCCGGCTTGGGGAAATCGCGCCTGTGCTGGGGCCGATCCGGCGCTAAAACGCTCGCCGGCTACTTCTCATACGCATTGGCGCGGATGTAGCTCCACAACTGGTCGATCTGCTCGGGGCTCACCACGCCTTTCCAGGGCGGCATCTGCTTCTTGCCGTTCGTGACGGAATTCTCGAACCGTGGCCGCTCATCGGCCTTGAGCTTGCGCAGGTCGAAGGTGGTCGGGCCGGTGTTGACCAGATCGTCGCCATGGCAGGTCGAGCAGTAGGTGGCGTAGGTTTCCGCGCCAGCTTTGATCTTGGCCTGGTCCTGATCCTGCGCGAGAGCGGCTCGCGGCGCGGCACCCGCGATGACCGCAACGGCAAGCAACAGCGAAATTCGCAACATCACGGGAGAGTCCTTCATTTTGTTATTGGCACGAGAGCTGAGCGACGCGTGGAGCGGCCGTCAGTGAAACGGCGCGTAACCGCGCTTGGTCAGATATTCGCCGGCCTCGAAGCGGCAGATGTCGATTTTGTCGGCCATGTCCTCGGACACCAGCTTTTCGATCATCGTGATGGAGTCGGCGCCTTCGGAGACTTCCTTGCGGAATTTCGCGCCTTTGGCCGCGTCCTTGTCTAGCACGTTGTCGATCTGCTGCTTGACCGGAGCGAAGTCGCAAGAGGCCGCCCGCGCGGGCAGGGCTGAAGCTATCAGCGCAGCAACAACGACAACGGCAAGGCGGAGAGGGAGGGTATCAGAACCAAGCATTTCAAACTTCAAGGGACGACTTTCACGAAGATTCTTGTTTTTGGCCGTGACGAGCGTGATGCGGGGAGACCGCGGCTGCGATCTCCCCGCGGATCACTCACTTCTGGTCGTACAAGCCGAAGGTCCAGAGCGACGCGCCGGCCGGCACGTTCACCAGGTTCGGATCGCCCGCCTTCTGGGCATAGACGCCGCCGATGCCGCTGATGACGGTGATGTACTCCTTGCCGTCCTTCTCCCAGGCGATCGGCTGGCCGACGATGCCGGACGGGGTCTGGAAGCTCCAGAGCACCTTGCCCGTGTCGCCGTCCAGCGCCTGGAATTCACCGGTCATCACGCCTGTGAACACAAGGTTGCTCGCTGTGGTCATCACCGACGAGAAGTTCGGGCTCTTGTAAGGCGTCGCCCACTTGGCCTTGCCGGTCATGGGATCGATCGCCTTGAGGAAGCCGCGGACGTTCGGATCCTCGGTAACGGTGGTGCGCTTGACGGTGCCGGGGCCGGACGGCTTGCCGGGGACCAGCTTCGGCGGCTCGGGCGCCTCGTACGTCATGCCGACATGGATGGTGTTGACGTAGAGCAGCGAGGTCTTCGGGCTGAAGGACGCGTGCTGCCAGTTGGTGCCGCCGGACACCGACGGCCACACCGTGACGTTCTTGCCGGCGACCGCGTCGTGGTACACCTGATTGAACTTCGGCCGGCCGGTCTTCAGGTCGACGCCGTCAGCCCAGTTGACCTTCTCGAAGGCGTTGGCAGCGAGCAGTTTGCCGTCCTTGGCATCCAGCACATAGAGGAAGCCGTTGCGGTTCGCCTGCATCACGACCTTGCGCGGCTTGCCGTCGACCTTGACGGTGCCGATGATTGGCGTCTGCACCGCGTCGTAGTCGAACGGGTCGTTCGGCGAGGTCTGGTAATACCAGACCCGTTCGCCGGTCTTCGGGCGCACCGCAAAGATCGAATTGGTGAAGAGATTGTCGCCTTTGCGGGCGCGGGCGTTCCACGGCGACGGATTACCGATGCCCCAATAGACTAGGTCGAGCTCCGGATCGTAAGTGCCGGTGACCCAGCTCGAGCCGCCACCGGTCAGGGCGGAGTCGCCCTCCCAGGTGTCGTAGCCGGGCTCGCCTTTGGCCGGCACGGTATAGGTCCGCCACAGATGCTTGCCGGTCTCCGCGTCGTAGCCTTCGAGGAAGCCGCGATGGCTGTACTCGGCGCCGGCGACGCCGACGACCACCACGCCGTTGACGACCAGCGGCGCGCCGGTCATCGCATAGCCGTTCTTGATGTCGACCGGCTCGGGCGAGGCGGTGTTCCAGACCTCCTTGCCGGTCTTGGCATCGAGCGCGATGATGTGATTGTCCATCAGCGCGCGGATGATCTTGCCGTTGTAGATCGCGGCGCCGCGATTGACGATGCCGCAGCATACCACGCGCAGCGTCTCCGGCGGATATTCGTGCTCGACGCGCCACATCTGCTTGCCGGTCATCGCATCGACCGCCACGGTCGAATCGTGCGAGTTCACGTAGATCACACCGTCCTTGAGCAGCGGGAAGGTCTCCGAGCCGCGATTGTCGGTGACCGAGAAGGCCCACTTGGGCACCAGCGTCTTGACGTTGTTCTTGTTGATCTGGGTCAGCGGGCTGTAGCGGTTGCCCGAATAGCCCATCCCGTAAACCAGGACGTCGCCGGGCGTTTTTTCGTCGTTCTTGAGATCGTCAGCCGACTGCGCAATTGCGTTGCCAGTCACCGCCGCTGTCAGAGCCAACGCGCTCATCAGCGACGCCGCATGTCTCAGCGTCCTCATGTTCCCTCCCAATGGCCGCACACATTGCGTCGCCAAGTTTTGCCACTTCAGTTGAATTGGACCGTGTGGCATCGGTCCGTTCGCATTGCCATCGCGACGCGATTGTGACCCAATAATTCTGCTCATCTGGAGCGCCTGTAAAGTGGTTGGGCCGAATACTGCATCGCCAAAATCGCGGACCCGATATTCGGTTTCCGCCCACTCGAGGTTGGGCCGCTATCGCAGTGCAGCGATGGGCTTTCAGCCGATGCTGGAACGCCGATGATCGAACGGCTTAAAGTCTGGGCACGAAGCATCAAGCGCGACGTTCATGCGCTCTATCTGGCGAGCCGCGACCGGCGCGTACCGTGGTATGCCAAGGCGCTGGGCGCCGCCGTCGCGGCCTATGCGCTGTCGCCGATCGATCTCATCCCCGATTTCATTCCGGTGCTCGGCTATCTCGACGATCTGATCATCGTGCCGGCCGGGATTTTTCTCGTTGTCCGCCTGATTCCGCCGGAGATCATGGCGCAGCATCGGGCAGCCGCCGCCGCGGCCTCCGCACGGCCGGTGAGCCGCAAGGCGGCTGCGGTCATCATCGCGATCTGGCTCGCGTGCATGTTGCTCGGCGGATGGCTTGTCTATCGCTGGTTCGCACTGGATGGCACGCACAACCTGCGTTAGCCTCGCGATAACGCGACAATAAAAATTTTATGGGAGGAGTTGATGAAGTCCATCGCACGGGTTGGATTGGCTGGGCAGCTTCGCGCGAGCGTTGCGGCCGTTGTTCTGATGGGGACAGCGGCGTCGGGCGCTGGAGCGGCCGACGTGACTTTCGAGCGGCTGCTCAACCCCGAGCCGCAGAACTGGCTGATGAACCACCACGACTACTCGTCGCAACGCTATTCGGCGCTCAACACCATCAACCGCGAGAACGTCAAGAACCTGAAGCTCGCCTTTTCGGTCGCGCTCGGCGGCACTTCGGCGAACGAATATGTCGAGGCAACGCCGCTGGTCGATGACGGCTTCATGTACATCACCGATGTCTGGGGCGTGGTCTACAAGATCGACGTCCGTTCGGGCGAGAACGGCCGCATCGTCTGGAAGATGGATCCGGGACAGGAGAAGCCCGATCGCAACCGCGGCGTGGCGCTGTGGGGCAATCTCGTCATCTCGGTGACCGGCCTCGACGGCCGGGTGATCGCGACCGATCGCGAGACCGGCAAGATCGTCTGGGACAAGAAACTGCTCGACCAGCAGGGGCTGGAGATCACCGCGGCGCCGCTCGCCTTGAAGGACTCCATCATCATCGGCGCTTCGGGCGGCGACAACGGCACCCGCAACTGGCTCGCCTCGCTCGATGCCAAGACGGGCGAGCTGCAATGGAAGACCTTCATCGTCCCGGCGCCCGGGGAGCCCGGCAGCGAGACCTGGAAGGACAAGGTCAATGCCTGGCAGACCGGCGGCGGCGCGCTCTACGTCACCGGTTCCTACGATCCGGCAACCAACCTGACCTACTGGGGCACGGGCAATCCGTCGCCGCGCTACGACTCGGCCTACCGGCCGGGCGACAACCTGTTCACCGACTCGTCGGTCGCCTTCAACGCCCAGACCGGCAAGATGGTCTGGTACTTCCAGCACACCCAGAACGACAACCGCGACTATGATTCAGCGGGACCGCAGATCATCATCGACGGCAAGTTCAATGGCGAAGACCGCAAGCTCCTGGTTCACGCCAACCGCAACGGCTTCCACTACACGCTCGACCGCTACAACGGCCAATTCCTGAAGGCGGTGCCATATTCGGCCAAGATCACCTGGACCAAGGGCATCGATCCGAAGACCGGCCGGGCGGTCGACTACGATCCCAACAAGGACGTGCAGAGCTTCGCCATCGACTGGAAGGGCGGCACCGACGTGCTCAAGGGCGCCTGCCCGGATGTGCATGGCGGCACCAACTTCTGGCCGCCGGCCTTCAGCCAGAACTCGAAGCTCCTCTACATCGCCGGCAACGAGGGCTGCGCCAACATCACGCCGGACCCGACCGCCCACGTGAAGGGCAAGTTCGGCGGCGGCAACTACGTCAACGAGGAGCGCATCACGAGCTCGCTTGCGGTGGTCGATCCGGCGACCGGCGAGTTCAAGATGCGCAAGGCAATGCCCTATGCCAACCATTCGGGCGTGCTCGCAACCGCGGGCGGCATCGTCGTCACGGCGCTGCTCGACGGCACGATCGCGGCCTATGACGACCGCAATCTCGATGAACTGTGGAAGATCAATCTCGGCGTGGGTTACGTCGCGCCGCCGATGACCTATTCGGTGAACGGCAAGCAGTACATCGCGATCGCCTCGGGGATCGGCCCGGTGGCGCGCGCCAAGCTCGCGCGCTCGCCGGAAATGAAGACGCTGTCGAACGCGACGATGCTGTTCGTGTTCGGGCTTTGAGCGATGTCAGGCGGGCGTGCGCTACTGCGCGATCTCATCGCAGGAGCGCCCGCGCTCGCCGAACACCTCGTGGCATTCGGCGCGGGTCACCGGTCCGCGCCGAATGATTTTTGCGAGCAGGTAATCGGCCAGCGCCTCGATCTCGCGCTTCTGCAGCGTGGTGCTCGGCGGCAGCCCCGGCGTGCGGGAGCCAAGCTCGGCCTCGGTCATGCCGTAGCACCGGTTGTCGCTGTAGGCGCCCTCGTCGAAATGCGGCATTGGCGTGCCCGGCACGCCGCAGGAAATCACCTCGATCAGCGATTTCCGGTCGAGGCTGGAGTTGCGCAGGTTCGCCGCGCCACCGTTCGATTGCGGCTCGCCCGCGCCGTCGCCGGCCCAGCCGTGGCAATAGGAGCACTGCGCCTTGTCGAGAAACAGCCGCCGTCCGTAGGCAAAGTCATCGTCGGCGAGAAGGCGTGACGGAGCCATGCTGAGCGCGATGGCGAACAGGCTTGCGGTCGTCGCAAGCAGACCACTGACACGGGATTTCATGCGACCGACACTGCCGCGTTTTCAATTGATGCTCTTCGCCGCATGCGTAGCAGCCGTCGCGCTGATCGGCAACCGCGTCGCGGCGCAGGAGCGGCCGACACGAACCGAGATCTGGGACCTCACGCTCGGCACCGCGGCGACGGCTTTGCCCGATGCCTTCACCGACTACGCCTGCGGAACCAATGGCGGTCCGCCGTCAGCACCGCTGAAAGGCTTCAGCGATTTCAAGCGCTGTCGCCCCGAAGCCAGCGGCCTGCGCGAGGTGTACTTCCGCTACGACGACGAACTCGAATACTGGGCCAAGGCCAACGACCTGCCGATGGAGGTCGAGAAGTATTCCGGCACCAAGGCTTTCGGCTATCCGGTGGTGGCGTCGGCGCTGTTTGCCGAGAACGGCATTCTCACAGCGCTGCGCATCATCAGTGATCCGCGCGACACCTCGCGCTCCCGCGAGGATGCCTATTCGCTGCGGAACTTCCTGACCGCGCGCTTCGGCCGTGACGGCTGGGATTGCGTCGACGCGCAGCCAGAGGACGGCGAGGGGCCGGTGGGGCGAACCTTCATCAAGCAACGCTGCTTGAAGTCGGTCCCCAACGGTCCGCGGCTTGATCTCACCACGAATTACTTCCGCAAGCGCGGGCAGCGGCAGTTCGACGCCCGCACGGAGCGCGAAACCGAGGGTCAGTTCGAGAGCCTGGTGCGCTTCGAATGGAGCCTTGGTCGTTGATGAGCCGCGCCGACAGCTAACCCACGACCCGCAGCGGTTTGGGCGCGGGCCGGTGCGCCTCGTACAGGCTGCACACCTCGTCGGTGATCGGCGAATGCGCGGCGTGGATGCGCATCATCCAGCTCCGCATGCCTTCCGCGTTATGGTGCTTGTCGCCTTCGTTCGGCAGGTCGATGCAGGTGTTCTTCGCCGGATCGCGGAAGGTGAACATCGGATCGAGACCTTCCTCGACCTTCTTCATCTCCCGGCGCAACGCGCGGCGATAGAGCGCGATGCCGCTGTCGGACGCGCCAAGATTTTCAACCGTGCGGTCGGCGATCGCGCCTTGCGTGATCCAGGCCATGATGTCCTGGGCGTCGACGTTGTCCATCATGAACTCGCCGTTCTCGTCCTTGTACGGCACCTCGTAGGCATAGACCTTGTCGAGCAGATGCTGCGGCACTTTGGCGGCCTTCGGCGGCACGTAGGCCGTGTACCAGAGGTGCAAGGTGTGCGTGTCGTCCATCGGCACGCGGATTTGAAAAGCGTAGTAGCGGGAATCGACGCGCTCGTCGCCCGCGCCAACCGAAAGGATGTTGGGGAACACGATCGGATGGCCGACGCGCCAGTCGTCGCAATCTTCGGACTGGCCGGTCAGCAGACGGTGCTTGGTGATGCCGTATTCGAACTCACGGAAGCCGATCTTCTCGTGGTGTGCACTGACCGCGACCTTCTGGCCCTCGCCCTTCTGCTCCTTGACGAACTCCCAGGTGTGGCCATGCAGCCATTCGGTGTGCACCGGGTCGAGCGAGTTCTCCATGATCTGCAGCCAGTTGCATGGCACGACGCAGCGGCCGAACATGCGGATGGTGCCGTCGCGGACGAAGCCGTCGAGGCGCGGCAACAGCGGCTTGGTTTCGGCTGGCCCGAGATAGGCCCAGATCACGCCGCCCATTTCCTCGACCGCGTAGGCCGGTGTCTTCACCTTGTGACGGAACTGGCTTTTCTCCGGCTCGTTCGGCTGCGCCAGGCACTCGCCGCCGTGCCCGAACTCCCACCCATGATAGGGACAGCGGATGCCGTCCTTGGTCGGGATACCATGGGCGAGCGAGGCGCGGCGGTGCGGGCACTGCTCGGTGATGAGGCCGTAGCGGCCCTGGCGGTCCTTGAACAACACCAGGTCTTCGCCGAGCAGGCGGACCCGCATGTTCCACTTGTTGCCTTCGAGCTCCGAGCCGGCCGCGATCGGGTGCCAGTAGCGCCGCATCATGTTGCCGGCCGGTGTCCCGGGCCCGATCCGCGTGAGGAGTTCGTTTTGCTCGGCGGTCAGCATCGCTCGGTTTCCCTGTTCAGCCGGTCGCAGGCAGTCTAGCTTTGGTGCGCCGGAGTGACCAGGGACAGTCGCGGGGACCAGGAATGACGGTAAAGCTCGGCACATCCGGACTTGGGTGCGATTTTGGGTGCGATCTTGGGGACGGCCTTGGCAGGAGGGCCGCAAGTAATCTGCACCGAAGAGGATTCTTACGTTTGGCTGTGGGGGTTGCGTCGCTCTCGGGAGCGAATGGGCTCGCGCTCGCGCAGCAGGACTATCCATCGCGGCCGGTTCGCGTGATCGTGCCGTTTGCGCCTGGCGGGCAGACTGACGTGGTCGCCCGCCTGATCGCGCAGCGGCTGTCCGATAAGCTCGGCAAGCAGTTTTACGTGGAGAATGCAGCGGGCGCCGGCGGCAACATCGGCGTCGGCCGCGCGGCGCAGGCCGCGCCGGACGGCTACACCATTGTGTTCATCGACTCGATTGCATTCGCTGCCAATCCGAGCCTGTACGCCAAGGTGCCCTATGACCCGGTGGCGGACTTCGATGCGGTCGCGATCGGGGCGACCACGATGCAGGTGCTGGCTGTCAATCCCAGTGTGCCCGCCAGGACCGTGCAGGAGCTGGTCGCGCTGATCCGCGCCGAGCCCGGCAAGTATAGCTACAGCTCTGCGGGCGTCGGCACCGGCGCGCACCTGACCGGAGAGTTGTTCAAGTCGGTGCTCAAGCTCGACATGCTGCACGTGCCCTATGGCGGAGGCGGACCAGCGATCGCGGCGGCGATCGCCGGCCACACGCAGATTTCGTTCGGTTCGGCGGCCGCGACCATTTCGCAGCATCAGGAGGGTACGCTCGTCGCGCTCGCGGTCGGCGGCAAAGCTCGCTTGAAGGGGCTGCCGAATGTGCCGACTTTCCTTGAGGCGGGTTACGACGTCGTTTGCGAGGCGATGGTCGGCCTGCTCGCGCCGGCCAAGACCCCGAAAGACATCATCGCGCTGCTCAACAAGGAGGTCGCTGCCGTCGTCGCCATGCCGGAGGTGCGGGACCGCCTGGCGACGCTTGGCTTCGAGGTGTCGAGCCCGTCCCCGGAGGAGTTCGGTGCGGTTCTCAAAGCCGAGCTGCCGAAGTGGGCAGACGTCATCCGCACCGCGGGCATCAAGACGGCGCAGTGAGTTGGTGGTGCTTTAGAGCATTTTGCGACTGGTTCGCGTCACGCGCCACAACGGCGGTGTCATCGCCGGGCTTGTCCCGGCGATCCATGAGCGGGCGCGGTTTAAAGCAGTCCTCCGTACGACTTCCGCTGTCGAAGCTGGGTCATGGACCCGCGGGTCAAGCCCGCGGGTGACAGAGTGCCTGTTGCGCGGACGTGCTTCAATTGAGGTGGAAAGTGGCCTAAAGCCCGAACACGAAAATCATCGTCGCGTTCGACTGGTTCTTCGCCTCGGGCGCCTTGGTCAATTTATTCTTGGCGTTGCGGAACAGACCTGAAGCGATCGCGACATACTGCTTGCCGTCGACCGCGTAGGTCATCGGTGGTGCGTTGAAGCCGGTGCCGACGTTGATCTTCCACAACTCCTCCATCGTCGTGTCGTCGAGCGCCACGATGGTTCCATCGAGGAGTGCCGTCATGACGATGCCGCCACCCGTCGCGAGCACGCCGGCAAAGTTCGGGTAGGGGAAGTCGACACGCTTCTTGGCTTCGCCTGCGACCGGATCGAACATCACGATGCCGCTCGAGATGCGGCCCGGATTGACATAGGTGCCGCCGTCGAATTTTCCCTTCACATGGCGCGTGTAGTCCGGCGTGATGTCGGCGCAGCCTTCCAGCTCGGGGATGTAGACGAACTTGGTCTTCGGGCTGTAGGCCGCCGGCCAGTAATTGGTGCCGCCGGCATTGTCCGGACAGACGTTCCGCGTCGCCTTGTCGTCGTTGACGTTCGCAGGCTCAGCGTAGATCTGCACGTCGCGGTTCGGATCGTAGTCGATCGGCTTGCCGGTCTTGGGATCGATGCCCTTGGTCCAGGTGATCTTGCCGACATGCTGGCCGGCTTTCAGGAACTGGCCGTTGAGACGGTCGAACGAGTAATTGTAGCCGTTGCGGCCGGCATGCGAGACGATCTTGCGATCCTCGCCGTTGACCTTGGCGTCGATCAGGATGTGCGTGCCGGTCTCGTCGTAGTCGCGATTGTCGTTCGGCGTGTACTGGAAGTGCCAGTTGAACTTGCCGGTCGTGGCATCGATCGCGAGAAGACTGTTGGTGTAGAGATTGTCGCCAGGCCGATAAAACGAATCGTAGCCTGGCACCGGATTGCCCGAGCCCCAATAGGTCGTGTTGGTGGCGGGATCGTAGGAGCCGGTGACGTAGAACGCGCCGCCGCCGGTCTGCCAGGCGTTGTTCTTGTCCTTCCAGGTCTCGCTGCCGGGCTCGCCCGGCGCCGGCACCGAGAAGCGTTTCCATTTGACGTCGCCGGTCTTGGGATCGAGCGAGGCGATCCAGTCGCGCACGCCGCGGTCGCCGCCCGACGCGCCGATGATGATCGAATCCTTCAGCGCCAGCGGCGCGGCGGTCAGCTCGACATCCGGCTGGTCGCGCAGGTTCTTGTCCCAGACGATCTTGCCGGTTTCCTTGTCGGTCGCGATGACGCGGCCGTCATAGGACGTCACCGAGATCACCAGATTGCCCCACAGCGCGACGCCGCGATTGCGGTCGAGCCGCTCCTGGCCCGGGTCCATCTTCCAGACGATGCGGCCCGCGGTGCCGGAGCGCACGTCGATCTTGTAGACCGCGCCCCAATGGTCGGAGATGTACATGAAGCCGTCGTCCACCAGCGGCGTCGCTTCGAGCGCCTCGTTGCCCGCGCTGCCGCCGATCGCGACCGCGAACAGAAGCTTCATGTTCTTGACGTTGGTCTTGTTGATGGTATCGAGCGGCGAATAGCGCTGCGCGGCGTAGTCGCGGTGGTTCATCAGCCAGTTCTGCGGCTCGGGATTGAGCAGGCGCTCGTAGGTGACGTCGGCAGCCTGCGCCGCGCCCGCCAAGGCCGTGCAGCACAAAAGCCCAATCACATGCGCGGAAACGCGAACCTTCACCATCCCAGCCTCCCTGATGCGGCTCATGAGTCCGGCCGCTGCGCGCAAGGTTATTCTGGTGGGCAGCAATGTCGAGTGGGCATCGCGCAAAGCCGCGATGCCCCTAGCCACAGGTCATTGAGTTTGACGATAATGCGCCGAACAGGCAGCCCGATCAGAGGCTGCGGCATGGGGAGAGTTCGGTCATGATTTCGAATCGTTTGTTATTGGGTGCAGCCATTGCGGTGGTATGCCTTGCAGGCTCCGCGAGCGCGCAGACCTTGGTCGATCAGGCCGCCGAATTCCGGATGCAGATCGACTTCGGCGTGCCCGATGCGGCGCTGCGTAAATTCCTGCCGGCCGGCTGGGAGCCGGCGGTCGCGACGCAGGGACCTGCGAAAGACTGCAACATCCGCGTGATCTTCATCGATCGCGCCGACATCACCAACGGCGAGGGCGCGCCGACCGGCAGCAACCGGATGGTCTATCTCGCGGCGCCGGTGAAGCAGACCGGCACCAACAACGCCGGGCAGATGATCATCGCCGGGCTCACCGCCGACGCCAAGGAAGTGCCCGGGCCGTTCGGCAATTACGAGCAGGCGACCAGCCACAGCATGGCGCGTTCGCTGAAAGACGACGGCAAGATCACGACCGGGGAGGAGACCTGGTCGTTCGCGGCGGCATCGGGCGAGCGGCTCGATATCCACATCAAGTACGAGCGCGGCCCGGCCCGCAAAGGCAGCCAGGAGGTGAAGTTCTTCTCGCCGAGCAATCCGAGTTCGTACCAGATCTTCAAGGTCGACAGCGGCATCGACATCATGCGCAACGCCACGGTGCCGATCAAAGACCGGGTCACGGAGTTCACCTACAAGATTTCCGGCGGGCGGCTTTCGGCGATGTTCGACGGCACCGAGAAGGTGCTGAGCCTCGACTCGTTCCATTGGTACAATCGCGCGGTTTATCAGCCGTAGCGCTGTGATGATGGTCCGAGGTCTCATTTCGGGAGTTGTCGGACTGCTGCTGGCCGCAGCGCAGGTGCCAGCCGGCTTGGCTGGTGAGCGCGAGCAGGATTTCCTGAACGGCAAATCCAAGGCCTGTCCCGATTGCGCGCTCGAGCGGGCGCCGCTCAAGCGTCGCGATCTCAGCGGGGGCGACCTTGCCGGTGCGCATTTGAAGCTTGCTGTGCTGCACCGGGCGAGGCTTGCGGGGGCGAGCTTCGCCGGGGCCGAACTCGTGAACGCCAATCTCAACAAGAGCGATCTGAAGCGGGCTTCGCTCACGGGTGCGAAGCTTTCCGGCGCAATGCTTTACGAGGCCGATCTGAGCGCGGCCGATCTCACCGGTGCAGACTTGTCCGATGTGAAGCTGCACAAGGCGCGCCTGGTCGGTACCAGGCTCGACCGCGCCAATCTCAACCATGCGATCCTGACCGGCGCGCGGCTCGATGACGCTTCGCTTGCCGGTGCCGATCTTCGCGGCGCCAATCTCATCGGGGGGCTTCTGCGCGGCACGAACCTCAACGGCGCAAATCTTTCCGAGGCCGGCTTGATCGACGCCGTGCTGCGCGACGCCAGGCTTCGCGGCGCCAATCTCATCGGAGCCGACCTCTACGGCGCAGACTTCACCGGCGCTGACCTCTCGGGCGCGGACCTTTCCGACGCCCGCCTGTCCGGCGCCACGTTGACCAACGCCAATCTGGAAGGAGCCAGGCTTTCGGGCGCGCTGATGCCCGACGGTACGACGCATGAATGAAGCATGACCGGCCGAGGGGCCGGGCATGTCCGACAACGCAAGGAGGCTTGTATGAAGCGACGCTTGCGACGAACGGGAGAAAACAATCCGGAGCCGGTTGCCGGCAATGGGCTGCTGAACCGTCGTCTGTTACTCGAAGGCCTCGCGCTCGCCGGCGCGATGGGGGCGACGTCGGCCGCGGCCGAGCCGCTGACGGTGCCGAAATGGTCGAAGGAGCCCGGTGCAGGCTTCGAGCCCTACGGCAAGCCCTCGCATTTCGAAGACAAGGTGGTGCGCGCGATCCCGCCGGCGCCCAATCCGGTGACGGTCGGCATCGGCACGGCGCGCACGCCGCTGCATCTGCTCGACGGGATGATGACGCCGTCGGGCCTGCATTTCGAGCGCAGCCATTCCGGCATTCCTGACATCGATCCCGAACAGCATCGCCTCGCCATCCACGGCATGGTGAAGCGGCCGCTGGTGTTCACGCTCGAGGCGCTGTCGCGCTATCCGATGGAGTCGCGCATCGCCTTCGTCGAATGCGCCGGCAACAGCCAGGCGCTCAACACCGCGCAGGCGCAGCCGCTGAACGCGACCGCGATCCACGGCCTGCTGTCGTGCTCGGAATGGACCGGCGTGAAACTCTCGACCCTGCTCGACGAAGCCGGAGTCGAGCCCGGCGCCGCGTGGGTGCTGGCCGAAGGCGCGGATGCGGCCTCCATGAGCCGGAGCTTCCCGCTCGGCAAGGCGATGGATGACGCGCTGGTCTGCCTGTATCAGAACGGCGAGCGTATCCGGCCGTCGAACGGCTATCCGGTTCGTCTGCTGCTGCCCGGCTTCGAGGGCAACATGAACGTGAAATGGCTGCGGCGCATCAAGGTCACGGCTCAGCCGACGATGACCAAGGACGAGACTTCGAAGTACACGATACTCCTTCAGGACGGCAAAGCCTGGCAGTTCGTGTTTCCGCTCGAAGTGAAGTCGGTCATCACCCGGCCATCGCCAGGGCTCGGCCTGAAGCAGCCGGGCTTCGCGGAGATTTCGGGGCTGGCATGGTCCGGCAACGGTCGCATCCGGCAGGTCGAGGTGTCGGCCGATGGCGGGCAGAGCTGGGCCAAGGCTGCGTTGCAGGAGCCGGTGCTGCCCAAGGCGCTGACGCGCTTCCGGATGCCCTGGCAATGGAACGGGGGACCTGCGGTGCTGCAAAGCCGCGCCACCGACGAGACCGGCATGGTGCAGCCGAGCCGCGCGCAGTTCATCGCCGAGCGCGGACTGCGCGGCATCTATCACTTCAACGCGATCGCGAGCTGGGCGATCGACGAGAAAGGGCAGGCCGCCAATGTTCTGGCTTGAACGCTTTGCATGTGCGGCGTTGCTTTGCGCGGCCACAGCCGCATCGGCGGCCGACGTGCCGCAACTCGGTCAGGCCGCGACGCCCGCCGATCTTGCCGCGTGGGACATCAGCATCGCGCCGGATGGCGCAGGCTTGCCGCCGGGCAAAGGGACATCGGCACAGGGTGAGGCCGTCTACGCCAGCAAGTGCCAGGGCTGTCATGGCGAGAAGGGCGCCGGCAAGCCGAACGACGTGCTGGTCGGCGGCGCGGGCTCGCTTGCGGCCGGGAAGACGCCGGTGAAGACGGTGGGCAGCTACTGGCCTTACGCCACGACGCTGTTCGACTACATCCGCCGCGCCATGCCCTACAACGAGCCGAAGTCGCTCAGCAACGACGAGGCCTACGCGGTGTCGGCCTATCTCCTGGCGCTCAACGGCGTGATCGGCGCGGACGATGTGGTCGACGCGCAGTCGCTGCCCAAGGTGCAGATGCCGAATCGCGATGGGTTCGTGCCGTTTCCGCGGGCGCAGCGTTAGCGTCTTTCCGAGTTGCGTTGCCAACAGCAACGACAGCGGTGTCATCGCCGGGCTTGACCCGGCGATCCATGAGCGAGCGCAGTGCGGGCAGTCGTAAGAGCGTGCCTGTCGCAACATCGCATGGACCCGCGGGTCAAGCCCGCGGGTGACAGCGTGCATGTTGCGCGAGTGTGCTTCACAGAAGCGAAGCTTCCCTAGCGCGGCGTGGCAGACGCCTGCGGCTCGGGCTTCCGCAGCGCCGGGTCGAACACCTCGAAGCGGGTCCAGCTCTCGTACTGGCCCGGCCGGTACTCGCCATTCGCATCGGTGCCGGTCTGGCCGGGCTTGCGCAGGAAGTGCGCCTCGACGGTAAGCCAGCGTTCGGGCGTCACCTTCTCGCAGCGCTGCTTGACGAACACGCCGCCGACCGGGGTCTCGCCCTCGGCGGCGGGAAAGTCGGTGCAATTCCAATTGCCCGGGCCATAGCGGTTGATGACGGCGAGCCGCAGCATATGCGCCATGCGGCGCTCGAGCTCCGAACCGCGCGGATCGGTGATGAAGCGGAGGCCTTTGAGGGTGCCGCCGTCGTCGAACAGTGCCGACAGAATCACCGGATGGCCGGCGACCCGTGTCGAGCTTTTCTGGTCGGCATAGCGGTCGTCGTCGATGGCGCGGCCGATATATTCCTGCTCGTCCTCGAAGCGGACATTGACTTCGTGCAAACCGTTCGGCTCCGCCCGGCATTTCATGTAGCCGGTCCAGTCGTCGAGCTTCTGCCGCGCCGGCCCGCCATTGCTGCCGCAGGCGAACTCGCTGAAGCCGTCGGTGGTCATGGTCTGGGCTTTGAGGCCGAGCTTCAGCCCGCGGATCTCGCCGGGGTCGCCTTTGTTTTGCGACAGAGCAGGATGCGCAGCGAACGCCAAGATAGCCGCCGCGCAGACGACCCTCAACGTGGCGCGGACGCTTGGCGTCATGCCCAGCTCGTCACTTCGGCTTCATCGGATCGCATTGCTTGGTGTCCTTGCCCCAGAAGTCGACGCAATCTTCATAGGTCGCAGGACCACGGCCGACCACGCGGGCGAACAGATATTTCACCACCGCGTCGACCTCGCGCTTCTGCAACGATTCCACCGCCATCGGCGGCATGTCCTTGCCGAGATCGGCGCGCGTGTAATCGTAACAACGCTTGTCGGTGTAGGCACGCTCGTCGTGGTACGGCATGCCGGTGGTTGGCCGGCCGCACCGGATCACCTCGGCGACCTGCTCTGGCGTGAGCTGCGTCTTGCGCAGCGATAGCGCGAGTCCGCCATAGCCCTGATCGCCGCCGCCGTCCCATTTGTGGCAGTACTGGCACTCCGCCTTGACCTTGAATATCTCCTTGCCGAACTCGATGGTGCGCAGCTCTTCCGCCGAAAGTTTCTCCTGTGCGTGGCTGGGGGCGATCGACAGAGATACAAAGACGACGAATAGCCACGTCCAAGCCTGGAGCGAAGACACCAGACCGAGACGAGTGCCGGAACGATGCATGGGCAGTGACCTGTGTGAGCGCCGGGACGTTACAGGCGCCGCAGACGCGGCGCCTGCCGATTGTACGGTCGTGTGCGTGGCCTAGAGGCCGAACACGTAAAGCATCGAAGCCGGTGCGGTGTTCCTCAGCTCCGGCGAATTCTGCATGATGGCGAGGTTCTGACGGGAGCCCGCCAGAACTGCGATGTACTGCTTGCCGTTGACCGAATAGCTGACCGGCGGCGCGTTGATGCCGGTGCCGACGCTGAAGCTCCAGACCTCCTTCAGGGTCTTGGCGTCATGGGCGGTCAGGGTGCCGTCGGCATGGCCGATGAACACCAGGCCGCCGGCGGTCGCAAGCGCGCCGCTGTAATTCGGATATTCGAGCTTCAGCGCCGCCTTGGTCTCGCCGGTCGCTGGGTCGACCGCCTTCAAACTGCCGTAGAGCCGCTCGTTGGTCTTCGTGCCGCCGCCGGCAAAACGCTCGCGCCATTTGGTCGGGCCGCCCTGGTCCTCCATGTCCTGCTGCACTTTGTTCTCGAGCGAATTGCAGCCCTCGATGGCGGGGATGTAGAGGAGCTGGAGATCCGGATTGTAGGCCGTCGGCTCCCAGTTCTTGCCTCCGACGTGCGCCGGGCAGAGCCGTGTCGCAGCCTTGCCGCGCCCTGGAGCCGTGCCCGCCACGTAGGTTTGCACGTCCTTGGTCGGATCGTAGCTCAGCGGCCGGCCGGTCTTCGGATCGAGCCCGGTCGTCCAGTTGAGCTGGTCGACAAATTGCTTGCCGGCGACGAACGAGCCGTTGGTGCGGTCGAGCGCGTAGTAGAAGCCGTTGCGCGCGGCATGCACCACGAGCTTGCGGTCCTGGCCATTGACCTTGATGTTGATAATCGGGTGCTCGGCAATCTCGTCAAAGTCGTAAGGATCATTCGGCGTGTATTGGTAGCCCCACTTGATCTTGCCGTCCTGCGGGCTCAGCGCGAGCACACTCGCCGCCCATTTGTTGTCGCCCGGGCGATATTCGGGATCCCAGTCCGGGCCGGCATTGCCGATGCCCTGGTAGAACGTGTCGCTCTCCGCATCGTAGGTCGCGGTCTCCCAGACCGAGCCGCCACCGTGCTTCCAGCGGTCTTTGCCGTCCTTCCAGGTCTCGTTGCCGGGCTCGCCCGCGCCGGGAATGGTGTAGGTGCGCCAGACCTGCTTGCCGGTGTTGAGGTCGGTGCCGTCGATCCAGCCACGGACGCCAAACTCGCCGCCGGCGACGCCAACGATGGCGATATCGCGGATGACCAGCGGCGCAAGCGTGATGGTTTCGGCCACCGCTGGGTCGGCGACCTTGCGCTCCCAGATCATCTCGCCGGTCGCCTTGTTGATCGCGAACAGCCGGCCGTCGAGCGAGATCGAGATCACCTTGTCCTTCCACAGCGCCACGCCGCGATTGTTGACGCCGCAGCAGGCGACATCGCCGGCCCAGGCGCGATCGACCGCCGGGTCGAATTTCCAGCGAATTTTGCCGCGCGTTCCGCTGGTGGCGTCGATGGCATAGACCGAGCCCCAGCCGTCGGTGACATAGATGATGCCGTCTTCGACCAGCGGCGTGCCTTCGAGATTGCCGAACTTGTAGCGCCCGCCGCTTTCGAAGCCGCCGAGCGCCACGCCGAACGCCATCCTCAGGTTCTTCACGTTGTCGGTGTTGATGTCTTTCAGCGCTGAGAAGCGGTGGCCCTGGTAGTTGCCGTGATGCAGCAGCCAGTTCTGCGGCTCGTTGGCGACATTCAGCGCGCGCTCTTGCGTCATGTCGGCGGCGTTCGCTGGCGACAAGGCGGACGTCAGAAATGTCGATGAAAGAAATGCGCACGCCAGCGCGCACACGAGATGTGTGGGTTTCATGGTCGCTCCTCCAGCAGCCGCTGCGCCATCGCGCGGCCGGTTTCACAGCTTCAGGGTCCGTCTTGAATCGCGCACCTCAGCCGATGCTTGGAGCGTAGTCCTCGCGATCTCAAACGGTCAATGCCGGCAACGCCTGACAGGCATGACGCTCACGAGACATCTCAGCTTTGCTTGGCATCTCAACTTGGGAGTCTGCCCACTCTACTGGCAGGAGGTCAGCTCTTTCTCTTCGATGGAGAAGTTTTCACCGGCCTCGACCTTCACGCCGCGCACGAGGCATTGCCGACCGCTGACGTCCTTCAGACGGACATCGTATGTGCCGGGAGGTACACCGGTAATTCGCAAGCGCTCGTCGGGATCGACCGTGCCATCCTTGTCGTTCTTGCACTGGTTCGGGCCGAAGTCGGTCGATCCCGCCGGCGCAAGCGACAGCTCGGAGATCGTGTGCCGGGTCAAATTCCAGAAGCGCGTCGGCCTTTGCTGCTGCGCGTCGGCTGCGGCCATGCCGGCAAGCCAGAGCAGAGCGATCAGGCAGGCACGCATGGCAATCCCTTTCATTCGTCCGTCGAGACGAGCCTAAGCGTCACGCACCGAGGAGGGAAGCCATGTCGATGAAGCGCCGCTGCGCTGCACCCAGGATCAGAAAATCGGGGTCGCAATCCGGACAGGCCGTGCCTTGACAGGGTCCGGACCCGCGTCAGACTCGATGGGAGATACGACCTTTCAGTCGCAAAGCGTTTTTCCGATGTCATTTCGGTTCTTTGGCGAGCAGTCTTCTGATCAAATGCCGCTGTTGCGTTGGCTCATGTTCACCGGCGTGTCCGTGTTCGGCTTCGTGGTGGCGTGGCACTACGGCCTGTTCCACCTGATGATCGCCAACGACAAGACGTGGATTTCCACGATCATCAGCGTGGCCTACGTGGTCGTCTCGCTGCACTGCCTCATCCGCACTGTCGTGATCTCCAACGAACTCTCCCGCGCCCGGCGCGTTTCGGCGATCGTCAGCCAAAGCCCGTCGGCATTTCGCGTGGAAGGCTCCGATGTGCTGGCCGGCAACAGCAAGCTGCCGCCCGGACGCGTCGCCGAGCACATCCGCAATCTGGTGCTGAAGGCCGGTTTGCAAGGCCGGCACCGGCTCGATCAGACGCTGCTGCTGCGCGGTTTTGCCGACGCGCTGCGCGGGCCGAACCAGTTCGGCTCGTTTGCCAGCGACGCGCTGATGAAGCTCGGGCTTCTCGGCACCATCATCGGCTTCATCCTGATGCTCGCACCGATCGCGGGGCTCGATGCCGCCGACCGCGCCTCGGTGAAGACCTCGATGGGGCTGATGAGCGACGGCATGGCGGTTGCCATGTACACCACGCTTGCGGGCCTCGTGAGCTCGATCCTGGTGCAGGCCCAATACTACATGCTCGATGACGCGACCGCGAACCTGTTTGCGCTCGCGACCGACCTGACCGAAGTGTTCGTGATCTCCACGCTGGAGCGCGAGCAGGATGGATAGTTTCGGCAACTATCCGCGCGACCGGCCGTTCGATCCGTTCAGCGTGATGCTGTTCAAGGCGCTGCAGGTCGTGGCCTTCCTGTTCTTCATCGCGCTGCTGGTGATCAATCCGGAAGCCAAGCAGGGCAAGATCGACACCAAGGCCGATTTCATCATCACGATGACCTGGCCCGACAGCCACCCCGACGACATCGACCTCTATGCCGAGGATCCGCTCGGCAACATCGTCTGGTATCACGTGCGCGAGGCCGGCTTCATGGTGCTCGACCGCGACGACCGCGGCGGTCTCAACAACTCCATCACGGTGAACGGCCAGAAGATGTCGAGCCCGATCCGGCAGGAGACGGTGAGCATCCGCGGCATCATCGCCGGCGAATACACCATCAACGTCAACCATTATCTCGCCACCACCAATGCGCCGGTGCCGGTGTCGGTGAAGGTCGAGAAGGTCAACCCGACGGTCGAGGTGATCCACTACGACACGATCATGGTCGATCACGCGGGCGAAGAGAAAACCGCGGTGCGATTCCGCGTCGCCGAGAACGGCCGGGTCACCGACGTGAGCCACCAGGACAAATCGCTGATCCAGCTGACGCGCAGCGTCCGTCGTTCGGCGAAGTAGGCAAACACAGGCACGGGCAGCATGACCGGAACGGTGCTCGCCATTTCGATCGCCTACGTGGTGATGGGCCTCGTGCTGCTCGGCATGGGACTCACCTCGCGGTTTGCGTGGTGGGTGAAGGCCATGGCGATCGTCGTCACCTCGGTGTTCTTCGTCGAGGTGTTCTACGCCACCAAGGGCCTGCTCGGCTGGCCCGGCACCGAGAAGCTGCCGCAGCGTTTCCAACTGCTGTGGGCTCGGCCCGTCGAGCCCGATGCCAAGGTCGGCGATCCCGGCTCGATCTATCTCTGGGTCGAGGAACTTGATGAGAACAACGTGCCGAGCGGTGTGCCGCGGTCCTATCGCCTGCCGTATTCGCGGCCGCTTGCCGAACGCGCCTCCAAGGCGCGCGACCAGATCATGAAGGGCAATCCGCAGCAGGGATCGGCCGAGGATATGCCGGACGCGGGTGCACAGCAGGAGATCAAGGTCGACGCCAAGCAGGCCGGCCAGCAGGCGCAAGAGGGGGGCGTGGTGATCGACGCCGATCAGGCGAAGCTATTGCAGCAGGCCCAGCGCGTCGAGTTCGGCACGATGCCGCTGCCGACCTTGCCGCCGAAGCTGCCTCAGTAGCAAAGCACGACGAATTGTGAAAAGCAGGCTTGGCGCGTCTGCAACGCTACTCGGCCTTTACGTTCGCTGCCTTTAGCACCGGCCACCATTTGGCGATTTCTGCCTTCTGCCATTCCATCAGCGCAGCGGGCGCCAGCTGATCGGGCTCTGGGATGCTCTGGCCAAGCGCAGCGAATTTCTCACGCACCGCCGGATCTCTTTCCATCACTTCACGGGCGGCGGCATTGAGCTTGGCAACGACATCTGCCGGCGTCGCCTTCGGTGCCCAAAGACCGTGCCAGACCGCGACGTGGAAACCCGGAAGCCCTGCCTCATCAACGGTCGGGATATTGGGCGCCGGCGCAAGCCGCGTCGCGCTCGTCACAGCATAAGCTTTTATGGCCCCGGTGCGGACATGCGGCAGCGAGTTCGCGGACTGGTCGAACATCACGTCGATATGTCCGCCGACGAGATCGATCATGGCCGGTCCTGCGCCACGATAATGGGCGTAGGAAAACTGCCCGCCGTTCTGCTTCTGATAGAGCAGTGCACTGACGTGGCCGGCGCTGCCGACGCCCGCAGTTCCGATATTGGCCGGATGGCTCTTGAGCCAGGCCGTCAGCTCACCCAGGGTGTTTGCTTCGAGGCTCTTCCTTGCGACGATCAGTTGCGGGCTCGACGGAAGCCGCACCACCGGCGCAAGATCGGTGACCAGGTCGTAGCTCAGCGAATAGATCGCGCCGTTGAGGACATGAGTGCTCCAGTTGCCGACGCTGATGGTGTAGCCGTCGGGCGCGGCCTGCACGACGTGTCCAACCCCGACGCTGCCGCCTGCTGCCGGCATGTTCTCGACGACGACTGACTGCTTGAGCACGGCGCTCATCCGTTCCGCCATGGTGCGTGCCAGCACGTCGGTCGGACCGCCGGCCGCGAAAGGCACCACGAAGGTGATCGGACGGTTGGGATAATCCGCCGCAGCGGCTGGGTGTGAGCAACAGGCCGTGACGATCGCTGCAACGAGAAGCAATTTTCTCATGGTGCCAGCCCCAAGAGCAAAGCATCGAGCAACGGCCGAGATGCTACTGGCGGAAAAAGCCAACTAAAACTATGCTTTTGTATCTTTAAAAGATGGATTTCGTTGTCATGGATGTTCGTTTCCTTGACACATTGATTTCCGTGATCGAAAGCGGATCGGTGGCTGAAGCCGCCCGGCGGCTGCATCTCACGGCAGCAGGCGTATCGCAGCGCATTCGGTCTCTGGAGGACGAAATCGGCGTGCGGCTGGTCGCGCGCTCCGGCCGCACGGTGCGGCCGACCGCGGCGGCTGCGGCGATCCTGGACCGGGCGCGCACCGTGCAACGCGAGGTTCGGGACCTCAAGGCAATCGCCGCCAGCGGCACGCTCACGGGAGAGGTGCGGCTCGGCGTGATCCCGTCGCTGCTGTGCGGGCTCATTCCCAATATCCTAAGCCGCTTCGCGGCGGCCCATCCCCAGATCGAACTTCGCGTCAGTCGGAACAATTCGGTTGAGCTTTATCGCAAGCTGCTCGACGGCGAGATCGATGCGGCGGTTACCAGCCATCCCACCTTCGCTATTCCCAAGACCTGCGAGTGGGCAATGCTGCGAGAAGAACCCTTCGTCCTGGTCACGCCCGGCTGGATGCCGCCGCGACATCCGCACGCGATTCTCAAAAGCGAGCCGTTCATCCGGCTCGACCGCCAAGTCTATGCCGGACAGTTGATCGACAACTATCTGCGCAAGGCCGGCATCCGTCCCAGGGAACGCCTTGAACTTGATGGCCTCGAAGCCATCGTCGTCATGGTCGATCGCGGACTGGGAGTTGCTATCGCGCCGGACTGGGCACCGCCGTGGCCGGAGGGGCTGACGCTGCGAAAACTTGCACTGCCGGACCGTTCTTTCGTGCGCCGCACGGGCCTGCTTTGGATGCGGGCTTCGCTTCGCGCTGGACTGATCGATGCCTTCTTGGAGCAGGCGCGCATGGCCTTGGATCACAGGCCGGGCCGCAAGGGGAGCGTTCGTAAGAAGCGCACTTGATTGCGATTGATCCGGCAGTGGTGCTTACGTCTCCCGTCTGGAAGGTGCGGCAATTGACGGCCAGCAGCCGACGGGAAGGCTCGAAACGCAAAGCCCCCAGCACCTCGCCGGGGGCTTTTTCTTTCATCAACGAACACCGCTCGCGCCGAGGATGCGATCAGGGGGTTTCGTAGCATCTTCAGCAGGCTGCGTTGCATCGGTATGATGCGGCTCCTAACCAGAGGTCGAAATGAGGCGACGGGAGTTCATCGGATTTGTCGGTGGTGCGGCCGCGGGTTGGCCACTCCGGGCGCTCGCGCAGCCGTCCCGGCCGATGCGGCGCGTTGGCGTACTGATTAATGCCGATCCCAACGATCCGGCGTGGAAACGCGAGCTTGCCGCGTTTCTTGAGCAAATGAAGAGCTTGGGTTGGATCGAAAACGTCAATTTCCAAATCGACTATCGCAACGGGGCCGGCGACGCTGACCGCATTGCGGCCTCTGCCGCAGAGTTGTTGGCGCTGAGGCCGGACGTCATCGTCGCCAGAAGTACGCCCATCGTGCGCGCTCTCGCGCAGAGTGCGCATTCGATTCCCATCGTGTTTCTGTCGGTGTCCGATCCAATCGGCGAGAAGTTTGCTGCGAGCATGGCCAAACCTGGCGGCATCATGACTGGTTTTACGAACGTTGAAGCGTCTATGGGCGGCAAATGGGTCGAGTTGCTGAAGGAAGCGGCGCCGTCCCTGAAGCTCGCGGCGATTCTGTTCAATCCGGCAGTTGCGCCAGCGCGCGGCGAGTTTTACTTGAGTTCGATCCGGACCGCGGCTCCGAAGCTCGGTATCGAGATCCAGCCTATCCCTGTCGGCACCAGTGCCGAGATTGAGACCGCGGCTAAGGAATTCGCACGCCGCCCGGACAGCGCATTGATCGTCATGCCTGATCCTTTCATCGTCCCCAACCGTGCACTGGTGATTGAACTGGCCGCGCGCTATCGACTTCCGGCAATCTATGGCTTCCGCAACATGGCCATCGAAGGTGGGCTGATGTCATATGGAGCCGATCTGGTCGATATGCTGAGGCGATCGGCCGAATATGTGGACCGCATTCTCAAGGGAGCGAGAACGCAGGATCTTCCTGTTCAAGCGCCGGTCAAATTCGATCTCGTCGTCAATCTTAAAACTGCCAAGGGCCTTGGCCTGAAAATTCCCGAGGCATTTCTGCTTCGCGCGGACGAGCTGATTGATTGAGTCGTCAGCCGCAGGTTCACGAGGAATCGTGTGCCAAGGACCATTGCTGGCAAACCAATGTCGGTTGTTGCCACCAAGCTGACCTGTTCGTCTTGTGCGCCGGCGTCGGCTTTTGACTCGATGCGATATCGCGATGCGTGCGGTCGAACACCGATTTGTGAATCGTGCTTGATCGCGTGTTGCGCCATGAAGCGGCTTGGAAAGCTGTGAGACCGGTAAAATGAACATTTTCAAAATTGCCATCGCGATGCTGGCGCTCGCGTTGCCGTCGATCGCGCATGCGGATGACGGCTTCTATCCCATCGTTGCCGATGACGGCACGACGATCGCCAATCATCGCGTGGACACGTCCATCGAAGCCGAGCTCGACAAGCTCCCCAGCGTCATCACTGTTGGCAATCCGCGCGGCAGCGTCACCGTGCGCGAGTTCTACGACGTGAATTGCCCATATTGCCGCAAAGCCTCGGCCGATATTGATGCGTTGCTCAAATCCAACCGCGAGCTTCGTCTCGTATTGGTGCCGTTCCCGGTTCTCGGGATTCCGTCCATCCAAGCCACGCGAGTCGAACTGGCGGTTGCACGCCTCGCTTCGCCGCAGACATTTTATAAATTCCACCGCCAGCTCGACCAGCAGCGCGGAACGATTGACGGCAACCGGGCGCTCGCCGTTGCCAAGAAACTCGGGCTTGATCCACGACGCGTCACAGAGGTCGCCGACGGCGACGACTTGGCCGACATCATGAAAGCGCATCTGAAAATGGGCGACGACCTCGCCATTCAGGCGACGCCCGGGTTTGTCATTCAAGGGGTCGCGGTCGTCGGCTACCCGGGCAAAGCAGCCATGACCAAGCTGATTGCAGCCGTAGATGCCTGCGGCGCCGTCATCTGTCCGGAGAAATAAAAGATCGGAATGCGCCCCGAAGGCGACTCTGCGAACAATGATTTCGCTTTGCATTCCCGCAAATCACGAGTAGACGCGATTCTGCCTCGTTCGTTGAGGGCGTCATCTAGAGACGTCTATTTGGCGGAGCGGGGTGTGGCGCCTGCAGGCGTGGCTCGTGACCACGTCCCAGGGTGCGAGGTCATTGTCCGTCCCCGATGAGGGGGCCGCCTTCAGTGGCAGGGCGCGGTCGGGTGAGAGCGGGCGCAAATGCCCCCTGGAGCATGGTGGGTGAAAGCCCAGCCGGTCCGATCGAATCTCGAACGGTGGCCTCGCAATAAATCGCCACAAGTGGAGCGCCGGGAGGCGTGCGGACCTGATCGCAAAGGTCCGCGGGCGCCCTCGCAAAGCGCCCTGTTGCACGCGCCGTCTCGGCGCTCCGCGCCCTCACTCTGTGAGGGGAAGGAAAAGAGAGAGGCGCTGGCCCCGCGCCTGCTTTGAAGGGGCCGATGAATCACGTCCGCACGAATGCCGGGGAGATTGTCAAATCAATCTGAACGATCCTGCTTCAGGCTGGCTTCCGGCCCGTTCCTGTCATTGCCAGGAACGCCTGCTCGATGGTCGCGGTGCCGGCTTTTGCCATGAGGTCTGCCGGCGTGCTGTCGGCCAGCACCTTGCCGCGATGCAGAACGATCACACGGTCGGCGTCGGTGACTTCGTCGCAGAGGTGCGTCGCCCAGAGCACCGCCACGCCGCGCTCGGCGCGCATGGTGAGGAGGAGCTTCAGAAGCTCGCTGCGGCTGGCCGGGTCGAGGCCGACGGTGGCCTCGTCCATCAACAGCACGCTCGGATCATGCAGCAGCGCCCGCGCGAGCTCCACCCGCCGCCGGTTGCCGCCGCTCAATTGTGCGGTCTTGTCGTGGGCGCGCTCGGTGAGTCCGAGTCGGGCAAGCTCCTTGGCGATGCGCTCCTGTGCGACGGCGCGCGGAATGCCGTGGAGGCCGGCGTGGAACAGAAGATTTGCGGTGATCGTGAGTTCGAGATCGAGCGTCGGCTGCTGGAACACGATGCCGAGCCGCGCCAACGCCGGCACCGGATCGCGCGCCATGTCGTGGCCCATCACCTCGATGCGGCCGGAATCAGCCACGAACAGTCCGGAGAGCAGCTGGAAGAGCGTCGATTTGCCGGCGCCGTTCGGTCCCAGCAGCGCGATGAATTCGCCGGGACGCGCCGCAAGGCTTACGCCGTCAACCGCGCGGATTGGACCGTAGGTCTTGACCACATTGTCCAGCAGCAGAACGGTATCGGTGCTGGCTGCGCGGCTTGCTTGAGTTTCCCCACCCATGCCGCGCAACATAACGGCTTCGCCGGAATAAACCAGCAGTCCGCTTGCAGGGCTCGCAGGCGCGGGCGTACCGTTGCCGCCTTGTCATTGTCGGGACGAACTGCCGTGGATTGTTGCCGTGCTTGCCGTAGCCGTCGAAAGGACGGCGTCGTGTTGTTCGCCTATGCACTGGTGCTGCTGTTCGCAGCCGTGGCGCCTTGCGCTGCGAAGGACACCGGGCTGATTTTCGTCAGCAACGAGAAATCGAACAACATCATCGTGCTCGATCCAAAGACGCACGCGGTCGTGAAGGACATCAAGACCTCGCGGCGGCCGCGCGACATGCATTTCGACGCCGCCCACGAGAAGCTTTACGTCGCCTGCGGCGACGACGACGTGATCGAGATCATCGATGTGGCCAAGCTCGCGGTGATCGGTAAGCTTGCGACCGGCTCGAGCCCCGAGACGTTTGCGATCGATGAGGCCAAGCGCCGGATCTACGTCGCGAACGAGGAAGCCTCGTCGCTCTCCGTCATCGACATGGATCAGAACATCATCGTCCAGGAGGTGCCGACCGGCGCCGAGCCCGAGGGCGTCGCGATCGGCAAGGACGGCAAGCTGCTCTATGTGACGTCCGAGGTCGGCGACCTGGTGCACGAGATCGACGCGGCCGACGGTCACGTGACGCGCGACGTCGTGGTCGGCACCCGTCCGCGCCGTTTTGCGGCGACGCCGGACGGCAAGCAGCTCTGGGTCACGACGGAACTGTCGGGTGAGGTCTACATCATCGATCTGGCGTCGTTCACGGTGGCCGGCAAGATTGAGTTCCTGCCGCCGGGCATGCGCAAGAGCGACGTGACGCCGGTCGGCCTTGCGATGACCAAGGACGGCAAGACGGCCTACGTCACGCTCGGCCATGCCGCGCATGTCGCCGTGGTCGACGTGCCGTCACGCGCGGTGCAGAGCTACATGCTGGTCGGCAAGCGCTCCTGGGGCATCACCATGTCGCGGGACGAGAAGCTTCTGTATGTCGCGAACGGCTTCGGCGACGACATCACCATCATCGACGCCAGAAGCCGGAAGCCGATCGTGTCGATTCCCGTCGGACGCGTGCCTTGGGGCGTGGTCGTCGATGATTAGGGTGGTGCTGCATATCATCGAGGCCACGCGGACACTCTATCACCGTCACCCTGAGGTGCGAGCGAAGCGAGCCTCGAAGGGCGACGGCCCGATTAGATCGGGGCCGCATCCTTCGAGGCCCGCCTTCGGCGGGCACCTCAGGGTGACGGGTCGAGAGCGTGCTCGTTTCGATATCAAAAAGTCGTGCGCATTTCGAACCATCGCGGCCGTTGCGCTGGCATGGTTGCTCGGCCTTGCCGCTCCGAGCTTTGCCCAGAACGCACCCGCCCAAACCGACGCCCGCCAGAAGTTGACCATCGGCTACGTCGAGATCGAGGGCGATTCGCGCTACGAACCGATCATGGCCGAGCGGCTGGTGCTCAAGGCCCGCGAGCATCCGTTCGACGGCGCACGCATCGGGCTCGACGACGCGAAGATCCTGGCGCGCGTTCTGAAGATCGATTTCGACCTGGAGCGCATCACCGTGAAATCGAGCGCCGAGGTCGCGCCGGCGGTGCAGCAGGCCGAGACGCGCAACATCCGGTTTTTCCTGATCGATGCGCCGGCCGAGGCGTTCAAGCCGCTCGCCAGCACCATGCGCGGCCATGACGTGCTGCTGTTCAACGTTACGGCGCCGGACGACACGTTGCGCCGTGATCTTTGCGCGCGCGAGTTCGTCCACGTGCTGCCAAGCCAGTCCATGATCGCGGACGGCCTCGTCCAGTATCTGGCCTCGCGGAAGTGGACCAATTTTCTGGTGCTGCAAGGCCCGAAGCCGGGCGATGCGCTCGCCGCCAAGGCGTTCGAGGCCTCGGCCCAGAAATTCGGCGCCAGGATCGTCGCCAACAAGCCGTTCAAGCCCGGCACCGATCCGCGCGAGCGCGAGCTCAACAACCCGGCGCTGCTGAGCGCCATCAGCCGCGACTATGACGTGGCGTTTGTCGCCGACGAGGACTTCGATTTCGTCCGCCAGGTGCCATTCCATCTGGTCAAGCCGCGTCCGATCGTGGGCGCCATCGATCTCGAGCCGCTGGCCTGGCACTGGACCTGGGATCACAACGGTGCGCCGCAGGTCAACGCGCGCTTCGCCAAGCTCGCCAAGCGCAACATGGAAGGCGCCGATTGGGCCGCCTGGATGGCGGTGAAGATGGTGGTGCAGGCGGCGCTGCGGACGAAGTCCGCCGACTTCAAGACGCAACGCGATTTCATTCTGAGCAGCGCGGCGGCCTTCGACGGCGACAAGGGCCTCGCCATGAGCATCCGGCCCTGGGACCATCAGCTCCGGCAGGCCATTCTGCTGGCGACACCTTATTATGTGACCGCGAGCGCTCCGGTGGAGGGCTTCCTGCACCAGACCAATGTGCTCGACACGCTGGGCGACGACGAGCCGCAGTCGCCGTGCCATTTGAACAGGTAGCCACCATGCAGCTTGCCCACACAGTCCGCGCGCTCCGCGCCGTCACCATGCGGGAGATTTTCAAATTCGTGCAGCAGCGCGGGCGTCTGCTCTCGGCGCTGGTGCGGCCGCTGATGTGGCTCGCGGTGTTCGCGGCCGGCTTCTACAACGTGTTCGGCGTCTCGATCATTCCGCCGTACAAGACCTACATCACCTACCAAGTTTATATCGTGCCGGGGCTGCTCGGCATCATCCTCTTGTTCCACGGCATGCAGTCGTCGCTGTCGATGGTCTATGACCGCGAGATGGGGGTGATGCGGCTGCTGCTTACCGCGCCGCTGCCGCGCTGGGTGCTGCTGGTGTGCAAGCTCGTCGCGGGCTGCGCGCTCTCGGTCATCACCTGCTACGTGTTCATGCTGGTCTGCATTCCGTTCGGCGTGACCTTCGACTGGACCGGCTGGCTTTACGTGCTGCCGGCGCTGATCGCCGCGGGTTTGATGCTCGGCTCGCTCTGGCTGTTCCTCTCGGTGCACATCAAGCAGCTCGAGAACTTCGCCGGCGCCATGAATTTCGTGATGTTCCCGATGTTCTTTTTCTCCTCGGCGCTTTATCCGTTGTGGAAGCTTCGCGAGGGCGGCTCCGAGGCGATCTACTGGGTGTCGATGATCAACCCTTTCACCCACGCCGTGGAGATGATCCGCTTCGCGCTCTATGGCATGTTCGAACCGGTCGCCACGCTGGTGGTGGTCGTCTCGACCGTGATCTTCTTCATGCTCGCGGTCTACGGCTACGATCCGCAGCGCGGCATGATGCGTCGCGGCGGTCAGCCGGCCCCGGCCTGATGGAGTCGCTGCTGGATCTCTTCACGAACTGCCGCAACCTCGGATGTGCTGCGCTTGCTGCGCGGCTTCGTGATCGGCACTTCGGCAACGACGCGGCAGGGGCTTGCCGACAACAGGAACACCCGATCGGCCAGGTTGATCGCTTCATCGATGTCGTGGGTGACGAGCAGCGCCGTCACCGGATTGCGAGACACGAGATCGGCGAGCGCCTGAACGAGCTGCGCCGCAAGCGCGCTGTCGAGCGACACGAACGGCTCGTCGAGCAGCAGGAGATCGGGCTCGACCGCGAAGGCGCGCGCCATGGCGACGCGGCGCGCGAGACCGAGCGACAACTCGCCGGGGAAGTTGTTGCGATGGGTCGCGAGCCCCAGCGAGGCGAACAGCGCATCGAGCGCGGCGTCCGACGCCTCGGGTGCCGCCAGCCGCACATTGTTCTCGACGGTGCGCCAGGGCAAAAGCCGCGGCTCCTGGAACATCATGCCGAGCCGGCCGTGATGCGGCAGCCGCACGGTGCCGTCGTAGTCGGCATCGAGGCCCGCGATGATGCGCAGCACCGTGGTCTTGCCGCAGCCCGAGGGCCCGAGCAGCGCGCCAACCTCGCCATAGCCCAGGCGAAGCTTGAATCCGGCCAGCACATCGCGCCGGCCGCCGAGGGCTGCGCCGAATGCCTTGTGCGCGATTTCGACCTCAAGCTGGGCCGGGACGCCAGCGGGCGGCATGTCGTTCAAGCGGCTGCACCAGAAGGGTTTCGATCGCGAGCATCACGGCAACGAAGGCCAGAGCATAGGCCAGGATGCGGGTCACGTCGAACAGTTGGAAGGCGACGCCGATCTCGAAGCCCACTCCATTGGGGCGGCCGAGAAGCTCGACGATCAGCACGATCTTCCAGACCAGCGACAGCCCGGAGCGGGCCGCGGCTGCGATATAGGGCGCGAGCTGCGGCATGATCACGTGGCGAAAGCGCACCCATGCGCTCATCCGGAACACCGACGCCATCTCGTCGAACTGCCGGTCGAGCGAGCGGGCGCCTTCGCGCACCGTCACGGTGACCAGCGGCAGCTTGTTCAGCGCCACCGCCGCGACCGCGGCTGCTTCGGTGAGGCCGGCCCAGACATAAGCCAGCACGATGATCACCAGCGCCGGAAGATTGAGCAGCACCACGAGCCAGGGATCGCCGATGCGGTCGGCGGTGCGCGAACGGCCCATGATCAGGCCGAACGCGGTGCCGAGCGCCATGGCGATCGTGAAGGAGGCGGCGACGCGCGCCAGCGTCGCCGCGAGATTCAGCGCCAGCGCGCCCGATCGCGCCTCGGCCACGAGCGCAAGGCCCACCGTCTCCGGCGCCGGCAGGAGCCTGCCGCCTGCGACCTGCGAGCCTGCGTACCAGACTGCGATCAGGAGCCCGAGCGAAAGGAGCCGAAGCCACACGCCTTATTCCCCACCATTTGGGCGGTAGAAGGTGCCGGGATCGAGCGCCTTGGCCGGCCCGACCAGGTCGGCGCCGCCGATCTCGGCGAGCACCAGATAGAGCGCCGCCGCGTCGCTGGCTTCTTCGCTCGCGGTCCGCTGCGGGATGCCTTCGAGATAGCGCTTGCGGTAGATCGCAAGTGTCGCGGCATCACTCGTGCCGATGCGTGGTGCGAGCCGTTGCCATTCGGCGTCCGAACTTGCCAGAATTGTCTTCGCTTCGTGCGTGACCTGCAGGAAGCGGTCGATTGTGCCGCGGTTGCGTGCAGCCCACGTCTCGTCGAACACATAGCCGACGATCGAGATGGCGCCCTTGGCGCCGAACTGCTTCATCACGTCGTCCATGGCGATGGCGCGGCGAAAGCCCTTGCTTTCGAGCTCGGCGCAGAAATTCCAGAACGTCAGCGTCGCGTCCTGCTCGCCTTGGATGGCTTTCTGCGTAAGCAGCGGCGGCGTGCCATAGATCAGCGTCGCGTCCTTCTTGAGATCGAGGCCGGAGCGCCGCGCCAGCGCCTGCAACAGGAGCCAGCTCTTGTCGATCGGGCCGCCGGCCACCGCGAGCTTCTTGCCCTTGAGATCGGCGATGCTCTGGATCGGCGAAGCCGCCGGCACCATCACGGCGCCGACCGTGCTCGAATAGGGATGGAACGTCAGCGTGCCGCCGAGCCCGCGCTCGCGTGCGACCCAGAGCCAGTCTGACAGGATCAGGTCGGCCGAGCCGCCCTTGAGCGCGATCTTACCGGCTTCCGTGCTGGCAAGTTCCGTAATTTCCAGGTCGAGGTCGGCTTTGCGGTCGAGGCCTTGGCTCTTGATGACATCGAGCTCCCAGGCCAGCGTGCCGGTCCTCTGCGCGGCAATACGAATCCGATCGGCAGCTTGTGCGCCGGTCGAGGCAAAAAGTAACAAAGCCGCCAGCAGCAGGCGCAGTTGGAATGTCATTGCAAAGTCCCGACGCAGTCAGGCGGCAACCCTAGAGCATTGGGTGTACCGGTGAAAACCGCCCATTCGGCGGTCCTGACCGTGCGGGATTGCGATGCTGCGGTTGCTCAGAGCTTGATTTTCATTCCTGCATAGATCGAGAGCGGCTGGCCGGGCGTCAGCGTGCGCTGGTCGGTGAGCGCCGTCGAGATGGCGTTCCGGACCGACGAGGGATCGAAATAGGTGCCGTAGGGGTAGTAGGTCTTGTTGAACAGGTTGTTGACCAGCCCGAACAGCCGCACGTTCGGCGACAGGTCGTAGGATGTGTGCAGGTTGGCCACCCAGTAGCTCGAAAGCTTTTCGTTCTGGTTGGCATCGTCGCCGACGAAATACTGGCTGCCCACCACGATCACATCCGCGCCGACCTTCCACTTGGGCGTGACCAGGTATTCGGCTCCCGCTTTGAATTGGTGCTGCGGAATGCCCGGAATTTTCTTGCCCGGTGTGACGTGCACATTGCCGTCTGCGTCAGCCAAAGGGTTGTTGGGCGAGGGGAGGTCGCCGTCAAACTGATAGGTCGCGTCGATGTAGCTGTAGCTGGCATAGGCGAACCACTTCTTCGAGCGGTATTCGGCGTTGGCCTCCAAGCCCTGCCGGCGAGTGGCATCGACGTTCTGGAACACGCCGCGGCCCTGGATCGGGCTTGCCACATTGACGATGTCGTTCTTGATGTCGGTGCGGAACAGCCCGACCTTCCATTCAAAGACGCCGCCGCGAAGCGGGCTCTGGCCGCGCAGCCCGGTCTCGTAGGTCTGCGATGTCACCTGCCGCAGCGGCGGATCCGAGACCAGGAAGCCTTCGAGGAGGCAGGGCTTGTTGGGGTTGGAGCAGCCGAGTTCGAGCGGCGTCGGCGCGCGGTTCGCCTCCGAATAGCCGCCATAGACCGTGACCCATGGATTGATCTTGTAGGCCAGCCCCACCATCGGATTGAGCTTGGTGAAGGTGTACCCGCCGTTGAGATCGGGGCTGGTGCCGAGAAGATCGGCGGTGCTGATCTTGGCGACGTTCAGCCGCGCGCCGGCGTTCAGCGACAGGTTCTTGGTGATGTCGAACACGTCGGTGGTGTAGAGGCCGTAGTAGGTGCTGTGTGCCTTGAGGCTGACCGGAGCGTAGCCGATGTTGCCCGCAGTGTGGATGATCTGTCCGGTGCCGGGAATGATCGAGTTCGGGCCGACGGACAAGTCCGGAAAAATGTAACCCAGTTCGCTGGCCGCGCCGAAGTCGACGCTGCTGTGGTCGATGCTGCCTCCGAACGAAAAGTTGTTGCCGTGGCCGAGCAGCTTGGCGGTGCTCGACGCCTCGGCCGAGGCGCCGATCGTGGTGGCGTCCGTCGAAGTGCGGTCGATGGTGCCATAAGGCACGCCGCGACACGGATTGACGCCGCCGACGGGCGGACAAGGAATCGCGGCATTATTGGCCGTGAGGATCTGGCGCTGCGCCGCCGAAGCGCCGGGCGCCGAGTCATCGTTGAGGCACAGCACGTTGCCGAGGACGCCGCCGCATCGTTCGATATCGCCGTCGTTGCCGTCGACATGGCGCTGCCGGAAATGACGGGCATAGAGATTGGTTTGCAGCGTCCAGTCGTCGGTGGCATTCACCTTGCCGTTCAGCGCAATGAGCTGCACATCGTTCCGCGTGGTCTGCGGCCATGTGTAGATCGCCTGCTTGTCCTTGTTCAGCAGTTGGATCGGCGTCGGCCCGACGACGCCGAAGGAGTTGTGGCCGACCTGGCCGATCAGATGGACCTCGGCGCGATCGCCTTTCCATCCAAGATCGCCGTAGAAACGCTGGACGTCCGCGGGCGATTGGTACCGCCAGCCGTTGTCCTTGGCGCCTTGGACGGCGAGGTAGAGGCCGACGCCGTTCTTCTGCCCGCCATACTGGGCGCCGCCGGAAACCCGGCCATATGAGCCACCCATGCCTTCGACCTCGGTGCCGTTATAGGTGAAGCCATTCTTCATCTGGACATTGACCGCGCCGCCGAGCGCGTTCAGGCCGAACGTCGGATTGTTGGTCCACATGTCGACGCGGTTAATCGCGTTGGTCGGGATCAGGTCCCAATTGACCGTGTCGCCGAAAGCCTCGTTGACGCGGACGCCACTCATATAGACGGCGAGGCCTTGCGGCGTGCCCTGCAGCGGCGAAGCGGCGAAGCCGCGATAGCGCAGGTCCTGGGTGAAGCCGTTGCCCTGAACGTCGGTGACGGAGACGCCCGGCACGCGTTGCATCAGCGTGTCGGTGATCGACGGAGAATTGGTGCGTTCGAAATCCTCAGCGGTGAGCGTCTGGGTGTTGGCCGCGATCTTGTCGCGGTCGATGCCGCCACCTTCGGTCGTGCTCGGCGCCGGGGCGGGTGCGGCGGGCGCCTGCGTCGTGGTTTGCACAGGCGCGTTCGAGGCCCGGCGGATTCGTGCCGTCGAGCCGCTGAGCGGCGAGGGCGCGATCACGTCGATCTTGGGAAGAAACACCGACTCCTGGCTCTGGGCGGCATCGGACCAGACGGTTACGGCCAAGCCGAGCCCCGCCGCAAGCCACACGCGGCCGATCCCGGCCGACCGCCAATTGACACACCGCCCCAGCACTCCGCCCCCAACAAGCTGTTCTTGTTGGGGAATTGTCCTCCGTTTGAAGGCCGCGAGTCCCGGGCACTTTTGCCAAATCGACCCGGGAACATTTGGCAACGGTGGAAAATCTGTCAGGCGGACGGGGCGAGGAGCTGCACTGCCGTGCGGATCAACTCGGGCAGGTTCTTGGCGCCGAGCTTCTGCCGAAGCTGCGCGCAGAGGTTGACCACGGTCTTGTAGCTGACGTTCAACGTTTCGGCGATGCCGCCATAAGGCTTGCCTTGGGCGAGCAGTGCCAGCACCTCCATCTCGCGCGGCGTCAGGTCCTTGAGCGGGCTGCCGCCGGAGCCGGTGCCGACGAGGGCCACCTGCATGGCCAGTTCATTGCTGAGGTGGGGCGTGCCGGCGCGTACCTTTTCGAAGGCCTCGACGAACTCCTCCGACGAGGTGTCCTTGATCACATAGCCGGTGGCGCCGGCCTCGAGCGCGCGCGCCACGATGGTCGGGTCGCTGTGCATGCTGAATACGAGAATCCGCGCCCGCGCGTTGCGCGACTTGATCCGGCGGATGAGCGCGAGCCCGCCGAGGCCTTTGCCCTGCATGGCGAGATCGATGACCACCACGTCGGGCTTGTTACGGCAATAGCTGCGATACCCCGACACGGCGTCGCGGGCCTCGAGCACGGTCTCGACGCGCGCGTCTTCCAGGATGCGGCGGCAGCCTTGCAGCACGATCGGGTGATCGTCGATGATCAGAACGCTGGTCACGATTGGCCGTCGCGCTCCTGATCCGCATGCGCAAGCGGGATGCGGACGCCCACGGCAGTGCCGCGTCCGCTCTCGCTTTCGATGACGCATGTGCCGCCCAGCGCCTCGACGCGCTCCTGCATGCCGAGCCGGCCGAAGCCGAGCGGCTGCGACGGATCGATGCCGCGGCCGTCGTCGCGGATGGTCAGCGAAAGCGCGTCGGCTGTCGCCGCGACCTGGACGTCGACGCTTTTGGCGCCGGCGTGTTTCATCGCGTTGGTCAGGCTTTCCTGGACGCAACGATAGACGGTGAGGTCGATGGAATCGCCGTAGCCGCTTTTGAGGCCGGTTTCGGAAAACGAGAACTTGAGCTGCGGATGCTGCCGGGCGCGTTCACGAATGAGCTCTGACAGCACGTTTTCCAGCGGCACATGGCCGAGCGCCATGGGGCGCAGGCGGTTCAAAAGATTCCGGTTGGTCGCCTGCATATGCTCGATCAGTGTCTGCATCTCGCTCAGGCGGTTCTTGGCAGCGTCGCTGGTCTTGCCGACTGAAGTCATGGCGGAACTGACCATCGCTTTCAGTCCGAACAGGCTCGGCCCGACTTCGTCGTGAAGTTCGAGTGCAATGTTGCGGCGCTCGTCGTCCTGCACCGTGATGAGCCGGCGATTGAGCGTGCGGTTTTCCGCCTGCAAGCCGTTCAGCGCCTCAGCCAGAGCGTTGAAGCGCGCCGTGATCGTGGCGAATTCGGCGGCTTCAGGCGGCGGCAGCCGGACCTCGTAATTGCGGCGCTCGAGGTCTGCAAGGCCCGAGGCCAGCCGCGCCACCGGTTCCAGCACGCGGCCGAACAGGAGATAAAGGAGTCCAATGCCTGCGGCGTTGAGCGTGAGCGCGATCAACCCCAGCGCCGCGGTGTGTTCCCAGGCCTCGGCGATTTCGTCTTTCGGCTCGCCGGTGACGATCACCGAGCCGATCCGGCGGCCTTTGATCTGGACGGGAAATTCATGCCGCTCCACCGGCACCGCCATCAGCGCCGCAAACCAGGCCGGCGCGTCGGGGCGTTCATCGCCACGGGCGCCATCCGCGGGCTCGTTGAGTCTCACGACATTGCCTGCGAGATCATGCACGGCGATCCGGACATGGCGCAGAAACCGAAGCTGCAGCGGCAGATTTTGCAGGATGCGCTCGGCCGGCACATCCTCCTGCATCTGGATGCTTTCCTGCACCAGCAGATCGGCAAGCTTCATCGACGAGGCGACTTCGACCTGCACCGAGGTCCGGGTCTGGAAGATGATGACGCCGCAGGCCGCGACGGCCGCAATCAGATCGATCAGCAGGATCGTGATCAGGAGTTGGGCGCGGACCGAGCGCCGCCGCCACAAAAGATCGCCAAGTGCGATGCGCGGACGCGACGCATTCGCGGCCGTGCCGATGGGCGCGGCTGGGGCAATGGCGATGCCGTTGTCGACGCTCATGCGTCCGGACTATGCTCCGAGTTCATTCGTTGGCGCGATGATCGGCCGGACGTGCATCGGACACAAGTGGAAGCTTTCGCGCATGCGTGAGGTTCTGAGGGGGCTGCTGACTGCGGCGGCGCTGGTCTGGCCGGCAAATGTTGCGATGTCGGCTGACGATGTCGAAACCTTCCTCAGCGGAACCGTAAAGGCCTGCGTCGAATGCGATCTGTCCGGCCGCGATCTCCACGAGCAAGACCTCAAGCGAAGCAAGCTTGATCGTGCGAAGCTCCATGGCGCCGACCTTTCCAACGCGAGCCTGTTCCGGGCGTCGCTCGTACGTGCCGATCTGTCGGGCGCGAAGCTGCCAGGCGCGAATCTGAATCTGGTCGATGCAAAGTGGGCCGATCTCACCAAGGCGGTGCTCGCCGGCACGCTGCTTTACGAGGCTGACCTGTCGGGCGCGAATCTGAGCGACGCCGATCTGCGCGGCGCCTACCTGGGCCGCTCCAAGCTGAACCAGGCCAATCTCACCGGCGCCAATCTCCGCTCGGCGGACCTCCGTGCGGCCCGGCTCGCGGGCGCGACGCTGACCGGCGCCGATCTCCGCGGCGCGCGCCTCGACAAGCAGAATCTCCGAGGCATGGACCTTCAGGGCATCAATTTCGCGATGGCCGACATGGTCGAAACGGATTTCACGGGCGCCGACCTTCGCGGCGCGACGCTCGCCGGCGTCAATCTGTTCGGTGCCAATTTTCACGGAGCCGATCTGCGCGGCGCCAATCTCGAAGGCGCCAATCTCACCAATGCGATCCTGAGCGAGGCGCAGACCGAGGGCGCAAAATTTGAGGCGGCCATCATGCCCGATGGCCGCCGCTCAGAACCTGAAAAACAGCAGAAAAATCAGAATTCGGCCGGGAGATAGCCGTTGATCTCGAGGCCGACGCAGATTTCGACGAGAGTAGGGGTGGTCCAGGTCATGTCGTTTCCTCCGTGAATAGCAGCCGCATATTAGCACAACGCCGCGTTTATTCAATTTTGATCGTGGCCGCCTGGATGACGGCTTTCCATTTCTCGGTCTCGCCGCGTAGAAATTCGACCACCACGTCCGGCGATCCGCCGGTGGGCACCGCCCCAAGTTTTTCGATCTTCTCTTTCAGCACCGGCTCGGCAACCGCCTGATCGATCTCGCGATTGAGGCGGGCAACGATGTCTTTCGGCGTTCCGGCGGGCGCCAGCACCACGAGCCAACTCGCCATTTCGACGTCGGGAATGCCTGCCTCCACATTGTTGGGCACATCGGGCAATGCGGGCGCCCGGGCCTTGCCCGTCACGGCCAGCGCCTTCAGCGTGCCCGATGTGACGAAGCTCATCACGCCGGGTGCCGTATCGATCGTGAACTGGATGTTGCCGGCCATCAGGTCCTGCAGCATCGGCGCGCTGCCGCGATAGGGCACGTGCTGGGCCTTGAGCCCGGTTTTCATCGCGAGCAGAGTGCCGCCGAGGTGCCCGGTCGAGCCCAATCCTGCGCTGCCGAAGTTCGCGCCGTCCGGCCGTGCCTTCATCTTCGTCAGAAAATCCGAGGTCGTGGTCACGCCAAGTGTGGGGCTGACCACCAGAACGCTGGGCACCGATGCGATATAGGCGACCGGCGCGAACGCGGTCGCCGTGTCGAACGGCATGCGGCTGTACATGAACTGGTTCATCACCGCCTGGCCCGGCGTGGCCATCAGTATCGTGTAACCGTCGGCAGGCGCTTTCGCGACGAGCGCCGCGCCGGTGTTGCCGCCGGCGCCGGCGACGTTCTCGATAACGACAGGCTTGCCGATCCGAGCCGCGAGGCGCTCGCCGACCAGGCGCGCGGCAACATCGGTGGTGCCGCCGGCCGCATAGCCCACAACCATGCGAATGGGCTGGTCGGGCCAGGCCTGTGCATTGGACATTGCCGCGACGAAGAACGCGCCCGCGAGCGCAATCAATCGCATGGTATTTCCTCCCGGCGCCGCTCGCATCATCACTGCGGCAGCGTTTTGATCCATTGCACGAGTGCGTCGACCACGGCCTTCGGCTGCTCGGGGATCAGCGCGTGGCTCGCGTTCGGAATCACCGCGATCGTCACGCGCTGGCCGAACTCGTCCTTCATCTCGTTGCGCTTCGATTCCGGCTTGAACGGATCGTTCGCGGCCTGAAGTTCCAGCAACGGCGCGGTGCCGCCGGCCCACCAGTCGCTCTGCTTGACCGCCGCGACGGCGGCCCGCTGGCTGTCGCGGATGTCCGGATGCCAGCCCTTGAGCCAGACCGTCGCGTCGTGGCCCGGCGCGAAGAACGCAAAGCGCAGCGCTTCCAGACGCTTCTCGTCGGGCAACGACAGATTGCCCGCGTTGGTCACGGCGGTGGACAGTTCCGGCGGATATTGTTTCGAGGCCGCGGCCGCGATCACCACGCCGCGCACGAGACCCGGATAGTCCGTGGCGGTCATCCGCGCCACCCAGTTGCCGTAGGCGTGTCCGACGATCACCGCCTTGCCGCCGCCATGCGCCTTCACGGTTTCGGCGATGTCGCGCGCAAAGTCATGCAGCGTGATGCCGGTCATCGGGCCTTTGCTGTTGCCGATGCCGCGCGGCTTTGGCCGCAGCACGCTGAAGCCTGCCGCCGCGAGTCCTTCGGCAACCTCGTCGTAATCGTCGGAGTCGCGCGCGAGCGAGGGCAGCAGCACGATTGCCGGACCGCGGCCGTCGATGACGACGTCGATCTGGACGTCGTTATAACGGACGACTTCACTGCGGCGTTCGCTGGCCATGGCGGTGCCCGAGATGCAGAGCGCGATGGCTGCCGCAAGCAATTTCATCGAGAAAACGGCCACGTTCGCCCCCGGATTGCGTGACATTGACCTATAGGTCAGCATTATGACATATCGCGTGTCAACAAGGGCCGCGTCGCCCGCGAAAGCGGCGCCGTCATTCGCCTCGAAAATCGCAAACAGGCAGGATCAGATGGCCGGTCCGTTGTCGCATGTGCGCGTGCTCGATCTCAGCCGCATCATGGCCGGGCCGTGGGCCGGCCAGGTGCTGGCCGATCTTGGCGCCGACGTCATCAAGGTCGAGCGGCCCGGCGCGGGCGACGACACGCGAAGCTGGGGCCCGCCGTTTTTGTCCGATCCATCCGGCAAGCCCACCAAGGAGGCCGGCTATTATCTGTCGGTCAATCGCGGCAAGCGTTCCATCACGCTCGATCTCGACAAGCCCGAGGGGCAGGCGATCGTGCGCGCGATTGCGGCACGCTCCGACATCGTGCTGGAGAACTTCAAGGTCGGTACGCTCAAGCGCTTCGGGCTCGATTATGAGAGCCTGAAGGCTGTCAATCCGAAGATCATCTACTGCTCGATCACCGGCTTCGGTCAGACCGGGCCGAAGCGCGACGCCGCGGCTTACGACTTCATGATCCAGGCCATGGGCGGCCTGATGAGCGTGACCGGCGAGCGCGACGGCATGCCAGGCGCTGGGCCGCAGAAGGTCGGCGTGCCGATCGTCGATCTCATGACCGGCATGTACGCGGCGGTCGGCGTGCTTGCGGCGCTGGCGCGGCGCAACGAGACCGGGCAGGGCGACTACATCGATCTGGCGATGCTCGACGTGCAGTCGGCGTTTCTCGCCAACCAGGCGATGAACTGGCTGGTCTCGGGCAACACGCCGAAGCGCGGCGGCAACCGGCATCCCAATATCCAGCCGCAGGACGTGTTCCCCTGCGCCGACGGCTTCGTGGCGCTGGCGGTGGGGAATGACGGGCAGTTCGCCAAGCTCGCGGAGATTCTGGGACACGCCGAATGGTCGCGCGACGAGCGCTTCGCGACCAATCCGGCGCGTGTGCGCAACCACCCGGTGCTCGATCCGCTGTTGCGCGCCGAGTTCGCCAAGCGCTCGCGCGCCGAGCTTGCGGCCGCACTCGAAGCCGCCGGCGTGCCGTGCTCGCCGATCAACACGGTGCCTGAGGTGTTCGCGGAGCCGCAGCTTCAGCACCGCAAGATGCTGCGCGAACTGCCGCATCCCACGGGTGGCCGCGTGCCGCAGGTGGTGAGCCCGTTGAATTTCGCCAATGCGCAGCTCGCCTTCGATCGCGCGCCGCCGCTGCTCGGCCAGCACACCGATGAAGTCCTGCGTGAATTTGGCTTGGAGAAATCCTGATGGGGCGCCTGCATTTCCCTTCGGTCGAGGAGATGACCGCCGAACAGCGTGACGTCCACGACGAGATCGTGAACGGCGTGCGCGGCAAGCTGGTCGGGCCATTGCGCGCCGTGATCCATAGCCCGGACCTGGCGCGACGCTGGTCGCGGCTCGGCGAATATCTGCGCTTCTCGACGGTGCTGCCGAAGAAGCTCAATGAACTGGCCATCATTGTCACCGGCCGGCGCTGGAACAGCCAGATCGAGTTTCATATCCATTCCGAAGCCGCGAAGGCAGCAGGCATCGATCCGGCCTGCATCGAGGCCATTCGTCTGGCGCAGCCGCCGGCGTTCGCCGACGAAGCCGAGGCCGAGGTCTACGAGTTTGCGCGTCAGCTGCAACAGACCGGCACGGTCGAACCCTCGCTCTATGCCGCGGTGAAGGCGCGCCATGGCGAGCGCGGCGTGGTCGAGCTCACCGGCGTGATCGGTTACTACACGATGGTGTCGATGACGCTGAACGTCCATGAAATTCCGCTGCCGGATGGCGCGAAGCCCCCGCTCGCGCCGCCGCCCGGCGGCGGGCTGACGAACCTGCCGGCGTGCAAACCGAGGAGCGCGTAATGACCGGGACCTACGAGTGCTTCAAGGTTGAGGTGTCGGATTACGTCGCGACGGTGATGCTCGCGCGTCCGCCGGTGAACGCGCAGAATCGCAAGTTCCGCGAAGAGATCGTGACGATCTTCGATGAACTCAGCGATCGTTCGGACGTGCGCACCGTGGTTCTGACCGGCGAGGGCAAGACCTTCTCGGCCGGCGCCGACCTGAAGGAGCGGCCGACGCTCGGCGAAGCCGGCGCCTATCCGAAGCACAACCGCCTGGTGCGCGAGAGCTTCAACGCCGTGCTGGAATGCGAGAAGCCGGTGGTCTGCGCGATCAACGGCGCGGCGATCGGTGCGGGCTGCGTGCTGGCGCTCTGCTGCGACATCCTGATCGCGAGCGAGCAGGGCTATCTCGCGATGACCGAGGTCGATGTCGGGCTTGCCGGCGGCGTCAGCCACGTGCGGCGGTTCTTTCGCGAGTCCGACGCACGGCTGTTGATCTACACGGCACGCCGGATTCCCGGGCCGGAACTGTTGCGGATGAATGTTGTATCAGCCTGCGTGCCGGCCGATGCGCTTGCGCAAACCGCGCGCGGCATCGCGCTGGAAATCGCGTCGAAGAGCCCGATGGCGGTTCGCGCCGCGAAGCGCTCGTTCAATGTGACCGAGGATCTGCCGCTGCGTGACGCCTACCGCTTCGAGCAGTCGCAGACTGTTGCGCTCGCGTCGAGCGACGAGACCAAAGAGGCGCAACGCGCCTTCGCGGAGAAGCGGAAGCCAGTTTTTAAGAGTTGAGGCAACGGCGCTCTCGATCCGTCATCCTGAGGTGCCCGCTGAAAGCGGGCCTCGAAGGATGCGGCCCCGAAATCCCGGGCCGTCGCCCTTCGAGGCTCGCTTCGCTCGCACCTCAGGGTGACGGGGTAAGAGTTTTATTCGCTGCAACTATGCGAAGTTAATTTTCGCGCAACCCGGCCGCATCGATCAGCGGCAGCATGCGCTTGGCATCCTGCTGGACGTAAGCCGCGTATTCCTCCGGGCCCTTGTGGAACATCTCCACACCGGCCTTGGTGAGCTTGTCCTTCGTCTCCGGCGCTTTCATCACCTGCGCGATCACAGCCGCGAGCTTCTCCACGACCGGCCGCGGCGTGCCGGCTGGCGCCGAGATGCCGTACCAGGTGCTTAGGTCGAAGTCGGCGAAACCGAGTTCACCCATGGTGGCAAGCTGCGGCAGTGCTTCGGACCGAACCTCGTTGGCAACCGCCAGCGCGCGCAACGTCCCGGCCTGGATGTGCGGCAGGAGCGGCGGCAGGTTGAGGAAGCCGAGATCGATGCGGCCGGCGAGGAGATCGGTCGAAGCCGGCGCCGCGCCGCCATAGGGCACATGCACCAGCTTGAAGCCGCCGACCTGCTGAAACTTCAATCCGAGCAGTTGCGGCAGGCTGCCCTGGCCGACGGATGCAAAGTTCATCGCGCCGTTGGCGGCTTTCGCCGCCGCGATCAATTCCTGGACGGTCTTGTAGGGACGCTGCGCCGGCACCACGAGAACGTTGGGGACATTGCCCACCATCGCGATGAACACGAAATCCTTGATGCCGTCGAACTTCGCGCCCTTCGACAGCGCTGGCGCAATGATGTGCGACGGCGAGCCGCCGATGAACAGCGTGTAGCCGTCGGGCTGTGCGTGGGCCACATAGGCCGCGGCGAGCGCGGTGCCGGCGCCGACGCGATTTTCGACCACGACGGGCTGACCGAGCGCAGCGGCCATGCCTTCGGCGACGGTGCGCGCCAGAAGATCGGCGGGCCCGCCCGCGGCGTAGGGATTGACCAGCGTGATGTTGCGGGTGGGATAGGTCTGCGCCGTGACGTGTCCGGACAGTGCGATCCACACGAGCGCGGCGAGCGCTGCGATGCGCTTCATTTCGATTTCCTCCCATCCTCGCGCCTGCAGGCTTTCGCTTGCCCACGGTTTGACGACGCCATCAATTGAACAATAAGCTAGATGAGTGATCTTTTACAAACGGAGAGACCGAAAACGTGCTGTTCCCAACGACGCTGGTCGGAAGCTACCCGCAGCCGGACTGGCTGATCGATCGCAAGAAGCTCGCCGAGATCGTGCCGCCGCGCGCGCGGGCGCGCGAGCTGTGGCGCATGGATGGCGCGTTGCTCGATCAGGCGCAGGACGACGCGACAGTCCTCGCGGTGCGCGATCAGGAGCGCGCCGGCGTCGATGTCGTCACCGACGGCGAGATGCGGCGCGAGAGCTATTCCAATCGCTTTGCCACCGCGCTCGAGGGCATGGACAGCGACCATCCGGCGGAAATCCCGTCACGCACGGCAGGCCGTGTGCAGATCGTGCCGCGCGTCGTGGGCAAGCTGCGACGAAGTGCCCCGGTGCAGGTCCGCGACGTTGCGTTCCTGCGTGCGCAGACCGACCGGCAAATCCGGATCACCATACCGGGGCCATTCACGATGACGCAGCAGCTGTTCGACGAGCACTATCACGATGACAAGGCACTCGCGATGGACTGCGCGGCCGCGCTCAACGACGAGATCAAGGAGCTGTTCGCGGCCGGTGCCGATGTGGTGCAGCTCGACGAGCCGTTCCTGCAGGCGCAGCCCGAAAAGGCGCGGAGCTTCGCGATCCCGGCCATCAACCGGGCGCTGGAAGGCGCCAAGGGCAAGACCGCGGTGCATCTCTGCTTCGGTTATGCCGCGCGCGTGTCGACCAAGCCGTCGGGCTATTCGTTCCTGCCGGAGCTCAACGCCTGCAAGGCCGATCAGATCTCGATCGAGACGGCACAGCCCAAGCTCGACTGCGCGATTCTGGCGAAGCTGCCGGACAAGCACATCATCCTCGGCGTGCTCGATCTCGGCGACATGACCATCGAGACGCCGGAGACGGTCGCCGGCCGCGTCCGCCGCGCGCTGCCCTATGTGTCGCCAGACCGCGTGATCCTCGCGCCCGACTGCGGCATGAAATACCTGCCGCGTGACGTGGCGTTCGGCAAGCTCAAGGCGATGGCCGATGCGGCTGCAATTCTGCGCCGCGAGGTGTCGGGCTGAAGCGCTCTTTTCACTTCAGCTTCATGTCGATGCGGACCTGGTCGCCTCGGTAAAGGCCTTCGCCGATGAACACCAGGCTGCCGTTCTGGTCGACCACCGATCGGGTGACGCAGGCGATCGGCGCATTGAGCGGAATGTTCAGCGCCTGCGCGATCTCGACATCGGCGGTGCCGATGGTGAGGCTTTGCCGCGCGTCCTTGATCTTCACCCCAGGGATATCGGCAATCAGCCGCAGCGCGGTCTTGGTCTCGAACAGGGTACGCGTCATGCGCTTGCTCAGCCGTTCGTCGATGTAGAGCTCGGCCAGCAGGAACGGCACGCCGTCGCGGGTGTGGCGGCGCCGCAGCCGCCGGTAGGACGGCGCCAGCTTGCCGATCGGATGCGGAATTTGCCGTGGCTTCTGGCCGCGGTCGTCGGAGAGGACCTCGATGATCGCGCCGGCGCGCGACATCAGGAGGCCCGACCAGTCGGTCGCGACTTCGCACCAGAGCTGCTCCTTGGCGCGCTCCTTCACGAAGGTGCCCTTGGCGCGATAGCGCTCGATCAGGCCCTCGCTTTCGAGCTGGCCCAGAGCCTGACGGATGGTGGCCCGCGCCACGCCGCATTCGGCCGAAAGGTCCTCAACGGTCGGGATCTGCGCGCCGACGCCCCATTCACCGGCCTGGATGCGGCGGCGGAACAGGCTCGCGAGCTGGATGTAGCGCGCGACCGCGCTGCGGCTCAGATCGACTCGCGCCGGCTTGGCTGTGGCCTTAGCGGCCATGGGAACCTCCTGGGAGAGCGTCGGATGCTGCGTCGTGAAAGGGCTGTCCGGCGAGAAAACTGTCGAGATCGCGGGCGAGGCGGTTGAGCATCGCGGCGCGGGTCTCGAGGGTGATCGAAGCCGAGTGCGGCGAGAGCACCACGTTCTGCATTTCGAGGAACCGCGGATCGAAACCGGGCTCGCTGGCGAACACGTCGAGGGCCGCGCCGGCAATCGTGCCGTTCTGAAGCGCCGCGATCAGCGCGGGCTCCTCGACAACGAAGCCGCGCGACACGTTGATCAGGTATCCGTCGGGGCCGAGCTTCTGAAGGACTTCGGCGTTGACGAGATGCCGCGTTTCTTCGGTCGCAGTGCAGGACAGCACAAGGACGTCCGAGCGTTTCGCGAGCGCCAGCAAATCCGGCTCGAAGGCATAAGGCACGGCCGGATTCGGCTTCCGCCCGGTATAGACCACCGTCATGCCGACGCCTTGCGCGAATTTCGCGGCGCGCTGGCCGATGCGGCCAAGGCCGACGATGCCCATGGTCTTGCCCGCGACCCGGTGCGAGGCGGCGATGCGTTCCTTCTGCCAGCGCCCGCTGCGCATGAAGCGGTCGGCCTCGGCCACCCGGCGCATGATGCCATAGGTCATGGCGATGACGGCCTCGCCGACGTCGTCGGCGAGTTCATCGGGTGTGTTGCAGATCGCGACGTTGCGGGCGCGGGCGGCGGCGAGATCGATCTTGTCGAGGCCGGCGCCGTTACAGATCACGATCTTGAGGTCAGGAAGGGCGTCGAGCCGTTTGGCGTCGATGCCATGCATGCTGGTGGTCGCCGCGACCCGCACCCCAGGCACCGGGTCGGCCGGCCACGAGGCGGGCAACTCGGACATATCGCAGCGCTGCGCCACCAGCGAACGCAGATCCGGCGGAACCGTGGCGATGCACACCGCTTTCAGCCGTGCGGTTTCGGTCATGGAGCGTTCCGGTTGAACTTGTGGCGCAAACCCATATAGCTAGAATATTGATCTTTTACCACGGCCCTCTTGTTTTCGAGGGCCAAGAGCCTTTGCCGGAGCCAAGTCGCGTGGCCATCACCTACGATCAGGTCAAGTCGGTCGCATCGGAGCTTTACGGCTCCTGCCTGATGAAAATCCCCGAAGACACCAAGGGTGCGCTCCAGCGCGCCTACGACAAAGAGAGCAACGAGGGCGCCCGCAAGATCCTCGCGCTGATGCTGCGCAGCGCGATCGCGGCCGAGACCACGCGGAAGCACGTTTGCTCCGACGCTGGCGTGCCGGTGTACTTCGTCAAGATCGGTACCGAGGCGCGGCTCGAAGGGCCGATCAAGCAGGCGATCTCCGACGGCTTCGACCATCTGGTCGCCACGATCGATCCGCCGATCCTCAAGCACGTCACCAATCCGCTCACGCAGGAGCGCGGCTACAAGGGCAAGGACATGCCCTTGGTGAGCTACGACCTCATTGACGGGGCCGACTACGTCGAAATCCTGTGTTCGCCGAAAGCGCTCGGCTCGGGCCGCTGGGCGGCGCTGGAGATTTTCAGCTTTCCATCACTCGAGGTGATCGAGAAATACGTCATGGACTGCGTGCTGAAGGCGGGCTCGCAGCACTGTCCGCCGGTGGTGATCGGGGTGGGCATCGGCGGCACGTTCGATCACTGCGCCAAGCTCGCCAAGATGGCGACGCTGCGTCCCTATGGCGAATTGAATTCCGAGCCCAAGATCGCCGCGATGGAGCAGCGGCTGCTCGAAGCCGTCAATAAGACCGGCTTCGGTCCGATGGGCACTGGCGGCGACACCACGGCGCTGGCCGTCAACGTTGAATACTCCTCCGGTCACGGTTTCACGCCGGTCGCGGTGTGCTTCAACTGCTGGATCAACCGCCGCGCCGGCGCGCGCATCTACAACGACGGCCGCATCGAGAAATTCGAATGAGCACCTCCCTCGATCTCGACGGCGCCATCCGGCTCAAGCTGCCGATCAGCGAGGCTGACGTGCGCAAGCTCAAGGCCGGCGATTTCGTCCTGCTCGATGGCGACATCGTCATCACGGCGGGGCTGCCGACCCATCAGCGCATCCAGGACTATATCGATGCCGGCAAGCCTTTGCCGATGGATCTCACCGGCGGCACGCTGTTTCATCTCGGCAGTTACAGCCAGGAGAAGGATGGCGCGTTCGAGGTTCTCTACATGAACCCGACCACCAGCACGCGCTTCAATCCGTTCATGCCGGGTTTCATCCGCCGTTTCGGTCTCCGCATGGTTGGCGGCAAAGGCGGACTCGATTTGGAGTCGGCGAAGGCCATGAAGGACGTCGGCTGCGTCTATCTCTCGTTTCTCGGCGGTGGCTCGGCGCTGCATTCGGCTGCGATCAAAGCGGTGCGCCAGGTGGCCTGGGACGATCTCGTCGCGCACTATCGGCTGGTGAAGCTCAACGTCCAGGAACTCGGCCCATTGGTGGTCGGTATCGACAGCCACGGCAACAGCTCGTTCGAGCAATTGGGCCAGCAGGCGCGCGTGCGCATGCCGGAGATTCTGCGCGGCCTCGACGAGGCGCGGGCGAAAGCCATTGAATGACAGTTACCGTATCGGCGGTGTGCTCCCTCTCCCCAGCGGGGAGAGGGTCGGGGTGAGGGGGAACAGCTCTATCGATAAACCGTACCCCCTTGTAATTCTCATAGCCGCGACTCGTCTAAAGTTGTGGTCGCGGTGACGGGCGGGTGTCCGCAAACCCCGAGGTCTTGCAAGACCGTGGGTGAGCTTGGCGCCCCGCCCGCCGTTCCATCGAACCCGAACAGTCGCCTGGGCCGCAAGAAGCAAAGCTCGATTAGGCAAGGACGGGTCGCCATGGACATCATCGCTGTCGGTATCGACGTCTCGAAAGACCGCCTGGACGTGGCTGTGCGCCCCGGTGGGGAGCTGTTTGTGGTGACGCGCAATGCATCCGGCGTGGGTCGGTTGATCGAGCGGATGCGGGCCCTGGCGCCGGGGATTATTGCGTTGGAAGCCACCGGCGGCTTTGAAACGGTGGTGGCAGCCTCTTTGGCTGCCGCGGCGCTTCCTGTTGTCGTCGTCAACCCGGCCCAAATCCGAGCCTTTGCCAAGGCGCTCGGGCAGCGCGCTAAGACCGACCCGATCGATGCCGCTGTGATCGCCCACTTCGCGGAGGCGACGAAGCCGCAGCCGCGGCCCTTGGCAGACGAGGCAACGCAGCTTCTGGCCGATCTCGTCGCCCGCCGCCGGCAGATCATCGAGATGATCGGCGCGGAAAGCCAGCGCGAGAAGCGGATAGCCGTGTCGCGCCTGCGCAAAAGCATCCGCCGGGTCATCGGCATGCTGGAGAAGGAACTCGCCGAGCTCGATAGCGAGATCGACGACAGCGTGCGCGGCTCGCCGGCTTGGCGCGAGAAGGAGGATCTGCTCGCCTCCGTGCCAGGCATCGGCCCGATCATCTCGCGCACGCTCATTGCCGATCTGCCCGAACTCGGCACGCTCAGCCGCAAACAGATCGCTGCGCTCGCAGGGCTTGCCCCCTTCACCCGCCAGTCCGGCCAGTGGAAGGGGCGGAGCTTTATTGGCGGCGGTCGCAAATCCGTGCGCACCGCGTTGTTCATGGGCGCGATGGTCGCCATGCGGCACAACCCGGTCTTGAAGGCCTTCTTCAATCGCCTGACCAAGGCCGGCAAGCCGAAGATGGTCGCCATTATCGCAGTCGCCAGAAAACTGCTGACTATCCTCAACGCCATCGTGCGGGACAAACGACCATGGCAAATCGCTTGACACGCGAGACAGTCGCTCACCCGACGCGCTTCGCGCGTCGACCTCTCCCTATGGGAGAGGTGAAGAGGCTGCACCACCCGATTCAAGAATCGTCCACCGCTTCGGTGAGCTTGAACGACGGCCGAGCAGCGATCGCCTTGTGCCAGCTCGCGAGCTTTGGATGCTGCTGCCGCCAGGGATCGCCCTCGAAGCGGAAGTCGATGTAGGACAGCGCGACACCCACCGCGATGTGACCGACGGAATAGGGCATCCGCTCCAGCGTGGCAGCCTCAGCCTCCAGCGACTCCAGCGTTTTACCCCGCTTGATCCGATAGCTGTTGAGATGCGGCTCGGACTGCGCCGGCCGGGTCAGCTCGTTCCGCCACAGCAGCAGAAAATCCAGCATCCCGTCGCCGAGCGCCTGCCAGCGCAGCACCGTCAGCCGTTCGGGCATGGTGGCGGGAAACAGCTTTGGCCCGTCATGCAGGCTGTCGAAATACTCGCAGATCACCGGCGAGTCGTAGATCACCGTGCCGTCGGCCAGCACCAGCGTCGGCAGCTTGGACAGCGGATTGTCCTTCATCAGCGTTTCGTGCGGCTGGGTGGTCGCCGCCACCGTGCGGACGCAGTCGAGGCGGTCGGCAAGACCAAGCTCATGCGCGACGATCATGACCTTGCGCACGAACGGCGAGCGCGGCGACCAGTGGAGCTTCATGCGCATCGGAAACGTCCCGGCGTTGATGTTGCGAGGTCAGTGTTGTGGTTTGGGCGGCGAGGGCGGCGCGTCCGCGGGCCTTTCCGGGCGCTTGATCGTGAAGAAGTCCTCGACGACGCTGTAGTCCATATAGCCAAGGCGTGCGATCGGCTTCATCTTGCGCACGTCGATCTGGCCGTCGACAATCACGGCGTCGTCGACATGCACACCGACGACCTCGCCCACAATCATCGACGACGGATACTTGTTGCCGTCCGAGCCGGTCAGTTGCACCGTGGTGTTGTATTTGCATTCCAGTGCCACGGGGGTGCGGGCGACGCGGGGCGGCTTGACGTTGAGGCACGGCAGCATCTCGATGCCGACACGCGCAGGCTCGCTGATTTCCGCGCCGAACTCGGCCGACGAGGCGTTCATGACGTCGCGCAAGTCCCAGGTCGCCATGTTGACGACGAACTCTCCCGTCTCCTCGGCATTGATCTGGGAATGCTTGCGCGGATTACTGGAGAACAGCACCAAAGGCGGATGGGCCGACACCGCGTTGAAGAAGCTGTAGGGCGCCAAGTTCACCACGCCGGTCCTGCTGACGGTCGAGATCCAGCCGATCGGGCGCGGCACCACCAGCGCGGTCCAGGGATTGTGCGGCAGATTGTGGTCGTTGCGCCTTGGATCGTAGAACATCAAAATTCCTGTCACTGCCGGCGTAGTTCTAACGGTCCGGAGCGCGACTGAGTGTCCCGCCTGAACACCCAATAGCACAGATTATTAGTCTTTCGAGACCGAACCTGCTAGCCTTGGCGCAAGCAGGCTGCTTTGTAGAGTAGCCGCAGAATAAACGACACGGGCCGGCTGCGGACCGGCAAGGGAGGATGTCCTGATGTCCAGACTGGTGCGCCTGGTGGGCCTCGCTGTTCTGTTGCTGTGGCCGGCGATTTCGTTCGCGCAGGATTTTCCCAATCATCCGATCCGCTTCATCGTGCCGTTCCCGGCCGGCGGTCCCGCCGACGTCATCAGCCGCGTCGTGACCGAAAAGATGTCGAGCCTGCTCGGCCAGCCCGTGGTGATCGAGAACCGGGGAGGCGCCGGCGGCCTGGTCGGCATCAACTCCGTCGCAAAGTCGACGCCGGACGGCTACACGATCGCGATCGCGCCTTCGAGCCAGCTCGCGATGAACGTCACGCTGCGCGACGACATGCCGTTCCATCCGATGAAGGACCTAGCGCTGCTGACACAGATCGTCTCGGTGCCGGAAATCCTCGTGGTCAATCCGACCGTACCCGCCAAAACGCTTGCCGAGCTGGTGGCGCTTGCCAAGGCCCAGCCCGGCAAGTTGACATTCGCGTCGACCGGACCGGGTGGCATGCCGCACATGGCGACCGAGCTCCTGAAGCACACCGCAGGAATGGATATCGTGCACGCGCCTTACACCGGCGCTGCGCCCGCCGTGAACGATCTCCTGGGCGGCCATGTGCAGATGATGTTCGCCGATGTGCCGGTGCTGATGGGCTCGATCAAAGCCGGTACGCTGCGGGCGCTCGCGATCGGGAGCACGCAGCGGATCGCCATCCTGCCTGATATTCCGACCACGGCCGAGCTCGGCATGCCCAAGGTCGAGGCCGACAACTGGTATGGTCTCGTCGCGCCGGTCGCGACGCCGAAGCCGGTTCTGGACAAGATCTACGCCGCGGCGACCGAGGCGCTGCACTCGCCTGAGGTCAAGGACAAGCTCGCGGGGCAGGGCGTGATCGCGGTGGGCAACTCGACCGCCGACTTCCGGGCCTACGTGCAGCGGGAGATCGACCGCTGGGGCGAACTGATCAAGGCCACGGGCATCAAGATCAAGTGAGCCGACGCCTTCGTCAGAGCGTCTGCTCCCACGCCATCGGAATCACCCTGTAGCCGGAGCCGGCCTTCACAAGGTGGGCGAGGCCGGGAAAGTGCATGTGCATTCCGGTGAACAGGAGCTTATCGGTCGCGACCATGTCGAACACCTGGCGGCGTGAGTCGATGGCGAGCTCCTTGTCGATGTCGAAGTCGAGGCACACTTCCGGATGCGCGGTCTGGAGCTCCTGTACGTGAATGGTGTCGCCCCAGATCAGCAAGTGATCCTTGCCCGAACTGATCATGTACGTGGTGTGTCCCGGCGTGTGGCCGGGGCGCGGAATCGCGGTCACACCCGGAAACACCTCGCCGCTCTTGAACGGCTGCCAGCGGTCCTTGTAGGGCGCGAGCTGATCGCGGCCGGCCTGGAAGAACAGCCGCTTCTCGCGGTCGGTGCCCGCGGCCATCCTGGCGTCGTCGAACCAGTGCGCGATTTCGTTCTCGTGCATGACGAGCTCGGCATTGGGGAAGTTGCGCCGGCCGGACGTCATGTCGAACAGTGCGCCCGAATGGTCGGGATGCACGTGGGTCAGCAGAACGGTGTCGATGGCGGCCGGATCGACGCCGGCGGCTTTCAGATTGGCCAGAAGCTTGCCGGTGGTCGGCGTGAGGTAGCCGCCGCAACCGGTGTCGACCAAAGCCAGCCGGCCTGCCGAATAGATCAGGAAAGCGTTGACCGCCGTGCGTCGCGTCGGCCGGAAGTTCTCGGTGAGGATGCGCACGATCTCTTCGCGAGGCAGATTGCGCAGCATGTCGATCGAGGCGTCGAGGAAGCCGTCGCTGACAGCGGTGACGACGATGTCGCCCACCCGGCGATGAAAAAGACCGGGCACCTGCTGCTGCGGAACGTTGATCATGGGGCGATGTCTCGGCGTTGCGTGTCGCAAGTCGTAGCCCAAGAGACTAGCGAAAACAAACCGCCCAAAAGAACCATCATTGATCTGTCCAATGCGGCGCCGCTAAAGTGTGCCGATGCCGTCGTGAATTGAGGATGATCGATCGCCATGCCGGACCAACAGGCTTCGCCGCTGAACACCTATCTCGATCATCTCGGCAAGAACGAGCTGGCTTATCAATTCAGTCCCGAGGCTGGCCGCGCGGTGTTCTATCCTCGCGTGCTGTGCCCCTTCACCGGCAGCGACAAGCTCGAATGGCGCATCAGTAAGGGGCTGGGCACGGTCTATGCGACGACCGTGGTGCATCCGGCCGAAGGCAAGCCCTTCAACGTCGCGCTGATCGATTGCGACGAGGGCTTTCGCTTGATGAGCCGGGTGGAAGACACGCCACCCGAGCAGGTGCGTATCGGCCAGCGCGTGCGCTTCCGCGTGCACAATCCCGGCGGCGATGAACCGCCTTATCCGGTGTTCACGCTTGCGGAGGACGTGTGATGGCGGGGCTCACACGCGGCAGCGCCGCCATCGTCGGCGCGGCTGAGTCCGACCTCGGCCTGGTGGCTGACGGCATGTCAGTGTTCGATCTGATGGGGCAGGGCGTGCGGCGCGCGCTCGACGATTGCGGGCTGAGCCTGAAAGACGTCGACGGGTTGTTCTCGGCCACCACCCAGAGCCGCATGTCGGTGCTGGGCCTAGCCGAATATCTTGGTATCAACCCGCCGTTTCTCGGCTCGACGATGGTGGGCGGGTCGTCGTTCGAGTACCACGTGGCGCAGGCGGCGGGCGCGATCGAGTTGGGCCTCTGCAATGTCGTGGTGATCGCCTATGGCAGCACCCAGCGCAGCGTCGGACGCAAGCAGGCGTCGGTCCGCGAACCGAACCCCTACGAGACGCCGTTCAAGCCATTCCTGCCGGCGAGCGCCTATGCGCTCGCAGCGTCGCGGCACATGCATCAGTTCGGCACCACGCGCGAGCAACTCGCGGCGGTGGCGGTCGCGGCGCGCGAATGGGCGCAGCTCAATCCCAAGGCGTGGGAGAAGAAACCGCTGACGATCAGCGATGTGCTCAACGCCCGCATGGTGAGCTATCCGCTCACGGTGCGGGATTGCTGCCTGGTCACGGACGGCGGCGGCGCGATCATCATGACCTCGGCCGAGCGCGCAAAGTCGCTGAAGAAGAAACCGGTCTATGTGCTGGGCTGCGGCCAGTCGGTGACGCACGCCAACATCACCAGCATGCCGGATCTGACGGTGACCGGCGCGCTCACGTCGGGCAAGGCCGCCTATGACATGGCGAAGCTCGGGCCCGCGGATGTCGACGTCATCGAGCTCTATGACGCGTTCACGATCAACACCATTTTGTTCCTGGAAGATCTGGGCTTCTGCAAGAAAGGCGAGGGCGGCGCCTTCGTCAGCGGCGGCCGCATCGGGCCGAAGGGCAGCGTGCCGGTCAACACCAACGGCGGCGGGCTGTCCTACTGCCATCCCGGCATGTACGGGCTGTTGATCCTGATCGAAGCGGTGCGCCAGTTGCGCGGCGAGTGCGGCGCAAGGCAGGTGGCGGACAGCGAGGTCGCGCTGGTCAACGGCAACGGCGGCGTGCTGTCGTCGCAGGCGACCGTCATTCTTGGAACGCCGGCGACGGTGTAACCGCACGCAAGTCGCTTGAAGTTTGATCGGCGGTGCAACAACTCACCCTCCCCTGGAGGGGGAGGGTCGCGAGCGAAGCTCGCGGGGCGGGGTGATCTTCTTTGCCAAAAAAGTTCACCCCACCCCGCCCGCCTACGCTTCGCTCCGGCGGTCGACCCTCCCCCTCCAGGGGAGGGTGAGCACCGCGGATACCGCGGCAGGCGTGCCTACGCTCCGACCGCTTTCAGGAATTCGCCGATGGTTTGCGCGTACAACTCCGGCGTCTGCACCGGCGCGTAGTGCGCCGCCTGAAGCGTCAGGTAGCGTGCGCCTGGGATCGCCTTCGCCACCGGCTCGACCAGATGCGGCGGGCGGACGCGATCGAGCGCGCCGGCTGTCAGCAGGACCGGACAACGGATACGCGACAGCTCCGGCTGGAGGTCGGTCGCGATCAGCATCCGGTAGATGGCGCCGTAGCTGATGGGATCGCCGCCGAGCCAGCGGGCGCGAAAGCTTGCGAAGCGCTCGGCATCGGTGCGCAGCTCTGCGGGATAGCCGTTGTCGAGCGTGTCGATCACGGTTTGCAGGCCTTCGCGCTCCATCCTCTCGACGCGGGCCAGCAAGGCCACATGCTTGTCCGCCGCGACGCTGACCGCCGGGCTGCTCGCGACCACGGCTGCGACGCGTTCGGCGTGCCGCACCGCCGTATGCAGCGCGATGGCGCCGCCGACTGCGACACCGGCGAGCGCGGCTCGCTTGATGCCAAGCCGATCCATCAGCGCGACGAGATCGTCCGCCATGGTGTCGATGCTGAGCGGAGCACGGACTTTCTGCGACAGCCCAGCGCCGCGGGTGTCGTAGCGCAGGATTGTTCGCCCGTCTGAGAGCAGCGGCAGCACGAGGTCCCAGCTTTCCAGCGTGCCGCCCATCTCGTGGATCAGCACCAGCGTCGATGGGCCGCTGCCGGTCAGCTCGTAGCGCAGCGCCGTGCCATTGATCTCGATGAAGTCCATCGCGTCAGTCCGGCAAGGCGATGGCCGGCGTTGCGAGCGGCCGGCAGTCCGGCGCAAAGGTCAGCGGCGCGCCGGTGCGCGCCCGCAGGTCCGCTTCGCTCAGCCCGTCGAGCATCTCGCGCACCACGAAACCTTTCGGCGTCACGTCGATCACCGCCAGATCCGTGTAAACGCGCGTGACGCAGCGCACGGCCGTCAGGGGCAGCGTGCAGGTCTCAAGGAGACGCGGCGCGCCTTTGCGCGTCACATGCTCCATGACGATCCAGACCGAACCGGCGCAGGCCGCGAGGTCCATGCCGCCGCCGACCAGCGGGCCCCGATTGGGAATACGCATGTCCCAGTTGGCGAGATCGCCATTGGCCGCCACCTCGAAGGCGCCGAGCACCGCCACGTCGATATGACCGCCGCGGATCATCGCGAACGACCAGGACGAGTCGACGAACGACGCGCCAGGCCGCAGCGTGACACGCCTGCTTCCGGCGTCGACCAGATCGGTGTCGATCTTGTCGGGCGGCGCGACCGGCCCGACGCCGACCACGCCGTTCTCGGACTGAATGAACACGTCGACGCCAGGCTTCAGATAGTCGCCGACCGCAACCGGCATGCCGAGGCCGAGATTGACCAGCATGCCGGTTTCGACGTCCTGCGCGGTGCGCCAGGCGATCTGCAAACGGTTGAGCGGCTGCACGGTCATGACGCCACCGCCACGACGCGATCGATGTAGACGCCCGGCAGCCGCACCTGATCGTGCGGCATCGGCTCGTCCAAGACGGCGCGGACCTCGGCGATCGCGAGCCTGGCGGCGGTCGCCATCACCGGCCCGAAATTCATCTGCGCGTAGCGAAATGACAGATTGCCGTAGCAGTCGGCGGCGTCGGCGCGGATCAGCGCCACGTCGCCGGTGAGCGCATGCTCCAGCACGTAGTCGCGATCCTTGAAGTTCCGCACCTCTTTACCCTTGGCGAGCTCCGTGCCGAAACCGACCGGCGTGTAGAAAGCTGGAATGCCCGCGCCACCCGCACGGATACGCTCGGTGAAGGTTCCCTGCGGCACGCATTCGAGCTCGATCTTGCCCTCCGTCCATTGCCGTTCGAAGGGCGAGGGGTCCTTGCTATGCCCTCGTGCGGCCGTGCAGATCACCTTGCGCACGAGGCCTGCCTCGATCAGCTCGTGGGTCAGCGAATAGCGGTGCGTCGCCGAGTTCACCACCAGCGTCAGGTCTTTCGGGCCGCGATCGCGCAGCGCCCGGATCAGCACATTGGGAAAGCCCGCACCGCCAAAACCCGAAATGAGGACGGTCGCGCCATCGGAGACATCGGCGAGAGCTTCGGCCGCAGTGGCGGCGCGCTTGTCGATCGGCATTGCGGTCCGGCTCGTCCGTTTTTGCTCGGACTGCATACTCCAGCGTGGGCAAGCCTTACGTCAAGTCAGCTGCCGACGTGCTCTGTGCAGAGCGCGGCGAGCAACGCCTCAATTGAGCGCCGCGGATTTTCCGATCGCATGACGCCGCCCATGACGGCGACGCCGGATGCGCCGGCTGCTCGCACGGCCGCGGCGTTGTGGGCGTCGATCCCTCCGAGCGCCATGATCGCGATACCGCTCCGCGCAGCCTGTTCGATCGCGCTGGCGCCGAGCGCCGGGCCGTAGCCGGGCTTGCTCGCCGTCTCATGGATCGGGCTGAGCGTCACGTAGTCCGCGCCCGCGTGTTTCGCATTCGCTGCATCTGCCACGCTGTGGGCGGAGAGCCCGATCAGTGCCGACGAGCCGAGCGCCTGCCTTGCGCGGGCGATATCGGCGATCTCGCGCACATGCACCGCGCCGGTGCCCACGTCCGCCGCGAGGTCGATATCCGCACCGATCGACAGGCAGCCGCCGGCGCGACGCACGATTTCGCCCAACTGGAAAGCCAGCGCTTTCCGCTCCGCAGGCGCGAGGTCACGGTCGCGCAACCAGAACCATCGCGCGCCGCCAGCGATGGCGTCGCGCACGATGTCCTCCAGGGAGCGCCGCGCCAAATGTCGATCGGTCACCACCAGCAGTGGCGAGGGCAGCGCCGTCACGAGCCGACCAACCCCAATTGTGGACTCGACGGCTCGGCGCGGGCTCGGCGCGGAATGCGCCCAGCTTGATACGCCAGCCGGCCGGCTTCCACCGCATGCCGCATCGAGCGCGCCATCAGCACGGGATTGTCGGATTTTGCGACCGCGGTGTTGAGCAGCACCGCCGAAGCGCCGAGCTCCATCGCGATGGTTGCATCCGACGCCGTGCCGATGCCGGCATCGACGATCACCGGCACGTTCGACCTTCTGCAGATCAATTCGAGATTGGCCGGGTTTGCCACGCCCATGCCGGAGCCGATCAGCGAGCCCATCGGCATGACGGCCGCGGCGCCTGCGTCGGCCAACCGCTGGCATACCACCGGGTCGTCGGTGCAATAGGGCAACACGACGAATCCCGCATCGACCAGCTGCCTTGTCGCCTCCAGCAATTCGGCGACATCGGGATAGAGCGTCTCACGATCGCCGATCACCTCGACCTTGATCCAGTTGGTGTCGAGCGCCTCGCGCGCGAGCTCTGCGGTCAGCACCGCATCGCGCGCGGTCTCGCAGCCCGCGGTGTTCAGCAGGAAGCGATAGCCTTTCAGCAGATTGATGGTGTCGGAGCCGCGCCGGTCGAGCGAAATCCGCCGGATCGACATGGTGACGACCTCGGCCCCACTCGCCACGACCGCATCGGCCATGATGCGCTGGTTGGGGTAGCCCGCGGTGCCGAGAAACAGCCGCGAGCCGAGCGACACGCCCGCGATGATCAGTGGATCGGCTTGGTTCATGTCAGCCTCCTTGCATGGCGCGCACGATCTCGACGCGATCGCCGTCGGTGATCGTGGTGTGCTGCCATTGGTCCTTGCGAATGAGCGCGCCGTTGAGCGCGATGGCGTAGCCCTTGGGGCTCTCGAGATCGAGGTGCTCGGTTTCCGCGCGCCACAGCTCGGCCAGATTGCCCGACATGGTCTCGCGCTGTTCGCCGTTGACGGTCAGGATCATCGCCGTGCTCCCGCGATTTGCGCCATCGTTGTGCTGTCTCTTTGAAAGCGCGCGAGGCCGAACTGACTGGCCGCGCCGGAGGTGGCGGCGTCCATGATCAACTGCTCGATCGCTGTCGCTGTGACCGGTGCGAGCAGGATGCCGTTGCGGTGATGGCCGGTGGCAAGCAGCAGCCCCGGAATGCCGCTTTCGCCGATGATCGGCGCATCGTCGTCGGTGGTCGGCCGGAAGCCCGACCACACGGCTTCGATTTCCATCTCCTCGCTTGACGGCAGTGCGCGATGCACGCCTTCGAGCAACGCCAGAACGCCGCCGGCGGTGATCGCCGGATTGAAGCCAGCGTCTTCCATGGTCGAGCCGACGATCAATTGTCCGTCGCCCTTCGGTGCGAGATGGATCTGCTCAGTCCAGATCACGTGGCGCGGCGCGCCGGTCTGCCGGTTCGTGCGCAGCGCCAGCGCCTGGCCCTTGAGCGGCCGCATCGGGATGTCGAGCGTCGGCGGCAGGACGCCGTCATTGCTCCACGCGCCGGTGGCGGCAATCACGGTGCGTGCCCGGCAGAGTCTGGTCGGTGTGAGAACGCCGCTGACGCGCCCGCCGGTCATGTCGAGCGACGTCACGGGATGTCCTTGAATGAGAAACCCGCCGCGTCGAACGAAGGCGGACGCGAGCGCGGGCACCACGCGTCGTGGATCGACCTGATGATCGTCAGGGCAGGAAATGCCGGCGGCGACAGACGCGCGCAGGCCCGGTTCGATGCGCCGCACCTCCATGCCGTTGAGCCAGCTTGTGTTGAGGCCGGCGCGCCGCTGCTGTTCGTGATGAAATCTGAGCCGCTCGACCTCGTCACGGCCGAGGGCGACCACCAGCGTGCCTTCGTCGCGATAATCGATCGTGGCATTGGCGTCGGCTTCGAGCGACGTGCGGAAGTCCAGCCATTGCCGCTGGCTGTCCAGGGTCAGCGCCAGCAGCTCCTCGCCACCGGGCTCGTGTTCGGCAGCGGCGGCCAGCATTCCCGTTGCAGCGTAACTCGTGCCGCTTCCGGCCTCGGCGCGGTCGAACACCGCAACCGAAAGCCCGCGGCCGGCAAGCCGCCAAGCGATGGACAAGCCGATCACGCCGGCGCCGATCACCGCCACATCGGCTTGCGCGGGGGGCGTGGGTGCGGCGCCCGCGTTATCGGGGCGCAACTCCGCCGGTGGCTTCAGCCGTTCGCCGGGTGCGACCGTCCGGTCGGTGTATAAGGTCATCGTCGTCTCCGCAGCTTCCGACGGAGAGCTTGGAGTTTCGATGACCGGGAGGCGCTCGAAATCCAATCCCTACGCCGGTATGAACCGGATCAGGTTCGAAGGATTTCCGCGCTAAACCTGCGGCGATGCCGCGGGTCCCAGCGGTTTCTCAGCCCCTTGTCGGGGATCTCCCTGGAATAGTCGGAATGTGGAGCACGAACGTGCCGACGTCAACCCGCGGCTAGGGTCTGATTCAATTTCGTTGAATCAGACCCGTCGCTTCTTCTCTTGTTTGGGCATGATCTTGTCCGAAAACCGCTTCACACTTTTCGGGATCATGCCCTAGGCTGCTTTCGGGATCATGCCCTAGGCTGCTGCCGTCTGCTTCAGCCGGCCAAGTTCCGTGCGGATCAGGCGGCGATAGGGCCCGTCACGCCGCAACAGATGGTCGGGCGCGCCGTCCTCCATCACGCGTCCGTTTTCGAGCAGCACGATGCGGTCGAAGCCGCGCACGGTCGAAAGCCGGTGCGCGATCGCAATCACGGTGCGGCCCTGCATCAGGCGGCCGAGAGACTCACGGATCGCCTCTTCGGATTCGGAATCGAGCGCGGAGGTCGCCTCGTCGAGCAGCAGCAACGGCGCGTCGCGCAGGAATGCGCGCGCGATCGCGATGCGCTGTCGCTGACCGCCCGACAGCTTGAGGCCGCGGCTGCCAACGATGGTGTCGAAGCCCATCGGGAGGTCGTTGATGAACTCACAGCGCGCGGCGAGCGCCGCAGCAAGAACCATGTCGTCGCTTGCATCGGGACGTCCGTAGCGGATGTTCTCCATCACGCTGCGCTGGAACAGCGACACGTCCTGCGGCACGATCGCAATCGACTCGCGAAGGCTGTCCTGGGTGATGTGGGCAATGTCCTGACCGTCGATCAGGATGCGCCCGCCCTGGACCGCGTAGAACCTCTGCATCAGCGTGAATAGCGACGACTTGCCGGCGCCCGACTGGCCGATCAGGCCAACGCGCTGGCCGGGCTCGACCTCGAGATTGAAGTTGTTGAACACGCCGTGGCCGTCCGGATAACGGAACGAGACCCGTTCGAAGGTGAGCTTGGCGCCGGCCGGCACCAGCGGTTTGGCTTCGGGATGATCGGTCATCTCGTGGGGCACGAGCAACGTCGGCAGCGCCTCGGCGAGCCGCGCCATGTGCTGCGTGGCATCGACCAGCGCCACCGCAAGATCGCGCGTCGCGTGCAGGATGGTGAGCCCCAGCGTGCAGGCCAGGATGACGTCGCCGGTGGTCGCCTGGCCGCGCTGCCACAGCGCGATCGCCCAGGCGAGCAGCCCGATGGTCAGAAGGATCGTGAAGCTGGCGTGGATCAGGCGCAGCTTCTCCAGGTAACGGAGGCTGCGCTGGCGTGCTGTCAGTTCGAGGTCGACCACGCCATCGAAGCGCCGATGCTCGCGCCGCCGTCCGCCGAAGGCGCGGACCAGCGACACGTTGCTGATGACGTCGACCATCTCGCCGTCGATGGCGGCGGCCTTGTCGGCAAATTCGTGATGCAGCGGTTGGCCGGCTGCCGCCAGGCGGAACATGAACAACACCATGATGCCGGACAACAGCGACAAGCCGAGCGCCATCGGCACGCTCACAGTCGCGACCAAGGCGATGGCCGCAGCCGTTGCGACGCAGGGCGGCAGCACGTTCCAGATGAACAAATTCTCCAGCGTAAAAATGGCGTTTGAAGCAGCCGTGATGCGGCTCGACAGCGTTCCTGGTCCGCGCTCTGCGAAATAGGACAGCGAATGGCCGGTGAGGTGGCGGAACAGGTCGCGCCGCAAATCGCCTGTCACAGACACGAAAGTGGAACTGCTGACCCAGCCTGCGATGCGCCACAAAAGATTGTCGGCGGTAATTAGCGACACCAGCAGAGCGAACGCGGTCCAGACGCCAAGCGCTTGCGGTGCGCTCGACAACGCGTCGACCAGACTTTTCACGCCGTATTGAGTGCCAGTGGCGCATGCGACCGCCGCCAGGATCGCCGCGACGATGACGATGTGAGACGTTTTTCGTCGCCGCACATACGACAGAATGAAGGCGAAAGGGCGGTCTGCGTGGCGCTGTGGTTCATCCATGAATGACTGATCTCGCGACTGACGAAAGCTGTTGGATTCAGAGACGGGTTTGATCACTCGATGTTGCAGCGTGTTGCGGAGCCCGACTTCCGCGAGATTGAAAGACGACTAGAAAACACCTGATAAGTTCCGGTGCGACGCAAAAATAATTCTCTGAAAGATTTTGGCTTTCGCGACTTATTACGCTGGCTGCCTGCACGTCACGGAGATTTTCAGGGGACGCGTCTCTTGGCAGCCGAGGCGGGGGCTCACAGCAGGAGAACGTTGATGCGCATTGCTCAGATCGCGCCACTCACCGAGGCCGTTCCGCCGAAGCTTTATGGGGGGACGGAGCGCGTGGTGCATTGGTTGACGGAGGAACTCGTGGCGCTGGGCCATGAGGTAACTTTGTACGCCAGCGGAGATTCACAAACGTCGGCCAAGCTTGAAGCGCCATGGCCGCGCGCGCTGCGCCTCGACAGCTCGATCCGCGATCCCAATGCCTTGCACATCATGATGCTGGAACACGTGCGCCAGCGCGCGCATGAATTCGACATGCTGCACTTCCACCTCGATTACTATCCGTTCTCGCTCTTTGCACGGCAGGCCACGCCGTTCGTGACGACGTTGCACGGCCGGCTTGATCTTCCGGAGCACCAGCCGCTGTTCGCGACGTTTCCGACACTGCCGGTGATCTCGATTTCGAACGCACAGCGGCGGCCGGTTCCTCATGCGGGATGGGTTCGGACCATCCATCATGGCCTGCCGGAAAAGCTGCTCACGCCGAAGTCCGTGAAGCCTGGCTATCTCGCCTTCCTCGGCCGCATTGCGCCGGAAAAAGGTGTCGACCGCGCCATTCGCATTGCCCGCGAGGTCGGCATTCCGCTGAAGATGGCAGCCAAGGTCGATCGCGCCGACCGCGAATATTACGAAGAGAAGATCAAGCACCTGATCGATGGCAAACACATCGAATACATCGGTGAGATCGCCGACCATGAGAAATCGGAGTTCCTGAGCGGCGCGATCGGTCTCATGGTGACGATCGATTGGCCTGAGCCGTTTGGTCTGGTGATGATCGAAGCGATGGCCTGCGGCGCGCCGGTGATCGCGTTCAATCGCGGCTCGGTGCCCGAAATCATCGAGGAAGGCGTAACGGGTTTCATCTGCGAGGATGAGCAGGGCGCGATCGGTGCCGCTTACCGGCTCGGAGAGCTGTCACGTTCGCGAATTCGCGCGCGTTTCGAGGAGCGCTTCACGGCGAGACGGATGGCGCAGGACTATCTCGCGGCTTATCGCAGCCTGATGAATCAGGAGCATCCGCATCTCCGGCTGGTCGCGGACGGTCGCTCTGCGTTGATGCCGGCCGAATAGCGCACTCATCTTTAGAAAAGCTCCCGACCCATCGGGTCGGGAGCTTTTTATTGCGCTTCGTATTACGTTTCTTGCGGCCGCGTCTCAGGCAGGAAGAGCAGGACCGCGAGGAAGGCCAGCATGGCGACGCTCGCGAGCCCCAGAAACGCGAAATGGGCGCCGATATAATCGGTGACCGCTCCGGCCAGCGTCGTGCTGAGAGCGCCGCCGATGCCGGCGATCATGCCGACGATGCCGAGCGCCGAGTTGAACCGGCCGCTGCCGCGCGTCACGTCGGCAACGATCAGCGGCACCATGACACCGAGCGCCACCGCGCTGACTCCGTCGAAGATCTGGGCGGCCACGACCAGGGCCGGGTCGGTCACGCTCGCAAACAGCATGCCGCGCACAGCAAGCGCGGCAAAGCCTGCCAGAAGGATAGGTCTGCGGCCCCAGACCTTTGCCTTGTGGCCGGCCCAAGGCGCGATCAGCGCCACCACGATCTGCGGTACCACGATGCAGATCGCGATCATGATCGTGGCCCAGTCGCTGGAACGGCTGGTCAGCGCACTGCCCATCAGCGGCAGCATGGCGGCGTTGGCGAGATGAAAGAGCGCGACGCAGCAGGCAAGGATCAGCAGCGAGCGGTCCTTGAACAGGCTGATGAGCGGCGCCGGCGTCTCTCGTGGGGCGGTCGGCCCGCCATGGGCCTGCTCCGGCACGATCTCACGCGGCGCGATCTGGCGCAGCGCCAGCAAGGTCGGCACCAGCAGCAGGGCGGTCACGAAGAACACCGAACGCGCCGAGAAGAAATAGCCGCAAGCGCCCATCAGCGCCGCTGCAAAACCGTTTCCGATTGAAGCAAATCGCGCGTTGCGTCCGAGCCGTTCGCCGATGCCGGCGTGGCCGACAAGACCCAGCGCGATGGCCGCAATCGCCGGGCCGAGCACGCAACTCGCAATCGCATGAAACGTCGCCGCCGCAAGGATCGCCGGAAACACCGGAAAGACCGCATAGGTCAATGCTGCGCACGCGATGACGGCAACCGCGATGCCGGCCACCACGCGTTCGGCGCGCGCCCAATCCACCAGAACGCCCGCGGGAACCTGCGAGAGAAGCGCCACGACGCCCGCAACACTCAGCACCAGTCCGATGTCGGTCTGCGTCCATTTCTGGGTGGTCAGATAGACTGAGACGAACGGGCCAAATCCGGTCTGCACGTCGGCGACGCAGAACACGAACCAGTCGAGCCCTCGCATTGACCGTCGCGAAGGCGTCGAGGCGGGACCACCCTCATTCGGGGCGGGCGGAACAATGTGTAAGCCACGTTCCTTGGCTCGCGGCGACCCCCGCGGCCCATCCTCGATCCTGGACTGAATCCCCCGGGATGGTTCCGCCGACAGGATTACTGCTCCGGCATTCTCGCAGTGATACGTGATTGTGCGAATCCGGGCGCGGCGCCCAGAACCATGATCGGCTTACCTTCCTGATATTGCGGTGCGGTCCGCACCTGGTCTCGGGTGAGGTCGATGGAAACCCCGTTGGCGCTGCCAAACCGCATCGCCGCCCAGTCAACCGCAACCTTGCGGCTGCCGACACCGAGAAAACCACCGAAGTCGATCACGGCGGCGCGGGTGGTGCCGGAACGATCGACGATCACGTCGACCACGCGCCCCATGTCCTCATTGGTGGCGCTGCGCACCGAAGTGCCGAGGATGCCGCGGCTCTCGTCTTTGTCGAGCAGCGTGGTCGGCGGGGTCAGCGGCGAATTGTTTTTCGGGCTTTCATCGGTGCCTGTTGCGGGCGCCAATGTCTCTTCATCTGCGACCTGGGTCGTGCCCATGCCCGTGGTGCTGGGGGAACTCTGGACTCGCTGCGATTGCTTCGCCTCGGATGCGACGATGAAACTCGCCGCGGTCAAAAACAGCAGGAGGGAGCAGCTTGCGACTGTTGTGGTAACCCAGCGACGATGGCCCATGAATACCTCCGACACCCGACGATGGCTAGCCGGGGAACGGCAAACCGCATCGGTTGTTCCGGCCTTGATCGTGACGGAGCTAAATTTTTTTTGCCGCTCAGGACGACAACACAATCGAGACCTGCATCTTTCCCTGTGCGCGCACGATATCGAGCGCGACCTGATCTCTGACGCGACGCACCCGCAAATCGACGCACGCCTCACCGAGTTGCAGGTTGCGCAGCAGCACATCGTCGATGAAGTGCGGCAGGCATGGATCGCGCAGCCGAATCTCGTTCCTGGCCGGATCGAACTCCAGTCCCAGCGAGGCTTCGAGCAGCGTAAACGGCGTGGCGCTGGCCCATGCCTGCGGCGAGCAGGCGACCGGATAGAGCGTGGGCCCGCGGCTCGCCTGGCGTTTGAAGCCGCAGAACAATTCCGGCAGCCGGCGCAGTTCCATATAGGTCGCGGCGTCGAACAGGCCCTTGAACAGCTGCGCCAGCGCGGATTTCAGGCCGTAGCGCGCAAAGCCCAGCGCAATCAGCGCGTTGTCGTGCGGCCAGACCGAGCCGTTGTGATACGACATCGGGTTATAGCGCGCCGCGCCCTTGGCCACGGTGCGAATGCCCCAACCTGAGAAGAACTGCGGGCTGAGCAGCGTGTCGGCGACCTTGGCGGCGCGCTCGGGACTCGCGATGCCACTGAACAGCACCTGGCCAGCGTTCGAAGCCAGCACTTTGCAGGGCTTTTTGTCGCCGTCGAGCGCCAGCGCGTAGCTGTTGAGTTCGGGACACCAGAATGCCGCTTCGAAACGGCTTCTGAGTTCATCCGCTTGCTGCTCGAGCTTCGCCGCACGGTCGAAGAGCCCCATGCGCCGTGCGCAACGCGCGGCCGCACGCCTTGCCGCAAACACATAGCCCTGCACTTCGGCCAGCGCGACGTCGCCCTCGACCAGGCTGCCGTCGGCACGGAAGATCGCATCGAAGGAATCCTTCCAGCCCTGATTGGCGAGCCCTTGTTCGGTGGCGCGGCGGTATTCGAGAAAGCCATCGCCATCCATGTCGCCATAGCGGTCGATCCACGTGAGCGCCGCGTCGATATTCGGCCAGAGTTCCTTGATGGTCGCAACGTCGTCGGTGCGGTCGAGATAAGCGCCGGCGAGCAGCACGTATAAAGGCGTCGCATCGACGGTGCCGTAGTAAAGCCGGAACGGCACCTCGCCGAGCATCGCCATCTCGCCGGCGCGGGTTTCGTGCAGGATTTTGCCGGGCTGCGCGTCGGCGGCCGGATCGACCGTCTTGGCCTGGAAATGCGCGAGCCGGCGCAACACGCCGCGCGCCACTTTGGGATCGAACCACAGCATCTGCAGCGCGGTGATGATGCCGTCGCGGCCGAAGGTCGTCGAATACCAGGGGATGCCGGCGTAGGGATAAGGTCCGTGCGGCGTCTCGGTCAGCAGCATCGCGAGATCGGACGCCGAGCGGCACAGCACCTCGTTGAGCAGCACGTTGGAGCTTTCGACCGTTGCCATGTCGGCTGTGGTGGCGCGTCGCTCGCGATGAGCGCCGATCAGCGCGCGCGAAAACGGTGTCTTGATGTCTTGCAGCGTGTCGCAGCCGATCGCGATGAACACCCGGGTGATTTCGCCGGGCGCCAGCACACACTCGTATTGCGCCTCGCTGTCGGAGAGCTTCGACGGCGGTGGATCGAACAGGATCGCGCTGCGGCGTGTCACAGCGTCGAGCCCATGATAGTTCAGCATCACCTCGCGGTCTTTTACCAGGGATCGGGTCGCCGTGCCGCGCCGCGCGCGCTTGAGACCTCGCACCTCGAACAGGTCGGCGAAGTCGCTGTCGAAGCGCACCGCCAGACGCAGCGGCACCGGCCGGCTGCCGTGATTGCGGATGCCGATCCGCTGGAACGCCGTCCCGCGCCAGAGAAACGTCGTGCGCAGGATGTGCAGCGTGTCCTTGTGCAGCACGAGCTGATTGTCGCGGAAGACGTCCGGATTGGTCAGATCGGCCGCCAGCACCGAATTGTCATCGCGCACATTGCAGCCCAGCAGCAGCGGCTGGAAATCGTTGATCGTCAATTCGAGCCGCGACAGGTATCGCGTGTCATTGTGGAAGAGGCCGTCTGGCCCGTTTTCCGACGCGCCGATGTCGCCGTGATTGTCCATCACCAGAAAGGTGTCGTCGGATTTCAGCGAGCATTGCGGCCGGCTGCCGACCCCGGTCGTGGCGACATAGAACGGCGTTTCCTGTGCGATCTCGATGGGGCGACTGACGGGGGAGGTGGCTGCGAGGGACATGAGCGCGATCCGCTCCGACAATTCGGTTCGACGTTGCGCCTGCCGGCGGATTCGTCCTTAACGGCGAAATAGCGAAAGAAGTTCCCGCCTTACGGTCCGCCGAAATCAATGTGAGAACGGCCGCCATTTGACATGGCTGCAGCAACACACTCGCGGAACTGCGCTCTTTTTGCAGGCGGTAGCATTCTGCTAGCGTGCCCCTTAACGTACCAAGCGCCGGTGGAATCGCTCGTTTCGCCAAAGGATTGTATTGATGCACTCGTCAACTGAAGCTTTGCTGCTCAAAGGCGCCCATGTCATCGATCCCGGCCAGGGAATCGACGGCATCCGGGATATCGCGCTGGAGAACGGCAAGATCAGGCCGGTTGCGGGACTGCCGCCCGACGTCAAGACCATCGACCTGAGCGGCTCCTATCTTACGCCCGGCTGGATCGACATCCACGTCCACGTCTACGGCACCTTGGGCTTTGCCGATCCGGACAGCATCGGCGTGTGCCAGGGCGTGACCTCGTACGTGGAGGCCGGCGGTCCCGGGATCGGCACCCTCGACGAGTTCATGGCGCTGCTCAGCAGCCAGACCAAGACCACGCTTTATGCCGGTCCTTACATCCGTCCGCTCGGCATTCTCGGTTTGAACTTCATCGAGTCCGACGTCCGCACGCTGACCGACATCCCGATCACCCAATGGATCGATTTTCACAAGGCCCATCCCGGCCTTCTTCGCTACATCAAGGTGGGCGCCTTCTCGGGCTACGGCTATGGCCCGACCAAGATCGGCAAGGGTCTCGCCGAAATTCTCAACCTGCCGCTCTATGCACACATCGGCGAGCATCAGCTCCAGCCGGGCAACGATTCCGCGTACGAGGTCTACCGGGTGTCGGAGGCGGGCGACATCGTCACACACATCTATCACGGCAACGATTGCGGCATCCTCGATCGCGACGGCAGGATCCTGCCGGTGGTGCAGGAGGCGAAGAACCGCGGCGTGCTGTTCGATGTCGGTTTCGGCGGATTCAACTTCTCCTGGCGAGTCGCCGAGCGCGCCTGGGCGCAGGGCTTCTTCCCCGACATCATCAGCTCGGATCTGCAGCAGTTCAACGTCGCGGGGCCGGCCTATTCGCTAGCCAATGTCATGGCCTGCTTCATGAAGCTCGGCATGTCGCTGAACGACGCGATCGAGAAGGTGACGATCGCGCCGGCCAAGGCGCTGCACATGACCGACATCGCGGGCACTTTGAAGCCCGGCCTGCCGGCCGACATCACGGTGTTCAAGGTCGAAAAGGGCGCCTACACGCTGACCGACACCACGAACCACACGCGGCCGTTCGACACGCGAATCGTGCCGACCATCACGTTCAAGAACGGTGAGCGGATCGATTGCGACATGGAGCGCTGCCAGGACGAGCGCAACTGGCTCATCCAGATCGCCGAGGACCACGAGCCGGAGGGCATGAAAAAGCTGACCGGCCCGCAGATTGCGTTTCTCGGCGCGCTGGCCGCCAAGCTCGCGCCGATCCACTGGGACGAGTTCTCGGTCGCGACGCTGGATTACGACAAGGCGCTGATCCTGCAGGCGGCGTTCCATCAGGTGCGCAAGGAACAGAACATCCCGCTGCGCGACGCGCTGACCGCGGTGTTCGATCTTTATCTCGATCACCCCTTCAGCATGCAGATCGGGCTGTTCCTGCTGCGGCTCGACCGCAGCTTTGCGCTCGAACGCATGCGCAAGGTCGCCTCCACGCAGCGGATGGTGGCGTAAGATGTCGGATCAAACGATTGCTCCCGAGCCGCAATCGGCGGAGGCTGTTGTCGAGCCGGCCTGGCAGTTGCTCGATGACGTGAACCCTGCAACAGCCGAGTTTCCGGCGCTCGCCCGCGTCGGCGATGAGCGCATCCTGGTGTTCAAGATCGGCGACGGCTTCCGCGGCGTCGAGCGCGGTTGCCCGCATCAGCAACGCTCACTGCACGACGCGTTTTTGCAGGGCAACGAAACCATGATCCGCTGCCGCTGGCACAACTACGTGTTCCGGCTGCGCGACGGCAAAAGCGTCAACTGCCCGGGCTTCAAGCTGAAGGTGTTCGACGTGAAGCTGGAGAACGGCGCGCTGTTGGCTCGGCGGGCGGCGTAGCACAACAACGCACTCCCGATCCGTCATCCTGAGGCGCCCGCCGAAGGCGGGCCTCGAAGGATGCGGCCCAGGATTTTTGGGGCCGTCGCCCTTCGAGGCTCGCTTCGCTCGCGCCTCAGGGTGACGGAGATAGTCTGCCCGGGTTCCTAGGACGTCGGACTACAGCATCCTGATCTACTTGGTCGCCTTGCCGCTCCAGAAGCAGAGCCGGATTTCGATCTGCCGCAGGATGAAGCTCAGGATCACGCCGGTGATGGCGATCAGCACCAGCACGGCGAACATCGAGGCGAGGTCGAGGCCGAAATTCGCCTGCAGGATCAGGACGCCGATGCCGGTCTTGGCGCCGACGAACTCGCCGACGATGGCGCCGATCACAGCCAGCACGATGCCGGTGTTGAGGCCCGCCATGATGTAGGGCAGCGCGTTCGGCAACTGCACGTAGCGCAGCAACTGCATGCGCGAGCCGCACATCGCCTTGATCAGCGCGATGCGGTCGGAGTCGACGGCGCGCAAGCCTGCAATGGTGTTGACGAGGGTCGGGAACAGGCAGGTCAGCGCAACGATGATGACCTTCGACGAGATGCCGAAGCCGAACCACACGATCATCAGCGGCGCGATCGCCACCTTGGGCACGGTCTGCAGCGCGACCACGTAAGGATAGACCAGCCGATCCAGCCAGGCGACCTGCACCATGGCGATGCCCAGCACGATCCCGCAGAACGATCCGATGGCGAAGCCGCCGAGGATTTCGGTGAGCGTGACGGACAGGGCGTTGAGATAAATGCCGCTGGTCACACCGTCGTAGAGCGCGACCGCAATCGCCGAGGGAGTCGGAAACACATAGGGCTGCACGTCGAACAGGCGGAGGCCGCCTTCGATGATCAGCATCAGGACCGCAAACGAAATCAGGCCTTCCACCACGCGGCTCGCGCCCGCGCGCCAGCGGCTCGGCGCGACGGGCTGCGCTGTCTCGGGGCCGGTCGTGGTGATGTCCGCCATGATGCGTTCCTATGCGGCGGCGGCGAGATCGAGGTGGCGGCGGATTTCGGTCGAAAGCGCAGCGAGCGCGGGCGACGCGAGATCGATGAAGCTTCGCGGCCGTGGCGCAGGGTTTTCAAGCACCTCCATGATGCGGCCCGGCCGGGCCGACATCACGGCGATCCGGTCGGAGAGGAACACCGCCTCGCTGATCGAGTGGGTGATGAAGACCACGGTCTTGCCGCTCTCCATCCAGATGCGCTGCAATTCGCCGGCCATCTGCTCGCGGGTGATGGCGTCGAGCGCTGCGAACGGCTCGTCCATGATCAGGAGTTTCGGATCGTGCACCAGCGCGCGCACGATCGAGGCGCGGTGCTGCATGCCGCCGGAGAGCTCGTACGGATATTTCTTGCCGAAGTCGCCAAGCCCGGCCATGCGCAGCAGCGCCTGCGCCCGCTCGGTGGTTTCCTTGCGGTCGAGCTTCATCACGTCCATCGGCAGCAGCACGTTCTCCTCGATGGTGCGCCAGGGCAGCAGCACCGGCGCCTGGAACACGGCGCCGACGCCACGCGAAGGGCCCACGATCTCGCGGCCTTCGACCGCGAGGCTGCCGCGCGTCGCGCGCTCGAGACCGAGAATGAGCTTGAGCAGACTGCTCTTGCCGCAACCGCTTGGCCCGACGACGGAGACGAATTCACCGTCGCGGACGTCGAGCGAGATGCCGCGCAGCGCTTCGACCGCGCCGGACGACGTCGGATAGGTCAGGCCTACGCCGGATACGGTGAGCGCCGGCGAACGTGTCGCCGCGGTCGTTGCCATCGTCATTGCGCGGGTGCGGCCTTGGCGGCGGCTTCGGCGAGGCCGATGTCGACCTTGTTCACGTCGGCGATCAGCGAGCCGTTGAAGAAATCCGCGAACTTGGTGTCCTCGGGCTTCAGTCCGAATTCCGGTCCGGCAAAGGCGATGAGCTTGTTCCAGTCGGCCTCGGTCATCTCGCCCCAGCGATGGCCGTCGTTCGGCTGCTTGAAGATCGAGAGCGTCTTCTCGATGGAGTGGGCGTCGTTACGCAGTGCCTGGGCGGTGTCGCCGGTCGGCGGCTTGAACATCGCATAGTAGTTGCGTGCCGCCGCAACGGGATTGAGCTGCGCAAACCGCGTGCTGAGCGCGATGCCTTGCAGGCCGCGGACCACGAGATCGCGGTTGTTGGCGAGCAGCGCGTTGCTGGTAACGAACACGCCCGAGCAGACATCGGGCGCGAAGCTGCGGAATTTCATTCCCAGGTTTTCGAGGCCGGCGATCGCGCCGATGAAATGCGAATAGGCATCGACCCGGCCGGATTTCAGCGCCACCATCGCGGCGGCGTCGGCGCCGACCGCGACGAACTGAATGGAGCCCGGATCGATGCCGGCCTCGCGGGCCTGCGCCTTCAATGTCGGAACGGTCCCGGCGGCGAGGCTCAGCACGCCGACGGTCTTGCCCTTGAGGTCGGCCACGCTCTTGATCGGGCTGTCCTCGGGAACGACCGTGACGTAGGAGCCGTGGTAGTCGTGGCAGTAGACCACCGACAAAGGCAAGGTCGGCTGCTTCTTCTTCGAGGAGATGAATTCCAGGATGCCGATGTTACCGATGTGAGCGTCACCGGAGATCAGAAGCTGCAGGGTCGCAGCCGAGCCGGAGATGAAAAGGAACTCCGGATCGAGGCCGATCTTGTCGTAGAGGCCGGCGCCTTTGCCGGAGAAGCTGTAGGCATGATACGGCCGCGCGACCGGCGACGAATGCACGTATCGGATCTTCGACAGTGTCTGAGTTTGGGCTTGGGTTTGAGCCGACCATGGCGCGACAGTCAGGCCCGCGGCGGCCTGAAGAAATCTTCGTCGATCGATGGTCATGACTTCGCGTCCGGTGCCGGTTCCAACTCAGTGTAAGGTCGCCGGCAACAGTGTGGCAAGTTTGATGCCAATGTGCCGCATAGCGGTGCGGCGTCTTCGATGAGGCCGGTTCAACGCTTGCCGGCAGGGCCGAGCAGGACGTTGCACATCGCGTTGGACAACCGCTCGATGTCACGGAGATCGTTCAGGCGGCGGTTAATGACGAAGCCGTCGTAAGCCATGATGAACAGAGTCGACAGCGCATCGTGGTCGACTTGCACTTCGGGCAACGCGGCCTTCAGCATCCGCATCAGCCGCTCTTCCGTCCACTTCAAGAGCGGCACCGGCTTTGGCTGCGCCGGATCGGCGGAGGCAAGGGCCTCCATCAGGCTGTTGGTCAGGCCGATATTGGCGATCGGAATATCGCGCCACAGCCCGAGCAGCAGTGCGAACAATCGGTCGCGCGGCGATTTCAACTTGAGGATGCGCTTTTCGAGCTTTTCGAACGCGCCCTTGTGCCAGGGCTCGAACACCGCATAGAGCAGGTGAAGCTTCGAGGGAAAATACGAATAGAGACTGCTGACGCCGACGCCGGCGAGTTCCGCCACGTCCTGCAGCGTGGTGCTGTGATAGCCGCGCTCGGAAAACAGATCGTAGGCGCTGTCGAGGATCGCCTGCCGCACCTGCTTTTTCTTGACCTGCACCACGGCGCAATGCCTGCTCTATAGCGGAATGGCCATCGGCGAATGGACGCCGTCGCAATTCATCAACGCCACGCGCTTGAGCTTGATACGGAACGAGTCATCGTGCGGCGTCAGCTGGTAGGCGTGGCGGCCTGAATAGATGCGCTGCCGGTCGGCCTGATGCTCGACGCAGATGAAGGCCGCGTCCGCGGTGAACTCGCCGTCCTCGGCTTCCTTAGCCTCGATGTTGCTCACGAGATGTGTGGTGCGCGGCATCGGCGTCAGCACCAGCGCGCGCGCTTCGAGCAGCCGCTGTACGCGCATCGAGAGGATCGCGTGGTCCTCGTACATGATCGACGCCACGTTCAGCGGATCGGTCTGGCCGGGCTGGCTCGGCATCCAGTAGATGCCCTGCGGCTCGTAGAGCTTGAGCCAGTCCTCGAACTGTCCGGCGTCGAGCAGGCGTGCCTCTTCGAGGAGGAACAATTCGATCCGGCGCTGCATCGCGTAGTCCAGCATCACGCAGCCTCGGCGGTGAGGTAGTTGACCCAGGCCTGGAACTGCACGCGCATAGGCATTTCGCTGGCGGCGCCCGAAAGCTGGCCCTCGGCGCCGCGGCTTTCCTGGCCGACGCCGCGCGAGAAGTCGATCCACGGCCCGACATCGCGGGCGAGGCCCTGCTGGCAGCGCTCCAGCATCTCGACGTCGTCGGAGAAGATCATCGAGGCCGGCGAGCCCAATGTGCTGAGGAAGCGCACCGCGCGGTGGAACATCTCGTCCGGCGCGCCTTTGAGCTTGAAGCAGTGGATGCGCACCATGGTGCGGTCGACGGAGAGCGGAATCGTCACGCGCATCTGCTGGTACTGCGCGTTGATGATCAGATTCGGATAGATGATGTTGTTGAAGCGGTTCATGCCGAGAACCTGCGCGGTCTTCTCCGCGCCGTGCCGCGCGGTGAGCGCGGCCCGGTAGCGTTCGGCCACGGGATCGGCCTTCTGGCTGACCATCACGCCCGCATTGTAGATGTTGTTCATGTAGACGTGGCCGCCGGCATAGCCGTTGAGCTGGATGCCCTCCCACTCCTCGTAGCCGAGCCCGTTGGCGGCGAGCATCAGGCGCGTCTGGTCCTGGTCGAGGATCGAGGCGTTGGTCGGCGCGCGGCGCGCCGGCGCGACCGACGAACTGTGCACGAAACTCGGGTGGAAGATGTCGGCGGCATTTTCCAGATGAAGCTTCCAGTTGCCGCGATACTCCAGCGTGAAGCTCGACTCCGCGATTTCGACCTCGCCGTCCGGCGCGCGATCCACAAGGTTGTCGATCACTTCGGTCATCGGGCCGAGATGCTCGAGGAGTGGCTCGGGATTCTCATTCAACGTCGCGAAGACGAAGCCGCGATAGAGCGCGACCTTGCCGACGCGCTGCATGTGATTGCTGGGATCGTCGAAGCTGAAATTCTCCGGATAGCTCTTGCGGTGCGGCACCGAAGCCAGCGAGCCGTCGGGCCGGAACGCCCAGGCGTGATACGGGCAGCTGAAGATCTTGCTGCTGCCGCGATCGACCATGCAGATCCGCGCGCCGCGATGCGGACAGCGGTTTTGCAGCACGTAGATCTCGCCGTCGCTGTGCCGCGTCACCAGCACTTCGTATGAGGCGAGGCGGGTGCGGATGAAATCGCCTGGCTTCTTGAGCTGACTGTCGTGAGCGACGTAAATCCAGAGCTTGCTGAAGATGCGCTCCTGTTCCAGCGCAAACACCGCCGGGTCGGCATAGGCGCGGCGATGGACGTGGTCGGGCCGCACCAGGCTCTTGATGTCGTCAGGGGTCGGAAGCGTGGCTGACTGTTCCATATGATCGCCCATCAGTTCAGAAGATCGCCGAAGATTTCGGAAAACATCGGAAGCTGTTCGAAGCCCGCGCCGGGCGCGCTTCCGAGTGTGGCGCTGCCGTCGCTGACCGGCACATGCGCGGTGAGCTTGCCGAACAGCGTGGAGGTGTCCATCGCGACCTCGGCGAGGCCGAGCCCCAGCCCCGCGACCGCATTCATCGCCAGCAGATGGCCGGCATGCGGCGCGCAACGCTCGCGTGTCCATCCGTGCGCGTCGAGGTCGTCGAGAATGCGCAAATATTCGACGATGCCGTAGCTCAACGAAATATCGAATTGCAGCAAGTCGCGGTCCTTGCGCAGGCCGCCGTAACGAAGAAGATTGCGCGCGTCGTCGCGCGAGAACAGGTTCTCGCCGGTCGCAAACGGAATTGCGCTCTGCGCAATGACATCGCGATGCAGATCGAAATCGAGCGGGTGCACTGGCTCTTCGATCCAGGCAATCGGGTAGGGCTTCAGTGTTTCGAGATAGGACAAGGTCTTGGCGCGGTCGAAGGTGCCGTTGCCGTCGACCGCGAGCGCCATGCCGCGCTCAAGTACGCCGAATACGGTGTCGATGCGCTTGATATCCTCGGCAAGACTTGCGCCGCCGATCTTGATCTTGAAGCGGCGATGCCCTTGACCGATGGCGCGACGGATGTCATCGCAAAGACCTTCGACATCGTTAGAAGCCCTGTAGTGGCCGCCGCTGCAATAGATCGCGATCTTTGCGTGTTCGCCGGCGCTTGCTGCACCGTGGCGCTTGGCGAGGAGGCGCCACAGCGGCAGATCGGCCGATTTGGCGGCGAGGTCCCAGAGCGCCGCGTCGAGCATGCCGACCGCTCCGCTCCGCTCGCCGTGGCCGCCGGGCTTCTCGTCCTTCATCATCACGGCCCAGGCGCGATGCGGGTCGATGCCGCCGTGGCCGTCCGAATAGGCCCCCGGATCGGCCGCCATCAGCCGCGGGATGAACCGCTCGCGCAGCAAGCCGCCATGGCCGTAGCGTCCGATCGAGTCGAACGCCAGGCCAACCAGAGGCTTGCCGTTCGTCCTCGCATCGGTGTGCACCGCGACTACGCTTGCGGTCATGGCGTCGAAGCTAATGCTCGAGTTGCGCGTGGCCGATGACAGCTCGATCGTCCGTTCCCGGACGGCTGTGATACGCATCGGCTCTATTTGGCTTGCCGCCAGTCGTGCTCGGAGACATCGAACACGATGCCGTTGGTGTCCTTGTATTTCATCTCGGCGTCGACGCCGGGGTACGACGGGAGCTGCATGAAGAACTCGCCGCCGTGCTTCTTGATCTTCTCATCGGTCGTCTTCTGGTCGTCGACGACGAAGCCAAAGTGATGCAGCCCCGCCCAGTCCGGGCCGCCCTTGCTGCCCTTGGTACCTTCGGGGAATTGCAGCAGCGTCAGGTTCATGATGCCGTCCGACAGCGAGATCGCATTGCCGATCGGCGCCTCGACTTTGCTGACGCGCTTGAGCTCGAAGACGTTCTCGTAGAAGGCCGCGGCCTTTTCGAGATCGGGGACTTGGATGGCGATGTGTCTGATCTTGGCCATGATGTTCTCCGCAATGATCGGTGGCGCTTCCGATGATGCAGTGTAGCTCAGCAGCGAAGCAAATACAGTATTCGCGTCACAGAATCTTTTTCGGTTTTGAAGATGAAAATGCAGACGGCGAATCCTCGCGGCGCGATGCGGTGGCCGGCGCGAAGAAGTTGCCTTGGGTTACCGCCGCGATTTAATTGATCTAAATCATGATTTTATCCGACGGCAAGAGATCATCGTCACGTCCGGGGAGGCGTTTGCGGCCGACATCTTGGTGCGACGGTCGCGCTGCACCGCACAAGGCTGCGCGCCTAAATAAATGTCATGACTTGCACCGAAAGCGCCTTGACCGTATTCGCGCATACTAACATTGTTGAAATCTGTAATTCTGCAAAACCGAAGGAGATTACAGATGTCCGCCTGGCAATGCCGGAATGTTCTCCATCGCCTTCAGGTTGCCGCTGCAGCACTGAGTTTTTGCGCGATCGTCGGCAGCGCCAAAGCCGAAGAGATCACGCTGAAGTCGGCAGTATTCGTGCCGCCCTCGACCACTTACGGAATTCCGTTCAAGCGCTTCGTCGATCACGTCAACGAGACCGGCAAGGGCGTGCTGCAGATCCGCATCGTCGGCGGTCCCGAGGCGGTGCCGGCCGACGGCCAGGCGCAGGCGGTCAAAAACGGCGTGCTCGATATCGCTGCGATCCCGCCGGCCTACTACAAGAGCGCGATGGTCGAGGGCGACGCGCAAATCCTCTCGAACATGACGGTTGCCGAGCAACGCAAGTCTGGCGGCTACGCGGCGCTGAACGCGATCGCCGGCGAGCGCATGAACTCCATGTATCTCACGACTTACGGCATCGGCGTGCCGTTCCATTTCTACGTCACCAAGGAAATGGCGATCACGAAGCCCGAAGACCTGAGCGGACTGCGTTTCCGCGGCCAGCCGAACTACAACGCTCTGTTCAAGCATTACGGCATCGCAGGCGTGAACATCGCTGCGCCCGAGGTTTACACCGCGCTGGAGCGTGGCACCGTGCAGGGCTATGGATGGCCGTTGTGGGGCATCAACGACTTCGGCTGGGAGAAGCTCACCAAGGTGCGCATCGACCCGGGCTTCTACAACGTCGTCAACACCGTGCTGATGAACAAGAGCAAGTACGCGTCGCTGACGCCGGAGCAGAAAAAGGTGATCGACGACGCCGTGGTGTGGTTCGAGCAGGACGATCTCCGCTATACCGCCGAAAAGACCAAGGAAACGCTTGAGCTTCAGGCCAAGGCCGGCATCAAGACCGTCGACTTCGGTCCGGAGTTCAAAAAGCTCGCGGTCTCGCTCTATTGGGATGACCTCAAGAAGCTCAGCCCCGACGCGATGGCCAAGCTTCAGCCGCTCCTGACCAAGTGAGCGTCCCCTCCGTGATGCTTGGCGCATGCGCCTGATCTTCTGGCTCAATGGATGGCTGGTGCGCATTCTGTGCGTGCTGGCCGTCATTGTGTTGTCGGCCATGGCGCTGGGCGTCAGCGCCGAGGTGATCCTGCGGATGTTCAACTATCCGTCGATCATCGGCCTGATCGAGCTCACCGAATACGGTCTCTTCATCTCGACCTTCTTCGTCGCGCCATACCTGCTTCGCACCAACGAGCACATCCGGGTCGACATTGCGATGTCGCGGGTCGATCCCGCGGTCGCGCGGCGCTTCGAATACGGTGTGCTTCTCGCAATCATCGGAGTGTCGATCATCACCGGCGTGGTCGGCATGATGATCCTGATTAGCAATGTCCGGGACGGCACGCTGATCTTCAAGGACCTGATCATCCCGCAGTGGTGGCTCGACTGGATCATTCCGCTCACCTCGCTGGTGATGGCGCTGCAGGCGCTGGAGATGCTGATCGACCAGATGAATGCGCCGACAACGGTCCGCCATGAAGCGTCCGAGCACATTCCGGGCATCCAGCCGGGAGAGCTGCCGTGAGCTGGATCTCGGTCCTGGCGCTGATGTTCACGTCCAAAGTGGGGCTGCTGCTCTGCGCGCTGCCGGTCGCGTTCGTCTTCTTCATCATCAACATCTTCGGCTCCTACCTGATCTTCGGCGGTGTGCCGGGGCTGGAGCAGATGGTGCGCAACGAGCAGCTTTCGGTCGCGCAGTTCTCGCTCGTGCCGATCCCGTTCTTCGTGCTGATGGGCGAGGTGCTGTTCCACACCGGCCTCGCGATGAAGTCGATCGATGCGGTCGACGCCGTGATCCGCCGCGTGCCGGGCCGCCTTGCGGTGGTGGCGCTGGTCGCCGGCACGGTGTTTTCTGCGATCTCGGGCTCGACCATCGCCACCACGGCGATGCTCGGCTCGCTGCTGTTGCCGCAGATGCTCCAGCGCAACTACGAGCCCAAGACCGCGATGGGGCCGATTCTCGCCATCGGCGGCGTCGACATCCTGATCCCGCCGTCGGGCCTGGCCGTGCTGCTCGGCAGCCTCGCCGGCATTTCGATCTCGGGCCTTCTCGTCGGCGGCATCGTGCCCGGCCTGATCCTGTCGGCGCTGTTCATCGGCTACGTGCTGATTCGCTGCTGGCTCAACCCCACGCTGGCTCCGTCCTATGACGACGGCAAGCCGCAGGAGGGAAACCCGTGGGTCAGGCTCGCGATCACCATCCTGCCGCTGATCGGCGTGTTCGCGATCGTGGTGATCAGCATGACCGGCGGCTGGGCCACGCCAACCGAATCGAGCGCGCTCGGCGCCGTCGCAACCGTCGTGCTCGCCGCCTGCTACGGCTGCCTGACGCGGCAGAGCCTCTGGAAGTCGCTGCTGGGCACCGTGTCGATCTCGGGCTCGCTGCTGTTCATCATCGTCGGCGCGACGACCTTCGCGCAGCTCCTGAGCTTCTCGGGCGCCACCGCCGGTCTCGTGGCTGTGATCGAAAGCTCGCAATTCAGCCAGACCACGATCCTGATCGGCATGCTGGGCATTCTGCTGATCCTGGGATTCTTCATCGACCAGACCAGCATTATGATGATCACGCTGCCGTTCTACATGCCGCTTCTGCGCAACATGGGCGTCGATCTGATCTGGTTCGGAATTCTCTACCTCCTTTGCATGCAGATCGGTTTGCTGACGCCGCCGTTCGGGCTGCTGCTGTTCGTGCTGAAAGGCGTGGCGCCGCCCGGCATTTCGATCGGCATGATCTATCGTGCCGCGCTGCCCTATGTCTGGCTGACCATGTTGATGATGGCGTTGATCTTCGTCATACCTGCGATGGTGACGGCCTTTGTGCCGAACTGACCGGCCAGCACGAGGGTTTGCCGCATGAAAGCCCGTGCCTTCCTCTACCGCCGGCCCGACAGCATCGACGAGGCGCTTGCGCTGCTCGCCGATACCGACGGCGCGCAGGTGCTGGCGGGCGGTCAGAGCCTCATGCCGACGCTCAACATGCGGCTGTCATCGCCCGAGATGCTGGTCGATATCAACCGCATCGAGGCGCTGCGCGGCATCGACGACCGCAGTGATAAAATCCGGATCGGCGCGCTGGTCCGGCATGCCGAAGTGCTGGAATCGAAAGTGATCGCCGAGCGCGTGCCGCTCATGGCCATGGCCATTCCCCATGTCGCGCACATGGCGGTACGCAACCGCGGCACCACCTGCGGCAGCCTCGCCCTGGCGGACCCGTCCGCCGAGATGCCTGCGATCGCGGTGGCGCTCGACGCCGGGATCGTGCTGCGAAAGCGAGGTGCGGAGCGTTCGGTTTCCGCCCGCACGTTTTTCCAGGGGCTCTATCAGACCGCGCGGAATGACGACGAAATGATCGCCGAAGTCATGTTGCCCGCGGCGCAGCCGGACGAGGTGTTCGGCTTTTCGGAGCTGAGCCGCCGCCACGGCGATTTCGCCACGGTGGGCGTTGCGGTGCGGGCGCGCAAGGCGCCGGGCGGTCTCGGCGAACTCAATGTGGTGTTCTTCGGCTCCGAACCCACGCCGCTGCTGAGCCGCTCGGCACGAGGGCTGACCGTCGACGCGAATTCGTCCGACGAGGCGTTGTCCGAGATCGCGAGCAGCATCGCCAAGGACATGAATCCGATCGACAGCCACCAGGGTCGTGGCGAGACCAAGCGCCGGCAGGCGGCCGTTCTGCTGGTGCGCACACTGAAGGACATGATCGTGCGAGCGGCTCATGTCTGAACGTCACGACATCGCCTTCACGCTCAACGGCAAGCCGGTCAATGCCACCGTCGATGCGCGGCTCAATCTGGCGGATTTCCTGCGGCATACCTTGCGGCTCACCGGCACCCATGTCGGCTGCGAGCATGGTGTCTGTGGTGCGTGCAATGTCCTCATCGACGGGAGGTCGGCGCGAAGCTGCCTGACGCTGGCCGTGCAGGCCGATGGCGCGCAGGTCGAGACCATCGAAGGGCTGACGGAACACAAGACCATCGCCGACCTGCAGCGTGAGTTCGTCGCGCGAAACGCACTGCAATGTGGCTACTGTACCCCCGGCATGCTGGTCACCGCCGCCGAGCTGCTCGCGCGCGGCAAGCCTGGCCGTCACGAAATCCGCGAGGCTTTGTCCGGCAACTTCTGCCGCTGCACCGGCTATCAGGCTATCGTGGACGCGGTCGAAGCGGTGGCTTTGGCGCGGGCGGGTGCGAAGCCATGACCGAAGCGAGCGGACCGATCGGACGCAGCACCCCGCGCCGCGACGCCGAGCGGCTGGCGGAGGGCAGGGGCCGCTACACCGACGATCTCGACGTCGCGAACCTGGGTCACATCGCGTTTCTGCGCAGCCCCCACGCGCATGCGCGCATCGTCGCGATCGACACCGCGGCGGCCAAGCAGTCGCCGGGTGTGATCGCTGTTGTCACCGGCGACGACCTCGCGAAGGTCTGCAAGCCCTGGCAGACGCGGCTCGTGCCGTTTCCGGTTCACAGCTCGCCGCCGCAATATCCGCTGGCGCGCGGCGAGGTCTGCTGGCAGGGCGAAGCTGTGGTCGCGGCCGTTGCGGCAACGCGCGCGCAGGCCGAGGACGCGATTGAGCTGGTCGCAGTCGAGTGGGAGGAACTGCCGGCTGTGCCGAGCATCGAGGCGGCGTGCGCGGAACGGGCGCCGACGGTGAACGGTGCCAAGAGCAGCAACATCGGCCTTGAACACTCCTTCGCGGGCGGCACGCCGGAGCAGGCGTTTGCCGAGGCCGCGGTCGTCGTCGAGCACGACTTCACGTTCCAACGCCAGACCGGCGTGACGCTCGAGTCACGCGCGATCGTCGCCGAGTTCGATCCGCGCATCCGCCAGCTCACGATCCATCATTCACATCAGGTGCCGCATCAGATGCGGGATGTGTTTGCGGCGCAGCTCGGTCTGCCGCTGTCGCATGTCCGCGTCGTGGCGCCCGATGTCGGCGGCGCTTTCGGCATGAAGCTCACCGCCTATCCGGACGAGATGGCAACAGCCGCCATTGCGGTGCTGCTGGAACGGCCGGTGAAATTCACCGCGGATCGTCTGGAATCGTTCGTCAGCGACATTCACGCCCGCGAAGCCAGGATCCGCGGAAAGCTCGCGGTCGATACCGACGGGCGATTGCTGGCGATGAGCCTTTCCATGCTCTCGGGCATGGGCGCCTACACCAATTACCCGCGTGGCAGTGTGGGTGAGGGCCTGCAGACCGTGCACATGTCGGCCGCTGCCTACCGGCTGCCGAACTATCGTGGCGAGGTGCGCGGCTATTTCCAGAACAAGCCGCCGACCGGCATTTTGCGTGGCGTCGGCCAGCCGATCGCCACCACGGTGACCGAGCAGCTGATCGATCTCGCGGCGCGCAAGCTCAGTCTCGATCCGGCGGAGTTGCGGCGGCGGAACTATGCCGAGGCCCGAAAGCCGGACGCCAAATCGATTACCGGCATCCTGCTTGGCGAGCTTTCGCTCGTGCGCTGCCACGAGAAGCTGATGGCGTTGATGGACTACGACGGCTTGCGTCGGCGACAGGCGGAGCTTCGAGAGAAGCGAGTTTATCGCGGCATCGGCCTGTCGGTGTACATCGAGCAGACCTCCGTCGGGCCGGTGATCTACGGACCGCTGCAGGTCCGCGTCTCGGCCAACGAGACGTGCCGGCTGTCGCTCGAGCAGGACGGCGGCATTCGCTGCGAAACCAGCATCACCGATCAGGGCCAAGGCACGGGGACCGCGCTCACCCAGATCATCGCACAAGAGCTGGGCGTGGAGCCCTTCTCGATCGAAGTCAGGAGCGGCGACACCGCGACGGCGCCGATGGGCGGCGGCGCCTGGGCGTCGCGCGGCACCTCGCTCGGCGGCGAAGCCGCGCTTCGTGCGGCCCGCGCGTTAAAGCAAAACATTTTGTCGATCGCCGCATCCATGCTGCAGGCCGACGCCGCCACGCTTCGGCTTGAGGGAGGCACGATCCTGAATTCCGCAGGCCTTGCGCAGATGACCGTCGCCGATATTGCGACGGCGGCGTTCTATCGTTCGCATCTCGTGCCGATGGCCGAATTGCCACCGCTTGAGATCACCGAGACCTTCGTGCCGCGCGCGACACCTTATATTTCGGCCAACGGCATCCACGCCGCCCATGTGGAGGTCGATATCGATCTGGGCACCGTCCGCATCCTGGACTATTGGGTGGTCGAGGACTGCGGCCGGGTGGTCAATCCGCTGCTGGTCGACGAACAGATCCGCGGTGGCGTGGTGCAGGGCATCGGCTCGGCGCTGTACGAGCAGTGCATCTATTCGAGCGAAGGCCAGCTCGAGAACGGCAGCCTGATGGACTACCTCGTGCCGATGGCCGGTGAGATGCCCGACATTCGTATCGCCCATGTCGAAACGCCGACGCCCGCGACCACGCTCGGCGCCCGCGGCGTCGGCGAAGCCGGCACCGTCGCGGCCGGCGCCGCAATCTGGACGGCCGTCAACGATGCGCTTTCGCCGCTCGGCGCGGTGGTGACGTCGCAGCCGATCACGTCGGAGCATGTTCTCGACAGCATCGACGTGGCGCTTGCTGTCGATCGCGCAGTAGACTGACCGGGAAACAACCCAGGTCGCATTACCCAGGTCGTATCCATGCTGAATTCACGCTGGTGGTGGGATCTCTCGACGCGCGATTTCGCCGCGGTCGACATGAGCGGGATCGTCGCGGTGCTGCCTGTGGCCGCTGTCGAGCAGCACGGCCCGCATCTTCCGGTCCGGGTCGATGCTGCGATCAATGAAGGCATCGTCGCGCGGGCCGTCGAGCTGATGCCTGACGCGCTGCCGGCGCTGGTTCTGCCGGCGCTGCCGGTCGGAAAGTCCGACGAGCATTTGGCCTATCCCGGCACCCTGACGCTGTCCTACGAGACACTGGCCAAGGTCTGGTTCGAGATCGGCGAGAGCGTGCACCGTGCAGGCTGCCGCAAGCTGATCCTGTTCAATTCGCATGGCGGCCAGACTCAGGTGATGGACATCGTCTGCCGCGAGCTGCGGGTGAAGCTCGGCATGTTCGCGGTGGCCTGCTCGTGGTTCCGCGTCACTGAAGCTGGCGACCTGTTCGACGCGGCCGAGCTTCGCCACGGCATCCATGGCGGCGAGACCGAAACCAGCGTGATGCTGCATCTGCATGGCGATCTGGTCGAGATGGCGCGCGCCGAGAACTTTGTGCCGAAGTCGGTCGAGATGGAAAAGACCAACGCGATCCTCACGCCGGAGGGCGCGGTCGGCTACGGCTGGCAGACCCAGGATTTGCAGGCATCAGGCGCCTGCGGCAATGCGCTGGCCGCGGATGCCAAACGCGGCGCCGAGCTGGTCGAACGCGCGGCGAAGCAGCTTGTTGCACTGATCGACGAGGTCGCGCGCTTCCCGCTCGACAATATCGTGTCGCGGACGCGGTATTCTGGTTCGTAGTCTTGCCAGGTTTTCCGGTTGTCCTCCGCCACGAGCCACAAGGGCGGTGTCATCGCCGGGCACAGCCGTCCGAAGGACGGCGTCGCTTGCTCGCCTATGACCCGGCGATCCATGAGCGGCCGCAGCGCGGACAATCGTAAGAGGATACTTTGTCGTGCGACCGGATGGACCCGCGGGTCAAGCCCGCGGGTGACAGCGTGCGTGTTGGATGAGTGTGCTTCCAAGCAAGCGGAACCGCGTTCTAGCTAGACAGCCTCGTTGGCCGTCATGGCATGCCGCAGCGCCGCCGACACGAATCGGCAGCGCTCGTTGTAGAACGTCGAGGTGCGGTATTCCTCGTTGCGCGGATAATGTGCTTCGATCGGGATGTCGGCGCTGATCCGCCCGGGCCGCGCGCTCATCACCACGATGCGGCTCGACAGATACACCGACTCGTAGACGCTGTGGGTCACGAAGATCACCGTCAGCCCCTGCTGCGCGAACAGCTCCAGCAGGTCGTCGTTGAGTTTGATGCGGGTGATCTCGTCGAGCGCGGCGAAGGGTTCGTCCATCAGCAGGATCTTCGGACGGGTCACCAGCGCGCGGGCGATCGACACGCGCATCTTCATGCCGCCGGAGAGCTGCCTCGGATGGGCATCGGCAAAGGCCGACAATCCGACCATGGCCAGCGCTTCGTCGATCCGCTCCTGCGCATCGCGCTTGGTGACGCCGGTCAGCAGCAGCGGCAGATGCACGTTGTCGGTGACGGTGCGCCAAGGGAGCAGCGTCGGTTCCTGGAAGACGAAGCTCAGCGCCGGCTCCGCGGTGCCCATCGCGTCATAGGCCGATTGCGGCCAGTCGATGGTGCCTGCGGAGGGCGGCGACAGATTGGCGATCAGCTTGAGCAGCGTCGATTTTCCGCAGCCGGATGGCCCCAGCAGGCTGACGAACTCGCCCGGCCGGATCGTCAGGTCGATGCCGGCGAGCGCTGTCACACCGTTGTTGAAGGATTTCGAGATGCCGGCGAGCCGCAACAGCGGTCGTCCTGACGCAGCCTGGGCTGCCGGATCGGCAGCAGCGGTGTCAGGCACGAGCTTGAGCGGCGCGGCTGTCATGGGTTCTTCGGCACAAAGCTTCGCATCTTGCCTGGATTGAGCAAGCCCATCGGATCGACCTCGTGCTTGAAGCCGAGCTGGTCGGCGTCGACGCGCTTGTAGCGGCTGCCGTCCTCGAGCGTGATCACATGGGGATCGGCGATCATGACGCCGCAGGATTCGTAAGTCTTGACGATCTCGTAGAGCCGTTCGCGCGAGCGATAGTGGATGACCGGCAGGCCGCTCGCGGTCATGACACCATTGATGCGCAGGAATTCGAGATGCTGCGTCACCTCGCCCTCGAACTTCTTGCCGACCTCGGTCACCGCCTCGACCAGCCGGTCGTGCGGATAGAGGCACTGCAGATAGGTCACGCCGCGATCGACCTTGAGCTGCTGCAAGGTCGTGTGGTTCCAGGTGTGCTCATAGAGCGGCACCTTGTTCAGCACGTCTTCGGCCGGCTGCTTGTAGGTCAGCTTGCCCTTGAAAGACTCCAGCAGCGTCTCGAAACTTTCCAGCGACATCTCGCCGATCATGGCGAACAGGACGCTCTTGCCATCCGGACAGTGGGGCCGGTACGCCGCGAAGTTCTGGGGCAGCGGCCACTCGATCGGGGAGATGAGCTTCTTGGTGATGCCGTCGGCCATCGCGATGGTGCGCCCGAAGCGCACGGCTTCGATGAAGTCATCAAAAGCGACGATCACGTCGATCCAGGGCAGCGCCGGCGCGAGCGGCATTTCCAGGACGGTGATGATGCCGGTCGTGCCATAGGCGCGGCTGATCTTCTGTGCGGCGTCACCGCGGAGCTCGATCACGCGGGGCTTTTCCTCCAGCGTCACGATGCGGGCGGCGAGAATGTTGCCGGGCTCGCGCAGTCCGCCATAGGTGACGCTGCCGGCGCCGCCCGAGCCGCCTGCCACAAAGCCGCCGATCTGGGACGCGCGCTTGGTCGAAGGGTGCATCCGCAGCTCCCAGCCGTTCGGCCGGGTCGCGGCGTCGATATCCCATATCTTGGCGCCGGCCTCGACGCGGATTTTTCCAGGCTTCTGCCACTCGATCTTGTTGAACATCGACATATCGAGCACGACGCCGCCGTCCATCGGCACGCACTGCCCGTAATTGCCCGTGGCGCCGCCGCGCGGTGTGAGCGGAATGCGGTGCCTGGCGCAGGCCGCGGCCACGCGAATGACTTCGCTCTCGTCCTTCGGCGTGACGATCACGTCGGCGAGCTTGTCCTTCAGCTCCTCGTTCAGGATCGGGCTATACCAATAATAATCGCGCGAGCGCCGCTTCAGATCGGTGGCATCCATGGTCCAATCGATTCCGGCGATATCGGCCAGGAAGCGTTCGATTGGATAACGGCCGGTGCCTTGCTCCCGGGCGAGCGCAGTGCCTTGCGACATGACAGGTCCTTATTCCGCAGCGATGGCCGGAACCTTATCGCCTGCGTTGCGCGTCGCATAGACCTCGGCCTCGCCGTGATCCTCGAACAGCTTCATCAGGCGCTTGCGCATGATCATGCCGGGGCGGTCGGAGACCATGTGCGCCTCGACGCGGCGGCCCATGTCCATCGTCGCGTCATAATCGGTCGACTCGATGATGTCCTTGTCTTCCCGGGTGATCTGGAAGTCCCAGTCGATCAGCTCCTTGGCCGGGCAGTCGGCCTCGGTGTCGTTGCGGTAGAGCCACTGCACAACCATGATGTGGCTGTCGTCGATCGGCGTCGCCGAATTGAAGATGATGTGGCGCAGCCCGCTCGGATATTCGATGTCGAGCTTCCGGCAGAACGGCATGTACCACTTGTTGCGCATGTGGCGCTTGGTGGTCGGGTCGGTGGTGCCGGAGATGCGGTGCTGCACCGGCGGGTTGGCGACGGTGATCAGCGTCTCGGCCTCGAAGCCGTAATCGGTCTCGACGATCTCGTATTTCTCGGGCAGCGGCTGGTTGAGCTGGCCGAACGTGCCCTTGTGCACGAAGGCGAAGTGCGCGTTGTCGAACGAGTTCTCCATCAGCCGGAACGCCGAGGTGTTCCACACCTCGTAGAACTGCGGGATGCGGCGGAACTTGGGATCGTGCTCCTCGTCGGCATCGAGGATCGGTGCGAGCGGCTCCTCGAGCGCCACCCAGGCGTAGCCGTAGCGGCTTTCGCAGTGATAAGCCGGCGTGGAGAGGTTCGGCACCTCCTGCTGCACCGGAAACTGCGGCACGTGGGTGAGCTTGCCGGTGCGGTCATAAGTCCAGCCGTGATAGCCGCAGACGATCTGGCCGTCGTTCATCCAGCCCTTGGAGAGCTTGGAGGTGCGGTGGCAGCAGCGATCTTTCAGTGCGGCCGGCTGGCCCTCCTTGTCGAGGAACAGGACGATGTCCTCGCCGAGCAGGCGGAACGGCTTCGGGCCGTCTTTGAGGTCTTCGAGCGCCATCACCGCATACCAGAAGCGGCGCAGCACGTTCTGTTGGGTTGTGAGCATATTTCAGTCCTCCGGCTTGTTTCGTTTTTAAGCTTCGCTCTCGGCCATGCTGTCGTGCCAGGTGCCGAGCGCCAGTCGCGACAGCATCACCATGGCGAGAAACAGCGTGATGCCCGCGACCGTGATCAGGAACAGCGCCGCAAACATCCGCGGAATTTCGAGCTGGAAGCCCGATTGCAGGATTTCATAGGCGAGTCCGGTGTTGCGGCCGCCGGTGCCGGCGACGAACTCGGCGACTACCGCGCCGATCAGCGCCAGGCCGCTGGAGACGCGCAGTCCGGCGAAGAAGAACGGCAGCGCGCTTGGGATGCGAAGATAAATGAGCTTCTGCAGCCGCGACGCGCGGTTCACCGCGAACAGGTTCTGATGGCCCTGGTCGACGCTGCGCAGCCCCACGGTGGTGTTCGAAATGATCGGGAAGATCGCGATGATCGTCGCACAGATCACCAGGGCGAGCTGGGTGTCCTTGACCAGGATGATGATCAGCGGAGCGATCGCAACGATCGGCGTCACCTGCATGATGATGGCGTAAGGGAACAGGCTCCGTTCGATGATCGGGCTCTGCACGAACAGGAAGGCCACGGCCGAGCCGATCACCACCGCGAGCGTCAGCGCGATCAGCGTGACGCGCAGCGTCACCCACAGCGCCCGCATCAGCACCGGCGTGTCCGACACGAACACCGAGGCGATCTGGCTCGGCGCCGGAAACAGATAGGACGGGATGGAGAAGATACGGCAGCCCGCCTCCCACCCCGCGATCACCAGCACGCCGACGATCAGCGGCGGCAGGATGTCGGCGATTTTCTTGCGGGCTGTCGTGCCGGTTGTCATGTTTGTGCTTGGTGTTTCGCTTTCGCCGCCGTCATTCCGGGGCGCGCCAAAGGCGCGAACCCGGAATCCAGTTCCAGCGGCAGTCTTTGCTTGTCTGGATTCCGGGTTCGCTTGCTTCGCAAGCGCCCCGGAATGACCGCCGATAGATTCAACGCGACGTGATCTTCAGATCCTTCACAAACTCCGTCGTAAAACCCTTCTTCCAGTCGGTGTCGGCTGCCAGCAGGCCTTCCTGCACCATCAGGTCGTAGGTCGCTTTCCAGCGCGCCTCGGTGATGATGCCCATTCCCATGGTCTTGGCGTCGCCGCCGTCGGCGACTTCGAGCTCGTTCAGCCGCTTGATGCCGAACGCGATCTGCTCGGCGCTCATCTTCGGGTTGTCGGCTTGGATCAGCGCGTTGGCGGGCGAGGGGTCGCCCTTAAGATAGCTCTTCCAGCCTTCGATCGAAGCGCGCACGAAGCGGCGCGCGACGTCCGGACGCTCGGCCGCGAACTTGCTCTGGGCCACCATCGTGGTGCCGTAGGGCGGATAGCCGTAATCGGCCATCAGGAAGAACTTCACCGGCACGCCCTTTTGCATCGCCTGGAACGGCTCCGACGACGGATAGGACTGCTGCACGATGTTCTTGTCGTTGAAGAACGGCTGCAGGTTGAACGTGTAGGCCTGGGTCTGCGCGTCGGTGTAGCCGAACTTGCGCTTCATCCACGGCCACCACGAGGTGCGGCCCGGCGTCGCGACCAGGATGGTCTTGTCCTTCATGTCGTCGAGACCCTTCACGTCATCATGCGTCATGATGCCTTGCAGGTCCTTCTGGAACGACGTCGCGATGGTGATGACCGGCAGCCCCTTGGCGATCGAATTGAGGACCTGGAAATCGTAGCCCATCATCACGTCGGCCTCGCCGGCGAGCAGGAGCTGTAAGCCGTTCACCTGCGGGCCGCCCATTTTGATGGTGACGTCGAGGCCGGCCTTCTCGTAAATCCCCGCGGCCTTCGCCTGATAGAAACCGCCGTGCTCGGCCTGCGCGTACCAGCTCGTGAGAAACGTGACCTTGTCTGCGGCGTTCACGGCGCTGCTGATGATTGACAGAGCCGCGGCTGTGGCAAGGCATGTGAACCCAAGACAAGCGAACCGAAAGCGCGACATGGTGTGTCCTCTGAAAAACGTTGCGATGACGCCGCGGCTTTCAGCGGCGCAGGCTCGCCCCCGAGCCTCTCTTGACATCAGGATGGGCAATTTGAATGTTTGTAAAAAGCATCAATTTTCGCCTTGAGTGATGCCTTCGAGGCATCGATGGCGAAGCCTTATGCAGCCCGATGAAAGTGCGGGCAGCCCGCATTTTTCGAGGATCGGCGGCGCAGCCGCGGAGAACGAGCCATGTTGCACTCCCGCCTGCTGAAATACCTCGACGAGGTCGCCCGCCTGGGCTCGATCCGGAAGGCTTCGGCGCGGCTCAATGTTGCCTCTTCGGCGATCAACCGGCAGATCCTGGCTTTGGAAAATGAGCTGGGAACCCCGATTTTCGAGCGCATGCCACGCCGTCTGCGGCTCACCGCGACCGGCGAAGTGCTGATCGCCCATGTGCGCGAGACGCTCAAAGGTCATGCCCGAGTCGAATCGCACATCGAGGCATTGAAGGGCCTCACCCGCGGCGAGGCCACCATCGCGACCATGAACGGGCTCGCGGCGGGGCCATTGCCGCGCTTCCTCAGCGGCGTTCTCGATGCGCATCCGCGCGTGCATATCCGGCTCCGCGTGCTGCCGCTCGATCAGATCACCAACGCGGTGCTGACGGGTGAGGCCGATCTGGCGCTGACCTACAATCCGGTCTCGAGCGCCGGCATCCGCATCGTCGCGAGCTACGATCTGCCGATCGGCGCAGTGGTGTCGGCGAAGCATCCGCTCGCCAAGCGGCGGCAGGTGCGGCTCGCCGACTGCGCCGAGTTTGCCATGGCGATTTCCGACCACTCCATGACGATCAGGCCGGCGGTCGATCTCGCCTTTACGCATGCCAACATTCCGTTGCATCCGACCATCGAGACCAATTCGATCGAGTTCATGAAGAAGATCGCGCGAAGCGGCCAGGCGATCACATTCCTCAATCCTGTCGATGTCGCGGAGGAGGTCGGGGCCGGCGAGCTCCGCCATCTGGAACTGCAGGAGATGGCCGGGCATCCGATCGCGCTTAAGCTGATGGTCCGTGCGCGGAGCGCGCTGGACACGTTTCCGAGCCTCGTGGTCGAGGAGCTGCGCAAGGCGATGCCGCGGCTCGATCCGGTTGACGCGGATTGACTGGCCGACTGCTTGGCATGGCGCTTGCCTGAAATAGCAGCAATTGCAAAGCTCGCCGCATCACACAGGAGCGAGAGTCAGCCCGCCAATGCCATCCCGGTTTTCCGATCTCGTCTGGCCTGACACGGCGTCCTACCGGATCGCCAATGCGCGCATTCCGCTTTGCTTTGTGGCCGCTCCGCACGGCTTTGCGCCGCAAGATCGCGAGCCGGACCGCGAGGACGGCACGGCGCTGATCGACATCCTGATCGACAATGGCCGGATCGAACGGCTGATATCTGCGGGAACATCTCCGGCCGATGAGCGACCATCCGTCGATCTGAACGGCCGCCAGGTGTGGCCGATGCTGGTCGACGCGCACACCCATCTCGATCGCGGCCACACCGTGGTGCGCTCGCCCAATGCGAGCGGCACCTTCAAGGATGCGGTGCTGGCCACCGCGGCCGACCGGAAGAAATGGACGCACGAGGATCTGCTGACGCGGATGAGCTTTGGCATCCGCAGCGCCTATGCGCATGGCGTTTCGGCGATCCGCACGCATTTGGATTCGGTGCCCGAGCAGGCGCAGCGGAGCTGGCCGGCGTTTCGCGAGATGCGCGAAGAGTGGAAGGGCCACGTCGCCCTGCAGGCGGTGTCGCTCTTGCCGATCGACCTCTTCCGCGGCGATTGGGGCGATCAGCTCGCCAAGCTCGTTGCCGAATCCGGCGGCGTGCTCGGCGCGGTGACGCGCGCCGCCGCCCAGAGCAGCCATGGTGCGCCGCTCGACGATCTCGACTCGCTGCTCGACCGGCTGTTCGGGCTCGCGGCGCGTTATGATCTCGACATCGACCTGCATGTCGACGAGACCAACGATCCGCGCTCGGCAGCGCTGCCTTATGTGGCGCGCGCGGCGCTGCGCCACAATTATCGCGACCGCGTGACCTGCGGGCACTGCTGCAGCCTCGCGGTGCAGCCTGACGACGAGGCCGACCGCACCATGGACCTGCTGGCGCAAGCCGGCGTCAACGTGATCACGCTGCCGACCGTCAATCTCTATTTGCAGGACCGTGGCGGCGGCCGCACGCCGCGCTGGCGCGGCGTCACCCTGGTGCATGAGATGCGAAAGCGCGGCGTCACGGTGGCCGCGGCCGGCGACAACTGCCGCGACTGCTTCTACGCCTACGGCGATCACGACATGATCGACACCTTCCGGCAGGCGGTGCGGATTCTGCACCTCGACCATCCGCTCGCCGAGGCGCCCGCGCTCGTCGGACCTGCGCCGGCGCGCATCGCCAGGCTCACGGAGCAGGGCCGCATTGCCGTCGGCGCCCCGGCGCGGCTGATCGCGTTCAACGCGCGCACGCTCAACGAGGTGGTGTCGCGGCATCAGGCCGACCGCGTCGTGATCGACGGCAAGCGCAGCCAGGCCCGCGTGCCGGACTATTCCGAGCTGTGGGACGACGCGCTCGTGTCCGGCACGCAAGCATAGAGCCTCTCATGTTGATGCATCAGCTTCTCTATGACGGGGCGGCGCGCAATCCCGACAAGATCGCGTTTCGCTGGGTCGACCGCGACCGCACGCTGACCTTCAGCCAGGCCGCGGTGGAGATGGAGCATTTCGCGGGCGCGCTGCATCAGCTCGGCGTGCGCAAGGGCGACCGCGTCACGATCTTCGCCCACAACGGCATGGACTACTTGCTTGGTCTGTTCGCCTGCTGGCGCATCGGCGCCATCGCGGCGCTGGTCAACATCCGCTTTGCCGACGAGCTCGACTATTACTTCGCCGACCACGAGCCCAGCGTCGTGATCTACACCCACGACATGGCGGAGCCGGTGAAGCGTGCCGCGGCAAGCGTGAAGACCATCCGTGCGCTGGTCTGCATGGACGGTCCACAGCCCGGCGCCGAAAGCCTGCCGGCCTTGCTCAGCGCCAAGCTGATGCCGCCGCCCGATCCGGCCGACGAGAGCGCGATCGCGCATCTGTCTTATACGTCGGGCACCACCGGAAAGCCCAAGGGCGCGTGCCTCATGCACGAGCCGACCATGCGGGCGGCGAACTGCATCGCCGAGCGGCTGCGCATCACCGGCGATGATGTGTCGTTCGGGCCGACCGCGCTTTCCAGTTCCTATCAGCTGGTCGGCAATCTCCTGCCGCCGCTGCATCGTGGCGTGACCGTCAACGTGATGGGCCGCTGGACGCAAAGCTCCGGCTGGGACGCACTCGACAAGACGGCGTCGACCATTCTGGTCGCCAATCCCACATTGCTCGCCGAACTGCTGCTGGAATCGCGGACGCGCGGACGCATGCCGCAGCGCCTGCGGCTCACGGTGTCCGGCGGCGCGCCGGTGCCGCCGACGCTGAAGCGCGCCTTGCGCGACGAATGGAAAATGCCGCTCGCCGAAAGCTACGGCCAGAGCGAGCTCGGCGGCTTCATGGCGCTGGGCGATCCGGTCCTCGCGTCCGACGAGAAGTTCGGCGCGGCTGGGCGGCCGCTCCCTGACAAGGAGGTCCGAATTCTGGACGCCGACGGCACCGAATGTCCGATCGGCGAGGTCGGCGAAGTGTGCCTGCGCGGCGGTTTCATGGAGTGCTACTGGGGCAAGCCCGACAAGACTGCCGAGGCGCTGCGCGGCGGCTGGCTGCACTCGGGCGACGCCGGCTCCATGGACCGCGACGGCTATATCACCATGCGCGGGCGCTTCGCCGAACTGATCAAGGTCGATGGCCGCACCTGGTTTCCGCGTGACGTCGAAGAGGCGCTGTGCACGCAAGATGGTGTCAAGGAGGCCGCGGTGGTGGCGCTGCCTGATAACAAGCTCGGCCAGCGGCCGGTTGCCTACATTACGACCACCAACGGCGCGGTCGATCTCGCGAAGCTCAAGCAGGCGATCGTGCCGCTCGTGACTTACGATCTCGCGCCGCTTACCATCAAGAGCGTGGCGGCCTTCCCGATGACGCCGACCGGGAAGATCGCCAAGGCTGAACTGCGGCAGAGCGCCCTCGCGGAGGGCTGATCGCGTGAGAGAGGTGGGGCTTTCTTGGCTGAGACCGTCGACGCGATCGTTGCCGCGCACCGCGCCGGAAGGCTGACGCCACGCGAAACCGTCGCGCGCAGTTATGCGCGGCTGCGCGCGTACGACGATCCCGCGCTGTTCATCAGTGTGCGCGACGAGGCCGAGGCGCTGGCCGAGGCCGATGCGATTGCCAAGACACATGCTGACCGTCCGTTGTTCGGTGTGCCGGTCGCGATCAAGGACAACATCGACGCCGGAGGTCTTCCGACCACCGTGGCCTGTCCGGCGTTCTCGCATAAGCCCGCCCACGACTCGACCGCGGTGGCGCGGCTGCGCGCAGCGGGCGCCATCGTCATCGGCAAGACCAATCTCGATCAGTTCGCGACGGGTCTGGTCGGCGTGCGCTCGCCCTACGGCGTGCCGCGCAATCCGTTCGATCCGGCTGTCATCCCGGGTGGCTCGAGCTCCGGCTCGGCGGTGGCGGTCGCGGCCGGCATCGTGCCGCTTGCGCTCGGCACCGACACCGCGGGCTCCGGCCGCGTGCCGGCCGGGCTGAACAACATCGTCGGGCTGAAGCCGAGCCTTGGCCTCGTCTCGACCGCGGGCGTGGTGCCGGCGTGCCGCACGCTCGATTGCGTTTCGGTGTTCGCGCTCACGACCGACGACGCCTGGACCGCGCTTGCCGTCATGGCCGGGTCCGACAAGGCCGATCCCTATTCGCGGCCGCGCCCGCTCGGGGCGCCCGGGGCGATGGGACAGAGCATCCGGCTTGGCGTGCCGATCGCCTCGCAGCGGCTGTTCTTCGGCGATCAGGTGGCGGCCGGGATTTATATGAAGGCCATCGAACGCTTCGCCGCGCTTGGCGCGACGATTATCGAGACCGATATCGAGCCGCTCTACGAGACCGCGCGGCTCCTCTACGAAGGCCCGTGGGTCGCCGAACGTTATCTCGCGATTAAATCGCTGCTCGCGTCGTCGCCGGATGCCATCCATCCGGTGACGCGCAAGATCATCCTCGACGGCGCGCGGCCGACCGCGGCGGATACGTTCGCGGCCTATTACGAGCTCGAAGAGCTGCGCCGCGTCCGCGACGCGATCTTCGGCGGCATCGACGCGCTGCTGCTGCCGACCGCGCCGACGGTCTACACCGTGCAGCAGGTGCTGGCCGATCCGATCGGGCTCAACAGCCGGCTCGGCACCTACACCAACTTCGTCAATCTGCTCGATCTCTGCGGCCTGGCGCTGCCGGCCGCGATGCGTGGCGACGGCGTGCCATCGGGCGTGACGCTGCTGGCGCCCGGCGGGCACGATGCGTTCCTCGCCTCGATCGGCCGCGTGTTCCATGCCGACACCGCGCTGCCGCTCGGGGCACTGAAGCTTGCGCAGCCGCCACTTGCGCCGCTATCGCGGGCACCCGCGCCAAACGAAATCGCGCTGGCGGTGGTCGGCGCGCATCTCTCCGGCCTGCCGCTGAACCATGAGCTGCGCAATCTCGGCGCGCGGCTGTTGCAGGCCACCTCGACCGCGCCGGACTACAAGCTGTTCGCGCTCCCCGGCGGCCCGCCGCGGCGGCCCGGAATGCTGCGCGTCGCCGCCGGGCAGGGCAGCGCCATCGAACTGGAAACCTGGGCGATGAGCGCCGAAGCTTTCGGCCGCTTCGTCGCGAACGTGCCGCCGCCGCTCTCCATCGGTACGCTCAAGCTTGCCGACGGCAGCGCCGTCAAAGGCTTCCTGGTCGAGGCCGAAGCGATCACCGGCGCGCAGGATATTTCCGGCTTCGGCGGCTGGCGCGCCTACATGGCGAAAGCCTAGATATTTTTTCGTGCGGCGAACCCAACCATCGTCATGGCCGGGCTTGTCCCGGCCATCTCGATTAGGGATGCATTGTGCTCACCTAAGCGGTATGCCCGCGACAAGCGCGGGCATGACGGCGGAGTTTGATGTTACCGCTGTGGAAAGTACTCTAAAACTCAGGTTTCGGCGCGACGGCGACGCCGCTCTGCTCCAGCTTTTCGGCCACCCGCAATGCCAAATCTTCGCGCCACGGCGCCGCGATGATCTGCACCCCGATCGGCAGCGGCGACAAGGGGATGGGTGCTGCCACCACCGGCAAACCGATGAACGAGATCGGCTGCGTGTAGACGCCGATATTCGGCCGCAGCAGCATCTCGACGCCGTCGAGCACGAATGTCTGCTGGCCGATCTTCGGCGCGGTGGTGGGCGTTGCCGGCGCCAGGATGATGTCCACCTCGCCGAACAGCTTCAGCACTTCGCCGCGATACCAGCGCCGGAATTTCTGCGCCTGATTGACGAGCGCGGCCGGCACCAGCGCGCCGGCGATGAGCCGGTCGCGCACCGCGGGGTCGAAATCGCGCGCCTGCTTGCGCAGGCGTTCGAGATGCAGCGCCGCGCCCTCGGTCGCGGTGATCACGTAAGCGGCCGACCGCGCGCGTTCGGCTTCGGGGATCTCGATCTCGCGGGTGACGCCCAGCGCCTTGGTGACAAGCTTCATCGCCTCGCGCGTTTCGGCCGATGCGCCCTTTCGGAAATAGCCGCCCGCGACCGCGATCCGCAGGCCGTCGATGCCGTGGTTGAGCGTCGGCAGCGCGGCCTCAACCGGACGATCGGCGCAGGCCGCGTCGTCGGCGTCGGGCCCCTGCATGACATCGTAGGCGAGCGCCAGATCCTTCGTCGTCCGCGCGAACGGTCCGAGATGGTCGAAACTCGCAACGAAGGGAAAGCTTCGCGCCCGCGACAGCCGGCCATACGTGGGCTTCAGCCCGAAGATGCCGCAGAACGACGACGGCACTCTAATTGACCCGTTGGTGTCTGAACCCAGGGCGAGCGGCACGAGTCCGCCCGCAACGGCGCCGCCCGATCCGCTCGACGAGCCGCCGGTCATGTGCGCGATATCGTGCGGGTTGTGCGCATTGCCGTCGTGCACGTTCTCGCCGGTGAAGTCGTAAGCGTATTCGCCCATGTTGAGCGCACCGACCAGCACGGCACCGGCGGCCTCAAGGCGTTCAATGAGCGTCGCGTCGCGCCCGGCAGGCTTGTGCTTGCGGTTGATCTTGGAGCCGGCGCGGGTCGGCAGTCCTTCGACATCGAACAGGTTCTTTACCGCGAACGGCACGCCCGCAAGTGGCCCGAGAGGCTGGCCCTCGCTCCGCGCCTTGTCCAGGGCTTGAGCCTTGGCCCGCGCACGCCCGGCCGTGACATCGGTGAAGGCGTTGAGCGTCTTGTTGAGGCTCTTGATGCGGGTGAGGGCTGCTTCCGTGATCGAAAGCGCGCTGCGCTCGCCATTCTGAACGAGGCGCGCGATCTCCGAGGCGCTGGTCCATTCCATGCTGCGGGCCTCAGGCTTTGAACACGGGCGCGGGCTCTGCCTCGTCGGGCAGGGCAAAGGCCGTGACGGTCGCGCCGTGGCGCAGCGTGATATCGAGATGCGTTCGCACCGCCGGCATCCAGGCTTTGTCGACAGCGAGCCCAAGCGCGCGTGCGCCGGAGACGATGAAATCGTCGAGCGCGTGCGCCGATTTCGGCGCTGCGGTCGCGCGCTTTTTGGCCTTTACGGATTTGCGGGTTTTGGGCGATGGCCGGCTCCGCGGCTTCGGCTTTTGCGGACGTCGCGGCATCGGTGGTGCTCCATGAGTGCGGTTGAAGGACGTCGTTGGGTTTGGCAAAGCTTATGCCAACTGGCGTCGCAGCATAGCACCGATTCAGGGCTGGACATTCGCGAGGCGCCACGCCCTCAAGCCTACAAAACAGGCGGCGTCCTCAATCCCGGGACTCACACTTTATATAAGGATGAGTCGCCACTACCGCATGGCGCCGGCGCGAATCGGCCGCTCCGTCACGGTCTGCGGCCGGCGGAATTCCTGCATGACGCGTTCGATATCGCTGTGGGCCGGAAGCCCGGCCTCGTTGCCAAGGTGCTGGATCTTGAACGCGGACGCCGCCGCGGCAAAGCTGAAATGCTCCTCCCAGCGCTGGCTCTTGTTGCGCAGATACGAATAGACGTAGGCGCCGTGGAAAACGTCGCCCGCGCCGCTGGTGTCGCGCACGCGCGCATGCGGCACCGGGAACGCCGGCGAAAGCTGGACGGTGCCGCTCTCGTCGTACCAGAGGAGGCCAAGCTCGCCGAGCGTCACGCCGCCGATCCTGCAGCCGCGCTCCTTGAGATAGTTCAGCGTGTCCTCGGGCGATTTGTCCATCTGCTCGCAGAAACGCTCCGCCACCACGGCGACGTCGATGAATGCGAGCAGTTCGTGAGTGTTCGAGCGCAATCCGCCGCCGTCGAGCGACGTGAGAATGCCGGCCTTGCGGCAACGCTGTGCGTAGAACAGCGCGGCGTCGGCCTGATGCCCGTCGATATGCAACGCGCTGCAGCCCTGCAGGTCGAGTTTGGGGAATGGCTCCAGATAGCCATCGTCCCGGCAGCGCACGATCGCGCGCTTGTTGCCCTTGGGCATGACGAAGGACAGCGAAGACCGCGTGACGTGCCGCACATGCAGATGCACGTCGTATTTCGCCGTCATGTCGAGAAACATGTTTCCGAGCCAGTCGTCGGCGTTGGTGGTGATCAGATCGGGCTTGATGCCGAGCTTGGCGCAGGCGAAGGCCGCGGTCACCGCATTGCCGCCGAATGATACCGCATAGTCCGAGGCCACGGACTTCTCGTCGCCCTGCGGGATGTGATCGGCGATGAAGGTGACGTCGATGTAGGTCTGACCGATGAAGAGGGCTTCCATTCCGGCCTCGTCTTGAACCGCTTCCAGTCGCCCCAGCCGGACGCGCCCGACCCGGGGCAGTCTTTATCAAATAGGAGCAGCCGGAAAAGGTTCCCAGGGGTACCAAAGCGCTCGCGTTCGGCGATAATCGGCTTTCTCTTCCGAAACCCGAATGGCCCCGATGTACCATCCAGTGATTTCACAATGCATTCAGAACCTGAAGTGCCTGGAGACCTGTCTCGACAAGGCCGAGCAGCACGCCGCCGCCAAGAAGTTCGACGTCGGCGTGCTGATGACGAGCCGCCTCGCGCCCGACATGCAGCCCTTCATCTACCAGGTCCAAAGCGCCTGCGATTACGTCAAGGCCGCGGCCGCCTGGCTCTCAGGCCAGAGTCCGCCCAGGCATGAGGACAACGAGCAGACGGTCGACGAACTGCGCGCGCGCATCCGCAAGACCGTCGCCCTCGCGGAGAGCATGAAGGAGGCGCAATACGCCGGTGCGAGCGAGCGTAAGGTCAAACTCTCATGGGCACCCGGCAAGGTCATCGGCGGCGAGGACTACCTGCTGCAGTTGACGATCCCCAACACCTTTTTCCACTTGGCGATGGCCTATGCCATCCTCCGCCACAACGGCGTCGATGTCGGCAAGCGGGATTTCCTAGGGCCGGTCAATTTCGTCGACGCTTGATCGGCGTTACGATGTGCCGCCCTCGACACGGAGAGGAGCCATGAAGCGGCGTGAATTCATCAAAGCGTTTGGCGCGGCGGCCGCGGCTTGGCCGTTCGCCGCGAACGCGCAGCCGCTGTCGGCATCGGTTGGCGATTCACGCTCTGCGGATCTCATCATCTCAGGTGGCAACATCCTGACGCAGAATCCGTCGGAACCCGTGGTGCAAGCCCTCGCGGTGAAAGGCGAACGCATCCTTGCCGTCGGCGCGGCTGGTGACATCGCGTCGTTGCGCGGGCCGCAAACCCGATTGATCGATCTGGCGGGCCGTACCGTATTGCCGGGCATCATTGATGCGCATGCGCATATGGAGCGGGAAGCCCTCAAAGAGCAGCGAATTTCATTGGCGGGGCTGCGGTCGGTCGGCGATATCCTGAATGTGATCCGGACTGCGGTTCAGCGTGCCAAGCTTGGCGAATGGATCGTGACGATGCCGGTCGGCGATCCGCCGTATTACTTCGGCGGCCCCGAGGTTCTGACTGAACGCCGCATGCCGTCGCGGTCCGAGCTGGATCGCGTCGCGCCGGACAATCCGGTCTATATCTCGGGATCGTTCAACAATTGGGGCGAGCCGCCCGGCTATTCGGCGCTGAACAGTCTGGCGCTGCGCATCAGCGGCATCACCGCCGCGACGGTGCCGACCTGCTCTGGTGTCGAAATCGTCAAGGACGCCAGCGGTGAGCCGACGGGCCTCATCATCGAAACCAACGACCGGCCGACGGTCGAGTTCGATCTGCTGAAGGCTGTCCCAAAGTTCACCTGGCAGCAGCGTCTCGACGCCATTCGCGCCTCGATGAAGCTCTACAACGCGGTCGGGACCACAAGCGCGTATGAGGGGCACGGCTCGTCCCCCGAAACGCTGGCGCTCTATCGCGCGCTTTGGGAGCGCGGCGAGCTCAGCGTGCGAATGTCGCTCGTTGTGAGCCCGACCTGGACCAACAGCGCGCAGGCGATGCGGGACCTTCGCGATCTGCTTCCCTATGCGAGCGGGCAGGGGTTGGGCGATCGTTGGCTCCGTGTCTCCGGCGTCTTCATTGGTCAGTCTGGAGAGAAGGCCTTCCGCGATGCCTCGCTCGCTGCGCTGCCTGACACTGGCTGGTCCGGCTTCGTCGAATACGCCAACACGTTGAGCGAATATCGTGATTATGTGATGACGGCTGCGGAGCTTGGATTCCGCGTGCATTCAATCGCGGCGAACAATCTCGACAAGGTGCTTGCGATCTGGGCGGAGGCGGACGAGCGCTTCAACATCAAGCAGAAGCGCTGGGTCATCGAACATCTGGCGATCGTCAAGCCCGCCGAGGCTGCAATGATCAAGCGCCTGGGCGTCCACGTGACGACCATCCCCAGCAAGACGTTCTGGAAACGCGGCCCAAGGCTGGCGACCCAAGCAGGTAATGCAGAGTTCGTCACACCGCACCGAACCTTCCTCAACGAGGGCATTCCCAACGCCATCGGCACGGACAACGTGCCCTACAGCCAGTTCTTTCCGCTGTGGAACGTGACAACGCGGCAATGCCGGAACGGTGAGGTTGTTGGTCCCGGGCAACGGTTGACGGTTGCGGAGGCGCTGCCGCTGTTCACGCGCGAGGGCGCCAGGCTGTCATTCGATGACCAGAAGGGCACGTTGCGCGCCGGTATGCTGGCTGATTTCGCCGTACTCGATCGCGATTTGATGTCGACGCGGTTGGATGACATCAAGGATATCCGTGCGCAGACGACCGTGGTCGGAGGACGGATCGTCCACGAGGCATGAGTGACCGCGAGCCACAACGGCGGTGTCATCGCCGGGCTTGGCCCGGCGATCCATGAGCGCGTGCGGTAACGGCAGTCGTAAGAGTGTTCTTCGATGCGTAACCGTATGGACCCGCGGGCGACAGCCTTCGTGTTGCGCGGGTGTGCTTCCAAGCCAACGTAAAACGCCGCAGCCGCCTAAACCGCCTTCAGCTTCGCGGCGGCTTCCACATTCACCAGCGGGATCACCTCGCGGCCGAATTTTTCCACGCCGTCGATCATCGGCGTAAACCGCGTCATCATCGTATCGATGCCGATCTCTTCGTATCGTCGCAGCCGCTCGGCGACGAATTCCGGTGTGCCGACCAGGCCGGCGCCGAGTGCGTTGACCATGCGGTCGAGAGCCACGGCGTTGCGTTCGGCGTCCTCCGCCTGCCGCTCGGCCTCGTCCTGGCTGTCAGCCACGATGATCTGCGGATTGATCGCGAAACGAAGTTTGCGGCCGTGCGAGGCGGCAAGCTCGCGCATGGCTGCAACGTCGGCCGCCATGCGCGCGATGTTGGTTTCAAAGTTGCGGAAGCCCGGCTTGTATTCGGCGAACCAGACGTCGCCGTATTGCGCGATCAAGGCCTTGCCGTCGGGCGCGCGGCTCGCCGCATAGATCGGCGGGTGGGGGAGTTGGCTGGGCTTTGCGACCACATCGCCAGGGTCCGGCATCACCACCTTGCCGTCGGCGCCCTGCATCGCGGCCTGGACATGGGCGCGGTAGAACGCACCGTCGAAATTGAAATCGGGATCGGTCCACAGCCCCTTGATCACCGCGATGTACTCTCCCATGCGCGGGTAGCGCTCGCTGTCGCCGATCCAGGTGCCGTTTGAGAACAGCTCGAACTCCTCCATCCACCAGCCGTTGACGATGTTGAGCGCGGCGCGGCCGCCGCTGATGCGATCGAGACTCGAGGCCATCTTGGCCACCACCTGCGGCGACACCATACCGGGATGCACCGCGACCATGAGCTCGATGCGCTTCGTCACCATGGCGAGCGCGGAGGCGAGCACCCAGGCTGACAGGTCCGGGCCGAGATAGCGCTCGGCGATCAGCGTGGTGTGGAAGCCGAGCTCGTCTGCGCGCCGCACCACGTCGCAGGCGTGCTCGAAGGTGCCGTCGCGCGCCCCGGCCAGATTGGGCACGGCTTTGATCTCGGCCAGCGCGCGGTCCATGCGCGGCTCGGGCCGGATGGTGTGTGGCAGCGGAGTCCAGATTCCAAAATGCATGGCGCGTCTCGATGCCGCTCCGGATCGGTATAGGTCTTGCCTGCCTGCTTTGTTAGCTTATGCAAGAACACGGCGCAGAACAGCCGGCTGTCCCTGGAGATTTTCGATGTCTCGTCTGCGGTGGCTGCAAATCCCATGCCTGTGTCTAGGCCTATGTTTCGGCCCGGCGACGCTGTTTGCCGCGATGTCGGCTCCGGCACAGGCGCAGACGAAAATCACGGCGGGTCTGGTGGCGCACGGGCCGCCGCAATGGCCGCAATACATCGCCGATGAGTTCGGCTGGCACAAGGAAGCCGGCATCGAGATGGATTACATCACGGTCGGCGGCGGCGGTGCCCAGCAACTGGCCGGCGGCTCGCTCAACGTCGCCCATAGCGGCTATCCCGACTTTGCCCGCGCGGCCATGCAGGGCGCAGATGAAAAGATCATCCTGAGCGACATCACCGCCTCGCCCTATGGCGTTTTCGTCAAGCCCGGGATCAAGCAGATCGCCGATCTCAAGGGCAAGATCGTCAGCATCGGCGGGCCGAACGACATCACGCTGATCTACATCAAGCCGTTTCTGGCATCGGCCGGCCTGAAAACGACGGATGTCGACTTCGTCTATGCCAAGGCCGCGGGCGACCGTTTCTCGGCGTTGCTCGCGGGCGCGGTCGATGCATCGATCCTCAACCCGCCGACCTACTCCAAGGCGACGGCCAAAGGGCTGACCAATCTCGGCGATACGGCGACGTTCGCACCGAACATTCCGTTTACGGTGTGGGGCGCCAACATGACCTGGGCGGCGAAGAACCGCGATCTCATGACAGCCTTTGCCCGGACCTACCGGCGTGCCGTGAAGTGGCTGTACGATCCGGCGAACAAGGCCAAGGCGATCGACATCCTGGTGCGGCACGCCAAGCAGGATCCGCAGGATTCGGCAGAGGCCTATGATTTCCTGGTCACCAAGCTCAAACTGTTCAGCCTCGACGGCGACGTTCCGGATGCGACCTACGACAAGATGGCCGACGGATTGGCCGACATCGGGATTGCGAAGAAACCTTATCCGCCGAAGTCGGCCATCTTCGACGGCAGCTTCGTGCAGGCGGCGGCAAAATGACGACAAGACGGCTTGACGGAAGAGTGGCGCTGATCACCGGCGGCGGCGGCGAGATCGGCAGCGCGATCGCGAAGCGGTTTGCTTCGGAAGGCGCCGCAGTCGCGATTGGCGATCTCGAGCCGGCCAAGGCCGAGGCCACGGCCCGCGCGGTGGTCGAGGCCGGTGGCCGCGCCAGCGGTTTCGGCGTCGATGTGGCGAACGAAGCAAGCGCTAAGGAAGCGGTGAAGCGCGCCATTGCGGCCTTCGGCCGGTTGACCACGCTGGTCAATGTGGCCGCAACGGTGACGCCCGATGGCACCGTGGAGACGCTGACGCTTCAGCAGTGGAACGAAGCGCTCGGCGTCAATCTCACCGGCGCCTTCCTGATGTGCAAATTCGGAGTGCCGGAGCTGCGCCGTGCCGGCGGCGGCAGCATCATCAACATCGCGTCGCAGCTCGGTCATCTCGGCGTCGCGTTGCGTTCGCCCTACTGCACCACCAAGGCCGCGCTCATCCACTTCACGCGAATTCTCGCGATGGACCATGCCGGCGACAACATCCGCGCCAACACGATCTCGCCGGGCTTCATCCTGACCGAACGCTCCAGCGCGCGCTCGGGCGGCAAGGACAAGGCCAAGGCCCGCATGGGTCCGACGCATCTGACCAATCGCCCGGGCGAGCCCGAGGAGATCGCAGCCGGCGCGGCCTATCTCGCATCGGACGACGCCTCGTTCGTCACCGCGACGGACCTTCTGATCGACGGCGGATATGTCGCCTTCAAGGGACGCATCGGACCGGAGGGCCGGCCGGTTCTGCCGTAACGCAAGCAGCAAAAATTCGCTTTGCATTCTTGCAAATCACGAGTAGACGCGAATTTGCCTCGTTCGTTGAGGGCGTCGACTAGAGCGGTTCACTTCTTTTCTGAATCGCTGGGGATTCCGCTGGGCTTCGAATTGTGATTCAAGCTGCTGGCTGGGTTGGAGGCCAGCAGCTCATGACCCGACCTCTGTCCAATGATCTGCGTGAGCGTGTCGTTGCGGCGGTGCGGAACGGTGAGAGCTGCCGGACGGTGGCTTCGCGGTTCGGCGTGGCGGTGTCGTCGGTGGTGAAGTGGTCTCAGCGCTATCGGACGACTGGCTCAGTGTCGCCGAGCAAGATGGGTGGATATCGCAAGCCGGTGCTCGATCCGCATCGGGCCTTCATCCTGGAGCGCATCAGACAGACCCCGCATCTGACCCTGCATGGGCTGAAGGACGAACTTGCCGCGCGTGGGGTAAAGGTCTCGCACAATGCCGTGTGGCTGTTCCTGCGGCGCGAAGACCTGCGGTTCAAAAAAAACACTGTTCGCGCTTGAACAGGCCCGGGCCGACATCGCCCGCAGACGAAAGCGCTGGCGATCCTGGCAGGCCGGTCTCGATCCACGGCGTTTGGTCTTCATCGACGAAACCTGGATCAAGACCAGCATGGCCCCACTGCGCGGATGGGGACGCAAGGGCGATCGCCTGCGAGCTTACGCGCCGCATGGTCATTGGCGGACGCTGACCTTCCTCGGCGCGCTCCGCCACGACGGCCTCACAGCCCCTTGCGTGTTCGATGGCCCGATCAACGGCGAGTGCTTCCGAGCCTATGTCCAGCAGCAACTCGTTCCCGCACTGAAGGCCGGCGATATTGTCGTCATGGACAACCTCGGAAGCCACAAGGCTGCCGTGCTGCGACAGATCATAAGAGCAGCCGGAGCCAGGCTCTGGTACCTGCCGCCCTACTCGCCGGACCTCAATCCGATCGAGCAGGCCTTCGCCAAGATCAAACATTGGATGCGCATGGCTCAAAGGCGCACCATCGACGATGTCTGGCGCCAAATCGGCAGCCTCGTCACAACCATAGGCCCCCGCGAATGCAGCAACTACTTCGCAAACGCCGGATACGCTTCCGTCAAATTGTGAACCGCTCTAGGGACGTCTATTTGGCGGAGCGAGGTGTGGCGCCTGCAGGCGTGGCTCGTGACCACGTCCCAGGGTGTGAGGTCATTGTCCGTCCCCGATGAGGGGGCCGCCTTCAGTGGCAGGGCGCGGTCGGGTGAAAGCGGGCGCAAATGCCCCCTGGAGCATGGTGGGTGAGAGCCCAGCTGTCCGATCGAATCTCGAACGGTGGCCTCGCAACAAATCGCCACAGTGGAGCGCCGGGAGGCGAGCGGACCTGATCGCAAAGGTCCGCGGGCGCCCTCGCAAAGCGCCCAGCTATCTGCGCCGTCTCGGCGCTCCGCTCCCTCACTCTGTGAGGGGAAGGAAAAAGAGAGAGGCGCTGGCCCCGCGCCTGCTTTGAAGGGGCCGATGAATCACGCCTGGATGAATGTTGACGTGACGCGTTTAGGAGCGCGGGCTGTTTGATGTGTGAATCGATGATCACCACCGCTGGCCCCCAGGCGGGGTCATTGCCGGGCATAGCCGTCCGAAGGACGGCGTCGCTTCGCTCGCCTATGACCCGGCAATCCATGAGCGGCTGCAGAGAAGGCAATCTTAAGTGCGTGCGTCGTTGCGTCACCGGATGGGCCCCCGGGTCAAGCCCGGGGGTGACGACCACCATTGTTGATGGAGGGAAGCGGCGTTGTCCTTTTGAGATCACGGCGCGGCTGAGTGACACATGAGTCGGAAGGACAACGAAGTGAGATGCTGCGACCGCTCCCATTTTTACGGAAAGCGGAAAATCCCGCGCAACCCCACTGTCACATTGCTTGTTCAGTCATAGCTTAGAAGCGGTCTATTCTCCCATGCACGCCCGCAACAAGACGGGCCAGGGACGGCAAGCCAACATTGGTACTTAATTACTCCACGGCTGCGCTCGCAGCACGTGCCATCGGAGTTCAACAATGAACGATGCACCATCGGGAACGGCGACCAAACCCGCGGCGTCGCCCCAAGCGGTTTCGGTCAATCTCACGATCAACGGTCAGCGCCACAGCCTCACGCTCGACCCGCGCACCACGATCCTCGATCTGCTTCGCGAACAGCTCGACCTCACCGGCACCAAGAAAGGTTGCGATCAGGGCCAGTGCGGCGCCTGCACGGTGCTGATCGAGGGCCGGCGGGTCAATTCGTGCCTCACGTTTGCGGTCATGCATGACGGTGCGGAGATCACCACCATCGAGGGGCTCGCGAGGGGCGGCACGCTGCATCCGCTGCAGCAGGCCTTCATCGATCACGACGCCTTCCAGTGCGGCTACTGTACGCCCGGACAGATCTGTTCGGCCGCAGGTCTCCTCGCGGAGGGCCGGGCGAAGACCGCGGAGGAAATTCGCGAGCTGATGAGCGGCAACATCTGTCGATGTGGCGCCTACACCAACATCGTCGCGGCGATCCAGCAGGCGATGGAGCGGGGGCGGCCATGATCGAATTCCAATACTCGCGCGCCGACGACGTCGCGGACGCCGTGCGGCTGATGGCAGGCCTTCCGGGCGCCAAGTTCATCGCCGGCGGCACCAACCTGATCGATCTGATGAAGATGGATGTCGAGAAGCCGGCCACGCTGATCGACATCACACGGCTGCCGCTGCGGCAGGTCGAAGACACGCCAAACGGCGGCTTGCGCATCGGCGCGCTCGTGCGCAACACCGACGCCGCTTATCATCCTCTGGTCGAGCAGCGCTATCCGGTGCTGTCCAGCGCCATCATGGCGGGTGCTTCGCAGCAGCTCCGCAACATGGCGTCGGCCGGCGGCAATCTTCTCCAGCGCACGCGCTGCGCCTATTTCTACGATACGGCGACGCCCTGCAACAAACGCGAGCCAGGCAGCGGCTGCTCGGCGCTGCAGGGCCACAACCGCATTCACGCCATCCTCGGCGCGAACAATGCCTGCATCGCAGTGCATCCGTCGGACATGTGCGTGGCGCTCGCGATCCTGGAGGGAGCGGTTCACGTCACCGGCCCGTCCGGGAGCCGCAGCATTGCGATCGCGGATTTCCACCGGCTGCCGGGAGATACCCCGCAGCGCGACACCAACCTCGATGCCGGCGAGATCATCACTGCGATCGAGCTGCCGCCGAAGGGTTTCGCGAAGAACCACACCTACCTGAAAATCCGTGACCGGTTATCCTACGCGTTCGCGCTGATCTCGGTTGCGGTCGGCCTCGAAATGGACGGCGACACCATCAAGGAAGGGCGCTTCGCGCTCGGCGGCGTCGCCCACAAGCCGTGGCGCGACAAGGAGGCTGAAGCTGCGTTGCGCGGGCAACCCGCCAACGCCACGACCTTCGTTCGTGCGGCGGATGTGTTCCTGCGCGACGCCAAAGGCTACGGCCACAACAACTTCAAGATCGATCTCGCGCGCCGAACCATTGTGCGCGCGCTCACGCAGGCTGCGCGCGGCACGCCGCAGGTGCAATCGTCCAAAAAGATCGCCTGAGAACCCCCATGACCCAATATATCGGCACTGCCACCTCCCGCATCGACGGGATCGCCAAGGTCACCGGCGCCGCCAAATACGCCGCCGACTTCAACGCGCCGGGATTGCTTTACAGCTGGGTCGTCGGCGCGACCATCGCCAAGGGCCGGATCACGAGCATCGATCGCAGCGCCGCCATGCGGGTCAAAGGCGTGGTCGACGTGCTGGCGCACGACAACCGTCCGCAGATGCCGGACAACGACGAGGCCTATCACGACGACGTGGCGCCGGAAGGCTCGCCGTTCCGGCCGCTCTACGACGACAAGATCATGTTCAACGGCCAGCCGATCGCGCTTGTGGTCGCGGAGACGTCGGAGGCGGCGCGGTACGCCGCGTCGCTGGTCAAGGTGGAGTACGCGCAGGAGGCCCATGTCACCGACGTGTTCAAGGAGCGCGATGCCGCGACGCCGATCAAGATACCGAGCGATCCGGGCGCAGCTGCATTCGCACCGCAAAAGCCGCGCGGCAACGCGGATCAGGCACTCGCGGCTGCAGCCGTGCGCCAAGAGGCCGAGTATTACGTTCCGAGCGAATATCACAATCCGATGGAGCTTTATGCTTCGACGGCGATCTACGAAGCCGGCGGCAAGCTGACGGTCTACGACAAGACCCAGGGCGTGCAGAACGTCCAAAGATACCTGTGCGGCGTGTTCGGCTTGAAGCCCGACGACGTGCGCGTGATGGGCGCGTTCATGGGCGGGGGCTTCGGCTCCGGTCTGCGGCCGCAGTTCCAGGTGCTCCTGGCGGTGCTCGCGGCCCGCGCGTTGAAGCGTTCGGTGCGCGTGATGCTGACGCGGCCGCAGATGTATGCGCTGGGTTATAGGCCCGCGATGATCCAGAAGGTCGCGCTCGGCGCCAATGCCGGAGGCACGCTCGATGTCATCGCGCACGACGCCGTCACGACGACCTCGCAGTACGAGGATTTCTACCGGCAGGAGACCGGCTGGTCCGGGCTCCTGTACAAAAGCGCCAACGCGAAATACGCGCACAAGCTCGCGCACCTCGACATGGCCACGTCGTGCGACATGCGCGCGCCGAGCGCCACGACGGCGCTCTTTGCGCTGGAAAGCGCGATGGACGAACTCGCGATCCGTCTCAGGCTCGATCCGGTGGAGCTGCGCCTGCGCTGCTATTCGGATCGCGATCAGCACGAAAACAAACCCTTCAGCAGCAAGGCGCTGCGCGAATGCTACCGCCAGGGCGCCGAGGCGTTCGGCTGGAGCAAGCGCAATCCCGAGCCGCGCTCGATGCGGGAGGGCAAGGACCTCGTCGGCTGGGGCATGGCGACGGGCGTCTGGGAGGCGCTGCAGGTGCCGATCACGGTGCGCATCGCGCTCGGCGCCAACGGTCATGCCGAGGTCGCCTGCGCGACGTCGGACATCGGCACCGGCACCTACACCATCATGGCGCAGGTCGCGGCCGACATGCTGGGACTGCCGCTCGACAGCATCAGCATCAAGCTTGGCGATTCGAGCCTGCCGCAGTCGCCGGTCGAGGGCGGGTCATGGATCGCCGCATCGGTGTCGAACGGCATCGCGACCACGGCCGGCGCGATCCGCGACGAGCTGCTGCGTCTCGCCCAGAAAATCCCGAACTCGCCGCTGGCGAATGCCGCGCCGGACGATGTCACGCTTGCGGACGGCAAGCTCGTGAGCAAGCGCGACGCATCCCGGTCGGTGTCGATCGCCGACGCCATGCGCCAGGGCGGCGTTGACCGTATCGAACAGGAAAAGACCACCAACCCGACGCAGGATCAGGCGAAGGCGCACAACACGCATTCGGCGATCTTCATCGAGGTCAAGGTGGACGAAGAGATCGGCGTGGTCCGCGTCACGCGCGCGGTGTCGGCCGTTGCCGGCGGGCGCATCCTCAACACCAAGACCGCGACGAGCCAGATCCTGGGCGGCGTGGTGTGGGGCATCGGCATGGCGCTGCACGAGGCGGTCGTGATCGACCACAAGTTCGGCCGCATCATGAATGCCAACATCGCCGAATATGTCGTGCCGGTGCACGCCGACATTCACGACATCAAGGTGATCTTTGTCGACGAGCCGGAAGACAGCAATCCGCTTGGCATCAAGGGGCTCGGCGAGATCGGCATCGTCGGGGTCGCGGCGGCGGTCGCCAACGCGGTTTATCACGCGACCGGTAAGCGCGTGCGCGATCTGCCGATCACGCTGGACAAGGTGACGGCGTAGGACAGTGCGGGGCGCCGGCCTGATGCCTGATCAGCGCCGGCGTCTCCTTCGCGGGATATCCGGATCGTCAGGTTCGTCGTCTGCGCTCGCCATGGCAGCCGCGTCGGTGGCGGCGGCCGGGGCGCCGTTGAACATCGCAAAGCTCGCGGTGCGGTCGGCAAGCGACAGCTCGATCTGGCGACGCTCGATCTTGGTCACCTTCCAGCCGCCGATGTCGTCTCCGACGCGGACGCCGACGATCCTGTCGCCGTTGGCGCGGACCATCGCGCGCGCGCCGCCGGATTCGGACACGATGCCGTACAGCGCCACTTGCGGTGGCTGTGGCGGCGGTGCGGGCGGAGGCGGCGGCGCTGCGGCCACCCGAGGCGGTGCGGGCGGCCGCCGCTGGGCCGAGAACAGCGGTCGTTCGCGCGTCGTCGAGAGACCTTCGAGCGATTGCGCGGCGAGCGGATTGGCCGCCTGTTGCGCGGCCGCGCCGGTGCAGAAAGCGAGCGGCAACAAGGCGGCGACGGCGATGATAATGCGCGGGATCATGCGGTGCCCTTCCGCCACAGAGCGCGGATGCCCAGAGTCACGCGCAGCACGGGATCCGGCCGCGCGCTTCCCATGCCGGCGTTCGGCAGCTGCACCGCGACCGAGTCGACGAACACGTAAGGCGTGCCGGTCTCGAGCTGATAGAGCAGCGTCTGCAGCGCGCCGATCGTTGTGGTCAGTGTTGCCTGCAGACGGATGGTCTCGGGTGAATCGTCGCGGCTGGTGGGCTGTACGCCGGAGGACACGACCTCGGCATTCTGCGCCGTGGCAAGCTGCGCGAGATAGGCCTGCAACTCGGCGCCGGCGAGGCCTTGCGTCTGCGTGGTCAGAAACGCGCTGGCCGGCGCCGCGGGATTGCGCACCGGTCCGCGGCCCTTGGCGCCGCCGCCGACTCGTTTCTCAAGCTGCGCCAGCGCGTCCTGCTTCTCGCCGAGCTCGGCCAGCGCCTCGGAGCGCACGCCCAACGACCACGTCACGGCGGTGACGCAAAGGATGACGACCGCAGCCACAATCGAAAGCGCGACGAGCTGTTCGCGATTGAGTCCGGGATCAAACTTCTTGAGGTCGAACGTCTTGAGATCGAATTTGAGCGACATGTCACTTCCCGGCGAAATTGAGCCGCCGCTCCTGGTTGGCTTCGATGTTGAAGGTGAACAGGCCGGACTCGGCGGAGCGCGTGGTGGCGGCCGAGAACCGCACATTGGCGAAATGCCCCGACTGCTCCAACGGCGCGATCAGCGCAGGTGCGTCGCTGGTAAGGCCGGTGATGCGCAGCAGTCCCTTTTCGAGGCGGAAGTCGGTGAGGTATGCGGTGTCGGGCAGCGCGCGCGACAGGCCCTCCAGCGCGAACACCGCCGAATAGGAGGTCTCCTTGAAAGCCCAGGCGCGCTCCGGCAGCGGCAGCGCGGCGAGCGCCTGCGGCGAGCGTCCGACCTGCAAGAGCCGCTGCAGAGTCCGCGAGCGGGTCGTGGTCTCGTCGAGATTGCCTGCCATCGAGGTGGCGCTCCACAGCGCCCAGGTGCTGATCGCAGCGCTCAAGACCACCGTCGCGGCGAGCGCGCCGCCGGCCGCAAAGCGCGCGGTGCGCAGCTGCTGGCCCGAGTCGCTCGCCTCGCGCGACCACAATGGAATGGGCGGCCGTTCCGGTGCCGCGGTTTTGCGCACGGTGATCTGATCGAGTTGCAGCCCTGCCGCACGAAGCTCGTCGCGCGTGTTCTCGACGGCGCTGCGCGGCGCGACGGAAATCTGCACGTCGAGCGATCCCGGATCGCTGACATTCGGATGGGCTTCGAAGCCGTAGATCGCGTCCTGCGGCGGCCACGGCGACAGCCGGTCAATCTGGTTGCGCACGATGCCTGAAAGATACTCACGGGCCTGTGCCGGGACCTTGATGGTGCGCAGCACGACCTCTTGCTCCGGCATCTCGAACACGACGAAGGCCTGCTTGACGGTTTTCGCCAATTCGCCCGGAAGGCCCGAGCCGATCGGTGTGATGGCGCCGAGCTTGCCGTCGCGATGGCGCTGCCGCAGCGTAAGACGGCCGTTGTCGCGCATCACCACAATGGATTGTCGGGCACGCCACCTCGACCAGCACTCCAAAAGAAGTGCGGCGAGCACATCCAGCCATCGCGTGATCAAAGTTGCGACATTCATGGGACTACCATTTGGCCAGAGCCGCGGGCCAGGGATTCCACGCCAGGACGCGATAGGGTTGAGCGTCTTGCGATGACAGAACGATGACAGCCTGTGCCGCGGCCGAATAACCGTCTGCGACCCGGGCCTGAATCACCACCGATGCGACCTTCTTGCCGTCGGCGATGACGTAAGCCTGGGCACCGCCCAGCATCGAGAGCAGTTGCGACCCGTCGCCGGACATGTTGCGGCGGGCATCGATGAAATTGGCCACGCTGTCGTCGTTCAGGCCAGGGAGGGCGGCGAGCACCGCGGGCGACGCGCTGAGGGCGTTGAGCTTCTCGCCGCCGAATACGGTGACATAGGGCGCCGCCGCGGCAACGAGCTCCGGTGTCACGCCGGGCACGTTGAGCAACTGGCGAATGTCGGTGAATGGCATCACCTTCGATGAAGCCTTGTCGTTTTTGCCCCGCGGGGTTGTCTGGCTTTGGCCGTTCGTCTGCTGGTTCTGAGCCGTTGCCTGCGGGCTTTGACCGGTGGTGGCGGCCGCGTCGCCGGCGTTCTGTGCGGTTGTCGCTGGCGTCTGCGACGCTTGCGGCGGCGCGCCGCCATTCGCAGTCCGCCAGTTGACGATGCTGCGCGCAATGCCGTCGGCATTTTCCGCGCGAACGCGGCGCAGCATCGAAGCCAGCACCTCGACCGGCGCCTTGCCGATATCGATCCGGCCGCCCTCGTCGGTGACGCGCACGCGAATCTGGCCGGTGGAAAGCCGGAACGCCATCTCGCTCTCGAGCAGCGGCCGATCCTCCGGCAGACGAGCGACCACACCGGCGGCCGTTTCGAGACCTGCCGTGAGCAGCGCGTCGGCGCGCAGGCGATCGCGATCGACGGTCACGATGCCGGCGAACTCGCGGAATGTCACGGACGTGGCCATGGCGAGGGCCGACAGCAGCGCGACGGTCCACAACACCGCCACCAGAACGACGCCACGGCGAGGATCGGTTCGCATCAGTCGGCGCCCTCGTCGTGGCTGGCTGCTGTCTTGTTGTCCGGCTTCCGCTCTGGCTTGGCGTCAGGTTTGGATTCGTCGTCCTTGCAGGTCGGACCGCTGAGAGCGCAGTTCATCTTCAGATCGGAGCGCAGCCGGAATTCGGCGCGCGGCAGGATGTCGATGCCGCTGCTGCGATCGCGGATGACGAGCCGGACGGATTGCGGGATGCTGTCCTGGTCGGACCAGCTCGAAGTCCAGTTCAGCCGCCCGTCATGTCCGGCCTTGCTGAATGAGAAGGACATGTCGTAGTTGCCTTCGATCAGCATGACCGGGTCCCGGAGCGGGATATCGCCGAAGCGATCGCTCGGTCCGCGCCACGGCGCGCGACGGCGAACGAGCCGCGTCACGTCGCCGGCGGGCTCGATCGAGAGGCTGACGATCTCTTCGCCACGCGGGCCGGCCGCGATGCCCGCGCCGCTGACGAAGGCGACGCTGCCGCCGGAGGCCGTGAAAGCGACGCCGCTGCTGGCGTCGGTCGCTCTTTGTACGAAACGCGCCGCGGCGAAATCGCCGGCGACGCGTTCGACGGCGAGCACCAGGCGGTCGGCGGTGGTGACGGTGCGCGTGCCACGGTCGAAACCCCAGACCACATTGCGGATGAGGCCGGCCATTGCGACGAAGATCACGGCCGTGATGGCGAGCGCCGCCAGCGTTTCCACCAGCGTGAAGCCGCCGCAGCGCAGCTGCAGACGGTATTTGCCTGGATGAGGTGTTGTTGTCATTGCTGGCGCTTCAACAATCTGACGGTTTCAGCGCGCACCGCCTGGCCAGGAGCCCACGAAACGCTCGCGGCAATACGGAACGGCGTCCATTGCGGCGCAGAGCCGTCGGAGCCGCCAGGGGGCTTGTTGCTCTTCGGAGCCGTATCGATCAGCGTTACGACGCCAAGATCAAATGGACGCGCCTCGACGCTCCAGTGCAGGCCATCGGTCTCGCCGTCGCGAAAGGTCAGCATGCGCGTACGGTCCGGCGCCTCGTCGAGCAGCGAGCGCAGCAGCACCTGCGCGGCGATGCGGCCGCGCGGATTGTCGAGAAGGCGCCGCGACTGAAACATCATCGGCACGATCACCGACGCGAAGGCGAGCAGAAGCGCGAGCGCCACCAGCGCTTCGATCAGCGTGAAGCCGGATCGCGCGCTGCGCGCGCTATAGTTGACGGACCACGACACTGCCGGTGTACCAGTTGACGCTCACTTCGTAAGTGGCCTGCTCGCGCGACAGCCGCAGCACAACGCCGGTCGACGCGCCGTCCGGCTGGAAGCGGACCAACGCAAGTCGTCCCGAGCGTGTTGCGTCGCTGCCGAGCACATCGACCACCACATCGGTTGGAATGCGGACCTGGCCGCCGCTGTCACCGAACAGGAGACGTTCGCGGCCGTCGAGCGACACCTGCCGGGAGCTTGCCGTCAGAATCGCGCCGAGCCGTTCGCGGCGCATCAGCGCCGCGGTCTGTAGCGAGACCGCATGAAGTTGCGCGCGTCCGGTGCCGCGCGAGGTCGTCACCGCAAGCGCCGAGACCAGGGCGATGATCAGCATCACCGCCATGACCTCAAGAAGAGTAAAGCCGGCCTGAGCTTTAACGGACGACATTCGAGATGTCAGCGGCGTTGCCGTTGCCACCCTCGCGTCCGTCGGAGCCGAGCGATGTGATCTCGTAGGGCGGCGTCTGCTCGCCGGCCACGCGATATTGATAGGCGTGGCCCCATGGGTCGTTGGGCACGCGGCCGCCTTTCACATAAGGCCCGTTCCAGACTTCGATGCCCGTGGGCCGCGTCGCCAATGCCTCGAGCCCTTCCGAAGACGTGGGGTAGCGGCCGGCGTCGATGTAGAACAGGTCGAGCGACGAACTGAAGCTCTCGATTTGGAGCTTGGCGGTCTTGACGCGCGAGTCGCCGAGATAAGCGAGCACGCGCGGCCCCACGAGACCCAAGATGAGGCTGATGATCGTGAGCACGACAAGCATTTCAACGAGGGTGTAGCCGTCGCTGGCTGCGGACCAGATGCGGCTGCGCTTGGCGATGTTGTACTGGCGCTGGCTGTTCATAGGGCAAGCTCCGTGATGCTCAGAAGCGCGCTCATGATCGACACGATCAGAGCGCCGATGACGACGCTGACAAGAATGATGGTCGCGGGTCCGATCGCCCCCATCAGCCGGTCGAGGCCTATGCCCAGCCGGTGTTCGTAAAACTGCGCGGCGTGCCGCGTGATCGCCGGAAGATCACCGGTCTCGTCGCCGACCCGAAGCATGCGGGCGGCGAGCGGCGGCAAGAGATCGGATTCGGATAGCGCCTCGGCGAAGCGGCGGCCGTTGCGCACCTGATCGTGGACACGGTCCACTTCGGCGACGTAACGCGGTTCGGTGACGACGTCGCGCAGCATCTTCAGCGCGGCGGGCAGCGCGACACCGTTCTCGACCAGGAGCCCAAGCGTGCTGATGAGTCGCGCGGTGCGGCGGTCGCGCATCGGGCCGGAGATGCCTGGGAGTGTCGAAAGCATTGCGACCATCCGGCCGCGGTTCTCGCGCCGGCTGAAGATCAGCCAAAGCACCAGGACCCCGATGATGATGGAGCCAAGGAACAGGTTGAGATTGGCGGTGAGCCAGGTCGAAGCGTTCAGCACAAAGGCTGCGCCGGCATTGAGCTTGCCGCCGAGATCGCGGAACACCGGCTCGAACTGCGGCACCACATAGAGCAGAAAGAAGAACAGGATCAGCACCGCAGAGCCGACGAGGAACAACGGATAGCGGATCGCCGAATTGATGCGATCGCCAAGGAGTTCCTTGCGTGTCCGATCGGCAACGATGGCTTGCAGCACGGCGTCAAGCTTTCCGGAGGCTTCGCCCGCCCTTACCATCGCAACATAAATGGGTTCGATGATGGTCGGATGACGTTCCAGCGCTTCGGCGAAGCCGTCGCCCGCTGCGATCGAGGAGCGCAGCCCGGCGGAAAATTTTGCCACGGTTTTGCTGCCGTTATCGTCGGCAAGAGTTTGCAGCGCTGCTTCCAGCGTCAGTCCGGAACCGACCAGCAAAGCGAGCTGGCGAAGGAAGATGGTAATATCGCGCGCGTTCGCCTTTTTGACGTTCCAGCCGCTCGATCCGAGAATGCCTTTGGAGGCAGTTTCGGTCTCGATCGGCAGATGGCCGAGATATTCGATCCGGCGCAGAACCTCTTCGCGCGACGGCGCTTCGACCTCGCCAATGACGACTTCGCCGGCCCGGGTGAGTGCGCGATAGCGGAAATGCGGCATCGCCTTACAGGCTCATGGTCACGCGGAACACTTCGTCCAATGTCGTCATACCGGCGCGGCACTTGGCGACGCCGTCCTCGGTCATGGTGGTCATGCCTTCTCGGCGTGCGACCGCTTCCAAGTCGGCGGCGTCGATTTTCGGACCGATCGCCCGGCGAACCTCCGGGCCGATCTCCATCACCTCGAACACGCCTTTGCGTCCGCGGAAACCGATGCCCCCGCAATAGTCGCAGCCTTTGGGCTGGTACACGGTCTCGCCTGCTTTGAAGCCCAGCGTTTCGTAACGGTAATCGGCTGCAATCTCTTTGACTGTCAGCTCATGCCGCACGCGGCAATGCTCGCACAGCACGCGCACCAGACGCTGGCCGATGATGGCGCGCACCGAAGAGGCCAGGAGGAAACTCTCAAGGCCCATATCGATCATCCGGGGGATCGCTCCTGCGGCGGTGTTGGTGTGCAGCGTGGTCAGCACCAGATGGCCGGTCAAAGCGGCGTGCACGCCGATATGCGCGGTCTCGGCGTCACGCATCTCGCCGACCATGATGACGTCGGGGTCCTGGCGCAGGAACGAGCGCAGCGCCGATGCGAAGGTCAGCCCGATGCTCGGATGCACCTGGGTCTGGTTGATGCCGGGAATTTGATATTCGACCGGATCTTCGATGGTGAGGATCTTGCGGCTGGTCTGGTTGATCACCGCGAGCGAGGCGGCGAGCGTCGTGGTCTTGCCGGAGCCGGTCGGGCCGGTGACGATCAGCATACCGAACGGCGCGTCGAGCGTGTGGCGCAGCTTGGTTTCGTCCGCCGCCGACAGCCCCACCTGATTGATGGCGACGAAACCCGAGCCCTTGCGCAGAAGCCGGACTACCGCGCTCTCGCCGCCCATGGTCGGCATGGTGGCAACGCGCAGGTCGATCTCGGCGCCGCCCACCACGATCTTGGCGCGGCCGTCCTGCGGCATGCGCCGCTCGGTGATGTTGAGCCCCGACATGATCTTGAGGCGCGACAGGATACCTTTCGCCATGGCGATCGGGGGCGAGGCCACCGGTTTCAGCATGCCGTCGACGCGGATGCGAACCTGCAGCGTGTTGCCGAACGGCTCGATGTGCAGATCGGTACCGCGCTGGTCGACCGCCATTCGGAGGAGGTCGTCGAGCGCCCGCACCACGGGCGCGCCGCGCGCCAGATCGCGCAGATCGTCGATGTCGTCGTCGCCGCGCGGCGCGTTGGCTTCCGCCGGGGCAGCGGTTTGCTCCGCGCCGAGCGAGGTCGCGAGCGCTGCGTCGATGTCCTCGGCAGTGGCAACCGCGAGCGCCACCGGCTGTTGCAGCGCGAGCTCGGTAGCCCGGAGGGTTTCGTTGTCCACGGGCGTAGCAACCGCGAGAGCAAGCGTTCCGGCCGCATCCTCATAGGGAAACAAGCGTCCCTCGCGGAGGAACCGGGCCGAGAGCTTGCTGCCAGCGAAGCGTCCACCGACCAGTTCGCCGCGATTCACGCGCCTGCAGCGATAAAAAGCTGCGAGCTCATCGGCAAAGGCCGATTGGGTAAGCTTTGTCAGGCCAACCCAGTCAATATCGTTCTGCGCGTCGAAACGACGCGAATTGCTTCCGCCATCAAGCGCCTGTTGCTCACGCAGCACGCCTTGACGAGCGAGATGGTCGATGAACTCGCTATGCAACATCTGACGCTGTCGGGTTACGCCCCAAATTCATAAGGCAGTTTTGCGACAGTCTTTTGAAGGTGCGGTCAGCAATTCACGCCCACGTGCTGGCGCATCCTGTTACCGGCTTACACTTTGATCACACATTCGATTTTCTTTCGGCATGTGGTGCGTGCCGAATCCGAAGCGTCACAAATCTCCATCAAAGTTTCGCTGCGCGCCGCGTACACGTAACTGTCATGCGGCCGCAATACGGTCCGGCCCGGTGGCTGTTTGGGGGCGAAGTCTGCTTATCGACTGATTTCGCGTAGAGTTGCAGGCCAGTGGAATGTACCTGACGCGCGCTGTTCTCCGCGTAGTAGGCACGCTTGTCTTTATGGTGGCGCTGCTTGCGGCGCCATGCGCGCATGCGGCCTGCGAGCTGGGACCGGCCGGCGCGATCCGGCACGTGGTTCACATCCAGCTCGATAGCGTGCAGTTTCAGCGGGATAATCCCAATGTCCCGTCCGACCTCGAGCAGATGCCGCACCTGCTCGGCTTTTTGCGCGACAACGGTACGCTCAGCACCAATCACCACGTGATGCCGGCGGCGCAGACCGCGACGAATTTCCTCACCATCCTGACCGGTGTCTACGGCGACCGGATGGGGATGCCGATCGGGGATAGCTACAAATATTACAAGAGCGATGGCAGCATCGGAACGGCGAGTTCGTTCGCTTATTGGACCGGCACGGGCGGCGATGGTGCGCCGCAGATGCTCGCCGACACGGGCAAGACCTTTCCGGCACCATGGGTGCCGCTGACGCGGGCGGGATGCGATGTCGGCTCGTTCGCGGTGCCCAATATCGGTTTGGACGGCGTCGCGGTTCACTGCGCCCGGGGCAGCGCGATTTGCGGCGGCACTGGCGCGGTTGCCGACGTGTTGCCGGATGAGCCCGGCGGTTATCCGGCGTTTGCGGCCTTGTTCGGCCATTCTGCGGTTCAGCGCACGATCGCGGCGGGCCGCTCGATTCTTGATCTCGATGGCAATGCCATTCGCTTCCCCGACAGCGGCAGCGCCGCGACTGTTCTCAATCCATCGGCGTCGCAATCGCTGGGTTATGCAGCAGCCTTGCTGGAGGCCGGCGTGCCCGTGGTTTCGGTTTTTATCGCCGATCCGCATGAGCAGCGCCGCAGCGGCTCACGCGCGATAGGCCCCGGTGAGGCGGGCTACGTAGCGCAGCTTGCGGCTTACGACGCAGCCTTTGCGACGTTTTTCCGCAGGCTCGCCAGCCACGGCACAGACCCGACCAACACCTTATTTGTCGTGACGGCCGTCAACAGCAGCCATTTCGTTGGCGGTCCGCCCGAGCCTGCGAGTTGCGACGGCCTCAGCGTGCCTTGCGGCTATGGCCGGGTTGGCGAGATCGAGGTGGCGCTTGATCGAATGCTCGCGACGCAACGCCGCAATGTCACGACTTTCGATATTCATTCCGATGGAGCGCCGGCCTTTTACATCCAGGGCAATCCCGGTGCGACCGATCCTGTCGCACGCACGCTGGCCCAGGATGCGGGCAGGCTCACCGCGGTCAATCCGATCACCGGAAAGACCGACACGCTGGTCGCGTTCCTCGCCGACCGCGCGGAGCTGAAGCTCCTGCACATGGTCACGGCGAGTCCTGCGCGCACGCCGAGTTTCGTCATGTTCGGCGATGCCGATTACTATTATCGCAACGCCGGGCGGATCACCGACTGTGCGCTGCCACCGGCCTGTGTACGGCAGAACTCCGGATTTGCCTGGAATCGCGGTGGCATCCAGCCGCCGGTCGCGGCGTCCTGGCTTGGAATGGCCGGTCCCGGTGTGCGGCGGCTCGGCATCGTCCACGACGTGTTCTCGGATCACGCCGATATCCGGCCCACCACCATGGCGCTGCTGGGCCTGAAAGACAGTTACGTCCACGACGGCCGCGTGCTGGTGGAATTCCTCGACAATCGCGTTATCGCCGCGGCCGCACCGCAGCGTCTGCCGTTCATCAGATTGGCTCGCGCCTACAAGCAGCTCAACGCGCCGTCCGGCTCGCTCAGCCGCAACAGCCTCGTCTGGGCGACGCGGGCCATCAAGGCAGGCGACGCCACCTATGCCGATTATCTTTCGAAGATCGAGCCTGTCACCGCGTTTCGCGACGCTCTGGCTCGCGACATCAAGCTGCAGTTGGCGGAACCGGTGTTTGCCGGCCGTCCGCTCGATCCGCAGAACGCGGACGTTCTTTTGGCAAGAGCCGGCGCGCTGCTCGACGATGTCGAAGAGTTCGCAGGCGAAGCGATGCGCTGAGCGTCACGCCGTTGGAGAGTATCGAGATGAAGATCGCACATGAGCTTTCAAGCGGACAGGCGCAAAGGCCTGCGCGCAACATGGCGCGCGCTGTATCGGCTGGCTTGGTTGTGGCGCTTCACTTGGTGCTCGTGAGCTGCTCCAGCATGGATAATGTCGTCGATTTGCCGAAGCGGAACGGCGTGACCGACCCGATTCGTGATGCCGATCTTCGCGCCCGTGCACCGGAACGCACGGATTCGCGATTCAACAGTGTCGTGCAGAAATATCTCCGACCTTTGATCTATCCCGCCGCCGACACCGATCCGCCGGCCGCGCAGACGCCCGGCGCGGATCCTTCGGATTCCGTAAACGCCGGCGGTGCCGCGATCGGCGGCACGCCTGCTCCGGGAGTGACGAACACCACCGCCGGTATCGAAATCAATTTCGAAAACGCCAACATCCAGACCGTCGCCAAGACCCTGATTGCCGACACGCTCGGGCTGAATTTTGCGGTCGACACCCGCGTGCAAGGGACCGTGACCCTCGCGTCGGCCGCGCCGGTCCCACGCAAGGATTTGCTCGCGGTGTTCGAGAGCGTATTGCGCATGTCCAATGCCGGTCTGGTGCGCGACAAAAATCTCATCCGCATCGTGCCGCTGCCTGAGACCGCCGGCTCCGGCAAGGTGACGATGCTGGGCTCGGGTGAGGCGGGCTTCGGGGTGACCATCGTGCCGCTGCGTTATGTGTCGGCCACGACTGTCTCCAAGACCGCGGAAAATTTCATGGCGCGGCCCGGCGCGATCCGCGTCGATCAGGCGCGAAACGTGATCCTGGTGCAGGGCACCTCAGCGGAGCGCCAGACCGCGATCGATATGATCTCGACCTTCGACGTGGAATGGCTGCACGATCAGTCGGTCGGCATTTATCCGTTGAAATCGACCTCGGCCGAGACGCTGATCAAGGAGCTGGAGCGGGTGTTCGACTCCGGCGAGAACGGACTTGGGCAGGGCGCCATCAAGTTCCAGCCGATCTCACGCATGAACGCCGTGCTGGCCGTGGCCCGCAGCCCCAAGATGATCGAGCGGGTGACCCAATGGGTCCAACGGCTCGACCGCTCCGACACCGGCGGGACAACGGTGCGTGTCTATCACCTGAAAAACGGCAGCGCACAGCGCCTCGCCAAGGTTTTGAACGATATCTTCGTCGGCCGCGGTGGCGCGGGCACATCTGGCGACACCGCTGCGAGCCAGATCGCGCCGGGCCAGAATGCCAGCCAGTCTCGGCTCGACTCACTCAACACCGGCTCGAGCTTCCAGCAGCAGGGCAGCAGCGGAAGCAGCTCGACGACGACCACCACGAGTTCGAGCAGCAGCAACAGCGGCGGTTTGAGCCGCCCGACCCAAGGGGGAGACTTCGATTCATTTGGCGGCGACAAGGACGGCGGTCCAGATGGTGGCGGTGGGGGTGGCGGCGCGCTGCCGCGCGGCGTATTCACCAATGTGCGGATCACCGCCAACCTCGCGGACAATTCACTGGTGGTCTATTCGACCCAGGAAGACTATCGCGTTATCGAGCGGTCGATCCGCGAGCTCGACCGGCCACAGATGCAGGTAGCGATCGACGCGACGATCGCCGAGGTCACGCTGACCGACAATTTCCAATTCGGCATTCAAAGCTTCCTCACCAGCAAGAATGTCGGTCTGGGCACCAACAAGGGATCGAGCCTCTACACGCCGAGCGCCACCGCGGGCGGTTCCACCACGAGCACCGATCCGACCACGGGCCTGCAAACGGTGGTACAGCAGGCGTTCCTGCAGCGCGTGTTGCCGGGCTACAATCTGCTGCTCGGATCGGAGGCGCAGCCGACCGTCATCCTGAATGCGCTGTCGAAGCTGACCGACGTGAAGGTGCTTTCGGCGCCGTCGCTGGTGGTGATGGACAATCAGCCGGCGCTGTTGCAAGTTGGCAACGAAATCCCGCTGTCGACAGGCTCGGCCACGGTGCTGACCGGCTCGAACACGATCGTCAACACCATCGAGCGGCGCAACATCGGCGTCATCTTGAAAGTGTGGCCGCGGGTGCGCGCCAACGGCGCGATCCAGCTCGAGATCGAGCAGGAAATCTCCAACGTTGCCAATCCGAACGATCCTACCAATGCTCTTACGCCCACGCTGACGCAGCGCCGCGTCCGCTCGACCATCGCTATCCAGAGCGGGCAGACCGTGCTGCTCGGAGGCCTGATCTCCGAGCAGACCAGCGATACCTCGACAGGGCTGCCCGGGCTGCGCGAAATCAAATATCTCGGCGATCTGCTTGGCAACACCGCCCGCGACAAGCAGCGTCAGGAAATCATCATCTTCGTCCGGCCACGATTGATCCGTAACTCGGTCGATGCGGAGAGCGTGGCCGAGGAGTTCCGCGACCGCCTGGAAACCATGCGCAGCACACGGGCGATCGTCGGGGGCACGGCGGCGGTGCTGCCACCCAAAACAAGATGACGAGCGGAGACGAGGTCCGAACTGCGCAGGAACGACGATGAGGTGGTGCGCTGACCGGGATCGACAACAGCGAAAGCGCCTGGCCTGCGATCGATTTGCGTCCCGATTTGCGCATTCTGCTCGCGGGTTCCGCCGTGGTTGCGCTGGTGTCCGTGGCGAGCCTGCCGTTGTCGCTGGCGTTGGCTTCGATTGCGCTCGGCGCGCTGATGATCGCGGGCGCGGACATCGACGCGCGTGCCTATCTGCTGCCCGACTTCGTGACGCTCGGTGGGTTCGTTTGCGGTGTGCTCGTGCAATTCGCCCTCGATCCCTTCAGCCCGACGGAGGCCGCGGGATTGGCATTGGCGCGGGGGGCCGGGACCGCGCTGGTGCTGGCTCTGGTGCGGTGGGGCTATGCCTGGAGCCGCGGGCGGGAAGGCATCGGCCTTGGCGACGTCAAGCTTGCGGCCGCGATCGGAGCCTGGCTGCCGGTCGAAGCGATTCCGCTTTGCTTTCTGCTGGCGACCGGCGCAGCCTTTGTCGCCGTGCTGTTCGCGCGATTTCGCGGCGAAAGCCTCGACCGGGCGACGCGGATTCCGTTCGGCGCATTTCTGTGCCCATCGCTGTGGCTGATCTTCTTCTTCTGTGCGCTGGTGGAGTAGGAGTGCAGGGGTCTCGTCGCAATTGAGAGGGCGTCTGGCGGACGCGCTTCGAGATGAAATGGAGCGGCTTGTTCTCAACTGAATCCGCGCGGCTTGCGGCTCGCCTTGCCGTGGTGCCGGCCGGTTTGGCGTTCCTTGCGATGACGGGCTCTTGCGCCGGGGCGGCTAGTCTCGGCATCGCGACGCTGAAGAGCGGCGATGTCGCGATCGTGCTAGCCGGCGACATTGCCGGCGGCGATGGCGACGCGGTCGAGGCACTCATGAAGGAGACCAACGACCGCGGCAAGCTCGTTGCGGCGCTGCGGCTCGATTCGCTCGGCGGGAGCCTCGCCGAGTCGGTGAAGATCGCCGAGCTCGTGCAACGCACCAAGATCGCGGTCGTGGTCGGCTCGAAAGCGCGATGTGCTTCGGCCTGCTTTCTGATTTTCGCCGCCGGCACCGAAAAGTTCGTGGGTTACGGCGCCGAGATCGGCGTGCACGGCGCGTCCGACCAATACGGCCGGATCACCCCGCGGGCTGCGGCTGCCACGGTGTCGATGGCGCGCATGGTCCGCGAATTCGGCGTGCCGCCCGGCATCGTGGAGAAGCTCGTCGTGACCGGACCTGATGAAATCGTCTGGCTCAGCGTCGGCGAACTGCGTTCGATGGGTGCCGTCGTGACCGGACAGCCGCGCGTATCGCTGCCGATCGTTACCGAAGCGCCGGCATCGGGATGAAGCCGTGGCGATCCTGCGAACGCTCGCCGGCGCTCACCGGGTGCGCGATATAGGAGCAGCCGCCGGCTGCGGCGCGGAAGGGCGTCCATTGCGTGATCGTCCAGGCTTTGATCCCTTCGAGCAGTTCGCCGGAAATCACACATTTGTTGCCGTATGGCATCACCACCATGAGATTGTAGCAGCCGGGTTCGATGTCCTTGATCGTGAACGTCTTCGACGTCCAGATCGGCGTCCAGGCGATCTGATTGTTGCCCCAGTTCTTGGCCCAGCACGGCGACATATAGAACTGGTCGATCGTCACGCCGGACTTGTTCACCAGAACGAACTGGGCGCTGCTGGCAGCCCTCAATGGCGCGCTATCGGCGGATGTCAGCGGCAGGGCCGCGAGCAGCGCTGCAAGCACCAGGGAACAGAACCGTACCATCGATCACTCTCGAACTTGCCGCGCTCGAAAGATCGGATTGTACGGCCAACCAGATGACGGATATGTGACGGCTAGGGTCTGCTTCAACTTCGTTGAATTAGACCCGTCGCTCCTTACTCTGGTTAGGCATGATCTTTTCCGAAAACCGCTTCACACCCCGGATCAAGTCCGGGGCAGGCCTTTTCGGGATCATGCCTTAGCTGAAGTCCCGCGTGACTCGCGATGATGTCACGCGCGCCTTGCGCGTCGTGCCCGGCGTGTTGCGGCTTCTGCCGACGAAGCGCGGCACGCCCGCGGTCATCACGGCGCCGACCGCGGCGATGTCGCCGTGCTTGATGGCGGCAAGCGCCGTGGATTGCGTGCCGCCGTCGGGCGCATCAAGCAGCACGATATCGGCGGCCTTGCCGGGTGTGAGGAAGCCCGAGTCGAGGCCGTAGACCTTCGCGTTGCTGCCCGAGGCCGCGCAGATGAAGCGCTCCGGCGCCATGTCGGTGAGGCTCGAACAGTGCGCGATGGTGTAGAGCATGCCGAGCGGCATGATGCCGCTGCCGGTCGGAGTGTCGGTCGCGATGATGAAGCGGTCGAAGGCGTTGTGACGCTCGGCAAGTCGCGCGCACAGGAGCGTGGTGCGGAGATTTCCCGCGGTGCAGACTTGAAGCGCGATCTGCGATTCGAGAATGACGCGCTCGAAGTCCGCATCGGGCATCGCGGTCGGGCCGCCATTGATGTGAAACGACACATGCGGGTGCATCTTCAGGAGATGATCGCCCGTGATGGCCCCGGAGCCCGGAATGGAGGAGCCGCCGGTGTGGCAGGTGGTGAGGAGGCCTGCGGCCTTGGCGTCGGCGACCAGCGGCACGTAGTCATAGGCAGTCTTCACCGCGCCGAAGCCCGCCTTGGCGAGCGTGACGCCCTTGCGCTTCAACTCGTCGAAATCCGCGCGCGTCAACCCTGGCTCGAGGATCACCGAGCCTGCGACGACGCGCATGCCACCCGGCCGGTAGCTTGCAAAACAGCGCTGAGCCGCGAGCGCCAAGGCCTTGACGCCCTCCGGATCGCTCGGCCGCCCCGGGACATGCACCTCGGAGGCCGAGATGCATGTGGTGGTGCCGCCGTGCACGTAGCTCTCCAGATAGCCCACGGTGTTCTGCCGCGGCGTGAAGTCGCCGAACGTGATGTGGACGTGGGAGTCGATCAGGCCGGGGATCGCCGTCATGCCGCCGGCGTCGATCACGACGTCGGCGGCCTCGACCGCCTGCGTCGAGGCGGTGCCGACCGAGACGATGCGGTCGCCGTCGGTAAGGATGGTGTCGCCCGTGGCGAGTGGATTTTTCCAATCGCCGGAAACGATCTGACCCAGGTTGACGATCGCGGTCTTCATGGTTGAACGGCCTTCTAGGGCATGATCCCGAAAAGTGTGAAGGGTTTTCGGACAAGATTATGCCCAACAAGAGTGAGGAGCGACGGGTCTGATTCAACGAAGTTGAATCAGACCCTAGTGAGCGGGCAATTGGTATCCTGCCATCATGTCGTCGACGAGCTTGGTCGCACCGGTCCAGTCGAAGGTGCGGAAGCTATGCCCGCAGGTGACGAAGCGCGCACCCGCATAGAACATCTCATATTGCGTATGGCGCGAGCCGAACTCGGAGCCGATCGCGTCCCAGGCGAGCTTGAGGAACTTGACCTTGTTCTCCGGCGTCATCTTCGCCGACTGCTGCGTCAGCTCGATGATCTTGCGCAGCGCCGGATCGGCGAAATCGAGCACCGATGACGGCAGCATGATCAGCGCTCCACCGGAGAGCTCTCGCAGCATATTGACGACGCGCGGATAAAGCTCCTGGGTCAGGACCTGCGCCGAATACATGAAGTGCCGGTTCGGCACCCAGTACTCGCCGCGCATGTTTCCCTCGATTTCCATTCCGGCCATCATGGACTGGACCATGCTGACGTGGGCGGCGAGGTAGCCGAGCTGCTCACGCACGGGAGGCATGGCGTTGGTGCCGATCGCTTCGGTGAGCTTGTAGCCCATCCCGATCAGGAACTTGATCTTCACCGAAAGGCGGATCTGCGCCTGGTAGTTCTGATAGGCATGGCCCGGCGTGTCGTGGAACTGGGCGCGGCACGTGTCCGTGTCCTTGTAAACGAAGACGCGCTCCCAGGGCACTTTCACATCGTCGAAATACATCAGCGCGTCGTTCTCGTCGAAGCGCGCCGAGATCGGGTTGTCGAACATCGAGACCGCGGACGCCTCATAGGATTTCCGCGAGAGCACGCGCAGCCCCTTGGTGTTCATCGGCAGCGCGCACGAGAAGGCGAGGCGCTCCTCGCCGGGCCGGAGCGGCTGGAGATTTGCGACGAACACCTCGTTGGCCATGATCGAGCTGGTGCCGAGCATCTTGGCGCCGCGGATGGTGATGCCGGACGAGTCTTCGTCAACGATGGCGGCCACGAGGTCGGGCGCCTGATCGCCCCAGTCCTTGCCGCGCTCGGCTTGCGGATTGATGATCACATAAGTGAGGAAGTAGTCGTTGCGGCTCGCTTCTTCGAAATAGTCGGCCAGCGCCTTGGCGCGCTCCTCGCCGTTTGCCTGTTTCTTGAAGACCTCGATGCCCATCCGCTGGCCGACCAGCGCAGAGGCGAGGTGGTCGGGCGAGCGGCCCATGAAGCCGGCAGACAGTTCGGCCCAGGCCTGCATCGCCTTCCGGCGCTGCACCATTTCGGCATGGCTCTTCGGCATCTGCCAGGCACGATTGACGCGTCGATTGGCGCCATCCGGCTTGAAGGTCATCAATTCGATGTTTTCAGGCTTTGCCTGGAAATCGTAGAGCGCGGCCGCCGAGCGCACCGAGTTCTTGAACGCCGGATGCTCGGTGACGTCCGGCACCACCTTGCCGTCGATGTAGACGGTGCGGCCGTCCTTCAGCGATTTGATATGTTCTGCGCCGGTCTTGCACACCGTCATGGTCGGCTCCGTCTTTCTGCAAATCTTTTGTCGCGGTCAAACCAGACCGTCGACGCCTTTGATGTCCGCAACGGCAAGCCCGCCGACGCGATGATTCGGCCGTCCGCGGTTGGCATAGGCCACGATGATCGCAAGCTCGTTGGGTAGAGGCGCGTCGGGCAGCGTGATGGTGATGCCGTCGTAATTCGAGCGCACGTAGAGCGCGTCCTTGTGAGCGAGCGGAATATCGATGGTGGCGCCGGGTGCGACGCGCTTGGTGAGGGAGGAGATCCACGCCTTGCCGCCGCCGGCGGCCTCACGCATCACGTTGCCGAACACCGTGGTCAGCATGGCCACGACGTGCTCCTGCTCGCCGTTCATGCCGACCAGCCCGGCCTTGCCGTAACTCTCCGGCTTGTGCGGTCGGAGCAGCGTCATCGCCAGGCTGCTGATGTGTTTGCCGACCGCGGCGCTGGCTGCCGTCAGGGAGCTCAGGTCGCGCTCGTAACGGCCGGCGAATGGATTGTCGAGCACGGCCACCACCGCGACCTTGCGCAGCACCGGCTCGACGCGCTGGCCGGCCTCCTGCGCGACTTCGTCTACGAAAGCCAGCGTGCGCTTGATCTGCATGCCATGTTCCTCGAATGCCCACCGATGGCCCGGCGCCATCTCTCCATGGCTTTGCAGATTACCTAACTAACAAAGCTTTTCAAGAAGGCTATTGCGTGTTACACTGAATGCATGAGCCGGGCTGCCAAAAAGCGTTCGACCGTGCCCCCCGGACCGGTGCGCGTCGCGCCGGGCAGCAAGCCCGCGCGGGCCCCGCAGCCCAACATACCGCTTACCACCTCGCGGCCGGAGCTGCTGGAACAGGGCCGGGACCGGCAATTCCGCCATCTGGTCCATGCGCTGTTCGGCTTTGCGGCCCATCATGAGCGCATCCGCTCGGGACACGGCAAGGCGATCGGGCTCGCCGGCATCGAGTATACGGTGCTGATCTCGATCGCCCATCTTGCCGTCGACGGTGACGTCAACGTCAAGACCGTGGCTGATCACCTTTATCTGTCGGGCGCCTTCATCACCGCGGTGACACAACGGCTGCTCAAGCTCGGCATGATCCACAAGAAGACCGACGCCGCCGACCGGCGACGTGTGACGCTTACCATCTCCAACAAGGGCCGGTCTGCTCTCGAGCGGCTCGCGCCGATCCAACGCCAGGTCAACGACCTCGAATTCGGCTGCCTCAGCCACGACGAGTTCGCGCTGCTGACCGGCATCGTCGACCGTCTGATCGACAGCGGCGCCAAGGCGGTGGCCTTGCAGACCTATCTGCTGGCCGAGTTGGGCGAAGGCTGAGAGGTCGCTAGTTCTTTGGTGCGCTAGAGCCTGCGAGCGCCCGCGCGCGAGCCTTCTTGTCTTCGATCTTCATGCCGCGCGCGATCTGGATGCGCTGCGCTTGCGGCGAGCCCGCGCCGTGCAGGCTTTCGGTGAGGTAGCCCACTGCATTCCTCCCGATGGTCATGTTCTCGATCAACCGCAGCACGCGCAGCCGGTCGACCGTATCGACGCCGTCGCGGCCTTGCAGGAACTTGCGCACCAGCGGGCCGACCTCGTTGTTCTGCAAATCCTTCTCGGACGGCATGGTGACGACGAGACCGCCGGCGATGTCCTGGGCGAGACGGGAAATCTCGAACGGAAACCGCGTGACGTTGTGCTTGGCGACATTCGACAGCATTTCGTCGTTGAGGTAGGCGCCGGACGCCATCGGCTTCGAGCGATAAGCCGCCGCCATGCAGCTCGAATAGATGGTCTCGTTGAGATGCGTCATCTCAACGAGCTTGTCCTTGATGTGGGAGACGCTTTCGACGCCGTTGTGCGAGGCGGCCTCGGCCGCGGCGCCGATCAGCACGTCGCCGAGACCGGTTTTGCACACGTAAGAGGAGCGATGATAGGTGGTGAAGCGCTCGACCAGCGTGGCCGCGTATTGCCATTCGCCGTCCATGAACACGTGCTCGTGCGGCACGAACACGTTGTCGAACACGATCAGCGCCTCCTGTCCGGCGAACCGCGCATTGCCGGCGTCAAGCTCGCCGCCGTCGACCACGCGGGTGTCGTTGGTCTGGCGCCCGACGACGTAGGTGAGCCCCGGCGCATCGACCCGCACCGCGCCGACCACGGACCAGTCGCGGTCGGCCTCGGTCATGCGCATGGTCGGCATGAAGATCAGCCAGTGCGAATTGACCGCGCCGGTCTGATGCAGCTTTGCGCCTGAGACATAGATGCCCTTGTCGTCGCGGCGCACCACGCGGAGAAACAGGTCCAGGTCCGACTGCTGATGTGGCGCCTTCGAGCGGTCGCCTTTGGGGTCCGTCATTGCGCCGCCGATCACGATATTGGCGTTCTGGGCGCGCTTGAGGAAAGCGAGGAAACGCTGGTGATAATCGGTGCCGCGCTCGGCATCGATGTCGAACGTCACCGAATGGCACGCGCCGATGGCATCGAGGCCGACGCAGCGCTGGAAGCAGGTGCCGGTGCGGCGGCCGAGCTCGCGCTGCATTTCGTGCTTGGCGACCAGCTCGTCGGCGCGTGTTGGCACATGCAGGAAGCGGTTGGTCTGACAGCCGCCGATTTCGGTGCGGACGCTGCCGAGCTCGGGCCGCTCCGAAGCGAGCCGGTAGGTCTCGGCCATGGCATTGATCGAGGGCCGGATCACCGGATGGTCGGCGGGCTCAGGCACCCGCTCTCCCATGAAATAGACGTTCATCCGCCGACCGCGCAGCGACGCGATGTAGTCGTCTGCGTTGATGATCGGGCGAGAGAAATCGGTCCAGAGCGCTTCGACGTTTTGCATCACGCTCTCCTAGCGATCTTCACTGTTGTTGCAACGTCGGCGGTGCCGACCCTCCCCTGGAGGGGGAGGGTCGACCGCCGAAGCGAAGCGTAGGCGGGCGGGGTGGGGGTGAGCTTTTTTGCGAAGAGGATCACCCCACCCTGCGAGCTTCGCTCGCGACCCTCCCCCTCCAGGGAGGGTGACGGTGCCTATTGCGCTAACAATTCTAGCCGCGCAGCGAGCGGATGTCGAAGGCGGCGATCGGGCGATGGAACCCCTTGAGCTCCAGTTCGCCGATCGCCTCGAACTCGGTCAGCGTCTCGACCGCGGTGTGCACCTTGCCGTCGACCAGGATCTGGCCGCTCTTCGCCTCGCCACAGAGCCGCGCCGCGAGGTTCACCACGCGGCCGATGGCCGTGTAGTCGAAGCGGCCCTCCGAGCTGATGCGACCCAGCGTGGCATAGCCGTGTGCAATGCCCATGCCGAAGCCGAGATCGTGCCCGTGCTTGCGCCACTTCGTCGCGAGATCCATCACCCGGTTGCGCATCTCGACCGCCATCTTCACGGCGCGCTCGCAAGGATCGGGGCAGGGGATCGGATCGTTGAACAGGATCATGAGGCCGTCCCCGGCAAAACGCTCCAGCGTGCCCTCGAAGCTGTTGATGAGACCCGCGAGGCTGCCGTGATACTCGCGCAGCACCGCCATCACCTCTTCGGGCTCGGCGGTTTCGGCGAAGGCCGTGAAACCGCGCAGGTCGCAGAACACGATGGTGACGTCGCGGCGGTGACTGTCGAGCAGCTTCTCGCCGCCGGAGCTCAAGACCAATTCGGCGATCTGCGGGGAGAGGAAACGCTTGAGCCCCGACATGCGTTCGATCTCGCCAAGCTGATCGGCCACGCGTTGCTCGAGGCTTTTGTTGATTTCGGCGATCTGGTCATGGAGCTGCTTCAGCCGCAGCACCGATTTCACCCGCGCCAGAAGCGCGGTCTGATCAATCGGCTTGGTGAGATATTCGTCGGCGCCGGCTTCGAGCCCCGCGACCACGTCCTTGCTGTCGGCCTTGGCGGTGCACATGATGATCGGCGTGAAAGGCATGGTGGTGTCGGTCTTCAGCCGCTTGCAGACCTCGATGCCGTCGATCTTGGGCATCATGATGTCGAGCAGGATCAGGTCTGGCAGATGTTCCTTGGCCGCGGCCAGCGCTTCTTCGCCGTCGGCCGCCTGTTTGAGGTCGTAGCCATGGGGACCGAGCCGCGCCATCAGGATGTCGCGATTGGTCTCGTTGTCGTCAACAATCAGAATACGTGCCGGGTTATGCATCACTCAGAGCCCATCAAGAAATGTCGGATTGCAAATGTCTTGTCGTTGAACGTGTTCACTTCGGCAGATACTCGCGGATCTTTGCCAGCAGTTGGCGCGGACTGTAGGGCTTCGTGACATAGGCGTCGCAGCCGGCCTCGCGCGCCTTGCCTTCGTCGCCCGACAGCGCGTAGGACGTCACCACGATGATCGGGATGCTTTTCGTCGCAGGATCGGCCTTGATCCGCCGCGTCGCTTCGTAGCCGTCCATGATCGGAAGCTGGATGTCCATCAGGATCAGATCCGGCTTGTGCTCCACCACGGCGGTCAATGCTTCCTGGCCGTTTTCCGCCTCGACCATTTCGAGATCGACGCTGGCCAGCAGATCGCGCAGGATCTGCCGGTTATCCTCCTGGTCTTCGACCACAAGTATCTTGGTCATGACTGTCTCGTTGCCTGTTCGACTTTGATGGGAAGCGTGAGCGAAAACGTGGAGCCTTCGCCGATCTTGGACTCGACCCAGATGCGGCCGCCGTGCATCTCGACGATGCGCTTGGAGATCGCGAGCCCGAGGCCCGTGCCGCCCTTGGCCTTGGTGATCGAGTTGTCGGCCTGCTGGAATTCCTGAAACAGCTTCTGCTGATCGGCCTCGGAAATGCCCGGGCCGGTGTCGTGGACCGCGAGATTGTAGGCGCCGTCGCTGGCGGTCGCCTTGATCGACACCTCGCCCTTGTCGGTGAACTTGATGGCATTGCCGACGAGATTGAGCAGCACCTGCGTCAGCCGCCGCTCGTCGCCGCGGCCGGACGGCAGCTCCTTCGGCATCTCGACGCGGAAGGCGAGGTTTTTGCTTGCGGCGAGCGGCTCGACCGCGCTGTAGACGCCGTGCACCACGTCCCTGATGGAGTAGCTGTCGAGACTCAGCACCAATTGCCCGGCCTCGATCTTGGAGAGGTCCAGCACGTCGTTGATCAGGCCGAGCAGATGCTTGCCGTTGCGGGTGATGCGCTCCAGCACGGTCATCATCTTCTCGGGTGGAGCGCCGTAGACATTGTCCTGAATGAGCTCGGTGTAGCCCAGGATCGCGTTGAGCGGTGTGCGCAGCTCGTGGCTCATGTTGGCCAGGAAGCGCGACTTGTGCTCGCTCGCCTCTTCGAGCTGGCGGCTTTTTTTCTGGATCTCGTCGAACAGACGGACGTTCTCGATGGCGATCGCAGCCTGGTCGGCGAAGGTGGCGACGAGCTCGATCTGCTTCTCGGTGAACGGCCGCACCTCGGACCGCGTCAGGGCCAGCACGCCGACCGGTACGCCTTCGCGCAGCATCGGCACGCCGAGTATGGTGCGGAAGCCGCCGCGGTCCTGAGCCTCCTTCCAGGTGTATTCCGGATCGGCGTGGACGTCGGGGATATGAACGATTCTGCCATCAACCAAAGCACGGCCCGTCGCCGTGTTGCGCTCCGCCTCCACCGGCATGTCCTTGACGTAGTCCAGGAAATCCGACGAGAAACCATAGGCCACCGAGCGATAGAAGCGATCGCCCTTCTTCTGAGTGATCGTGCCCATGTCGGCGTCGCACAGATGGCCGGCCGTTCGCAGCAGCGTATCGAGCACGGTATGCAAGTCGAACGCCGAACGACTGATGACCTTCAGCACGTCGGCGGTCGCGGTCTGCTGCTCCAATGCTTCGGAAAGATCGTTGGTGCGCTGGCGCAGCTCGTTGAGCAGCCGCGTATTCTCGATGGCGATCACGGCCTGCGCGGCGAAATTCTGCACAAGCTCGATCTGCTTGTCGGTAAATGGCCGGACCTCCTGACGAAAGATCGCCATGGAGCCCACGAGCTTGTCTTCCTTCAGCATCGGCACCAGAAGGAAGGTGCGGGCGCCCCCCATGTCGGCCAGCGCAACAAATGGTTTGTAGCCCGTGATGTAGGCGTTGTCGGTCCGGATGTCGGCGATGTGAACGAGCGTCTTGGTGCGCACCAGGCGGGCCAAGGGGACATCGCCAGTCGGATAGATGACCGGCTCGCGGCGCCGCTCTTCGGCGTGAGCCTCAGGCAAGCCATGCGACGCCACCGCGCGGAAGCCCTCGCCCTCGGCGAGCCATAACATGCCGTATCGCGCCTGGCAGATGCGGGTCGCGTTATCGAGCATCGAGGCGAACACGGGCTCAAGTTCGCCAGGTGTGCGGCTGATGGCGTCGAGCACCTCGCTGGTGGCCGTCTGCTGCTCGAGCGATTCGCTGAGATCGTCGGTGCGCTGGCGCAGTTCGTTGAGCAGCCGGGTGTTCTCGATCGCGATCACAGCCTGAGCAGCGAAGTTTTGCACCAGCTCGATCTGCTTTTCGGTGAAGGGACGCACTTCCGTGCGGTAGATGACGAATGCGCCGACAAGCTCGTCGTCCCTGCGAAGCGGCACCGCGATGAGCGACCGCGCGCCGCCATATTCAGCTGCCGGGCCAGGATGCGACTCTGCGGTTTCGTCGTTGGTTTGGACGATCCCTTTCGTCTGGATCAACCTGTGAAGCGGGGTTCCGGCAAGTCGGATATCGTCGGCCGGCCGGTACGCGCCCCGGCGAAGAAATTCTTCGTAGCGAGACGGCACGTCCACATGGGCAGTCGAGCGGAATTCACCGTCACGGCAGAGGAAGAGGACTCCGAATTTGGCCTCGCAGAGCTTGACGGCGTTCTCCAGCATGGCCTGGAACACCGGCTTGAGCTCGCCCGGCGAGCTGGAGATGACCCTCAGAACCTCCGACGTCGCGGTTTGCTGCTCCAACGACTCTGTCAGGTCCTCCGTGCGCTGGCGCAGTTCCGTGAGCAGCCGCGTGTTCTCGATGGCGATGACGGCCTGAGCGGCGAAGCTCGATATCACCGCGACCTGGTGATCGGTGAACGGTTCGACGCGCCGCCGCGCCACAACCAGAACGCCGATCGTCTGGCCCTGGCGGATCATCGGTGTGGCGAGAAAGGTGCGGTAGCCGACCTGCTTGGCCCACTCGACATAGGTGTATTCCGGATCGTTCAGAACGTCCGCGACTTGGACGGTGCGGCCCTCGAGGAGGGCGCGGCCGACCACGCTGCTGCGCCCGGCGCGCAACGGCATCTGCTTGGTGAGCTCGATCCAGTCGCTTGGGAATTGGAAATTGGTGACGTGATAGAAGTTGCCGGATTCACTCGGCCGCGCGATCGACGCCATGTCGGCGTCGCAGAGTCCTGCAGCTTCGCGCGTCAGCGTGTCGAGCACGGCCTGCAGGTCGTAACCCGACTGACTGATGAGTCTGAGCACGTCGGTGGTGGCTTGCTGCTGTGCGAGCGATTGCGCGAGAGCGCGCTTGAGTGCTGCCGTGCTTTCGGCCGGTCGCGCGGCGCGCGGGCGCGGCCGGGCTGCCGGCTTGCGTGCCGGCTTCCGTGCGCTCGTCCGTGCCTTCCCCCTGCGGCCCTTCACGACCCTCATCCCCGCGGTGTCACGACGCCTTTGCTTGTGGCTGACCTTGCGCTTGAACTTGCGCCTGAACCTCGACCGGCAAAGTGAACTGGAACACCGAGCCCTGGCCCACCTCCGATTCCACCCAGAGCCTGCCGCCGTGCATTTCCACGATCCGGCGCGAGATCGACAGCCCGAGGCCCGTTCCGCCCTTTTTCTTGGTGGCCGAATTGTCGGCCTGCTGAAATTCCTCGAAGATCTTGGCTTGGTCGGTCTGGGAGATGCCGGGTCCGGTGTCCTTCACCGCCACCGTGAACGTGCCGTTGTTGGCGCTCGCCTTGATGATGACGTCGCCCTGGTCGGTGAACTTGATGGCGTTGCCGACGAGATTGAGGATCACCTGCGTGAGCCTGCGCTCGTCGCCGTGGCCCTTCGGCAATTCGCCCGGCGCGTCGATCTTGAAATTGAGACTCTTCGTGGAGGCGAGCGGCTCGACCGCGCTGTAGACGCTGTAGAGCACGTCCTTCATCGAATAGGCGGTCAGCGACAGCGTGAGCTGCCCGGCCTCGATCTTGGAAAGATCGAGCACGTCGTTGATCAGGCCGAGCAGGTGACGGCCGTTGCTTTCGACGCGCTTGAGTACGGCCTGCGCCTTTTCCGGCGTGTCGCCATAGATGCCGTCGAGAATGAGCTCGGTGTAGCCCAGGATCGCGTTCAGCGGCGTGCGCAGTTCGTGGCTCATGTTGGCGAGGAACTGCGACTTGTGCTGGCTCGCGATGGCGAGCTGCTTGCCCTTCTCCTCGATCTCGTGGAACAGGTTGGCGTTCTCGATCGCCACCACCGACTGGCCGGCAAAGGTTTCCAGGAGATCGATCGTCGATTTCGCGAATTCGCCGGGGTCCCGGCGCCGAACCACGAGGGCGCCGGTGATGTGGCCGGGCCGCAGCAGCGGAACGATCAGGAGCGCCCGGTAGCCTTCGCGCAGATTGATGTCGTTGATCCGCGACGGCGGCTCCTTCTCGATGTCGGGCACCTGCACCGGCTTTCGCTGCATCGCCGCCGGCCCGATATGGGCGTCTCCGGTGCCGATCCTTTTGTCCGTGATGGCGACGATCATGTCGTCGCTCATGCCGTAGGTGGCGCGCAGCTTGAACTCCTGACGCTCCTCGTCGAACACGTAAATCGCGCCGGCATCGGTGCGCGACAGCTGCACGGCGCGCTGCACGATGGTGGTCAGCACGGTTTCGAGGTCGAGCGTCGAATTGACGGCCTGAGACACCTCGCCGAGCGCCTGCAATTCGCCGACGGAGCGGGCGAGTTCGTCGGTGCGCGCCCGCAATTCGCTAAGCAAGCGCGTGTTCTCGATCGCGATGACGGCCTGATTGGCAAAATTGGTCACCAGACCGGCTTGTTTGTCAGTAAATGGACGCACCTCTTGCCGGTAGATCGCGATCGCACCCACCAGATCATCTTCCTTGAGCATGGGCACGGTCAGCAAAGTGCGTGCTCCAGCAGAGCTGACCAACGTCGAATGCGTCGCTTCGTTTTGGTAGACGGCCTCGGCTTGGACGTCCGCGATCTGCACCGGCTTCTTGGTCTCTGCGACGCGAGCCAACCCGCTTCCCGGTGCGCCCGGCACAATCGGATTTTGGCGCCTGGCTTCTACATATTCGGGCGGCGCACCGTACAGTGACACAGTGCGGAAGGCGCCCCCTTCCGCAAGCAGCAAAACGCCGAACTTGGCTTCGCAGATACGCACGGCATTTTGCAAAATTGCCTGGAATACGGGATCGAGGTCACCGGGCGAGCCGCTGATGACTTGCAGCACGTCTGATGTCGCCGTCTGCTGTTGCAAGGACTCGCTCAGCTCGGACGTCCGCTGCTCGACCTTCTGCTCCAGGCCCGCATAGGATTCTTCCAGCCGTCCGGCCATGTCGTTGAACTGGTCGGCGAGCCTTTCCAGTTCGTCGCCGGTCTTGATCGAGATGCGTTGCTCGAGGTTGCCGCTGCCGATCTGAGCCGCGCCCTCGCGCAACTGCTGGATCGGGATGATCATCTTGCGCGCCAGGAACATGGCGGCGAGGAGCGCGAGCGCCAGGCCGCCGGCGAGCAGCCAGGCCGAGCGCTGGATCGACACATAGAGCGGCGCATAGGCTTCGTCGATCGGCAGCTCGACGAACATCAGCCAGCGCAGCGGCAGGATCGGCGCATGCGCGGTCAGCACCTCGCGGCCCTGGATGTCGCGCACGATCTCGACGCCTTCGCGCGCGGGCCCTTCCGCGGCCTCACTCGCGGCCTTGATGTAGCCGAGCTTGTACATGTCGGTGTTGCGAAGGACGAGGCTGATGTCCGGATGCGCGATCAACCGGCCGCGGCCATCGATGACGAAAGCCTGGCCCTTCTGGCCGACCTTGATCTGGCTCACCACCTCCCAGATGAACTTCAGGTTCACCTCGGCGACGCTGACGCCGGCGTCGCGCCGCGCGCCAGCCATGGCGAGCGTCATGTAGGGCTCGGACTCGCGGCGGAAGTAGACCGGGCCGTAATAGATCTTCTTCGCCACGGCCTCGGTGAACTTCGGGTCCTTGGAAAAGTCGGTGCCGACGCCGACCGCATCCATGGCAAGCCGCGACACCCGAAGCTGCTCCTTGCCGCTGGCGTCGAGCTGGGCAAGCTCGGTGATCGCGGGCACCTGGCGGAGCAGCCGCAGCGCGTCGAACCTGCGCTGCTCGAGCGCGCTCGCGGTCCATGGCAGCTGCGTGGTCCAGCCGATCTGCCCCTCGATGTCCTTGATATACTGGCTGATCTTGCCGGCCGCAGCGATCGCCTGCTCACGCTGGATGCGGGTCAATGCCTCCTTGTTCTCCTGATAGGAGAACCAGATCTCGAACAGTCCATTGGTGAGAAGCGCGACCGACACCACCGCGACGAACAGCGCCACGTATTTGCGGAACAGCCGGCTGCCGAAATGGGAGCCCATGCCGTCCGCCGTCCGGCGCAGCAAGCCTGGATCGGGCCGTCTTCCCGCACTGACGACGTCGTTCGTGGTCATTCCCATCCCGGGCTTAAGGCCTGAAACTCTTGTCAAATTACACGACAGGCCCCAGCCTTTAAACGGCTTGGATGCGTGAATAGCCCGGTTTTACTATCCGGCGTTTAACCGGTTGCCGCGGCGCGAAAATCCTGCGCGAATGGGGCCAGACTGGAGCCCGCTGCCGCCCCCGCTGGTCAGCGGTACGGCCTGGAAATTGCATCGGATTTGGGCAGTCAGTCGGGGTCAAAAGCGGGCCGGAAGGGATGTCGGTTCAAGTCGCGTTAAAGCATGTCACTCGGTATCGGTACGACCGCCCGGTCAGTCTCGGGCCCCAGATCATACGTTTGCGTCCGGCGCCTCACTGCCGCACCGCGATCCTCGCCTATTCGCTGAAGGTCGAGCCGGCCCAGCATTTCGTCAACTGGCAGCAAGACCCGAACGGCAACTGGCTCGCCCGTTACGTCTTCCCGGAAAAGACCAACGAATTTTCGATCACGGTCGATCTCCGGGCCGACATGTCGGTGATCAACCCTTTCGATTTCTTCATCGATCCGATCGCAACCAATTTCCCGTTCGCTTATCCGAGTGAGTTCAACGAGGAGCTGGCGCCTTATCTCTCCACCGAGGCGGCGGGACCGCTGCTGAAAGCCTATGTCGACGCCGTTCCGCGGAAGCCCACGAGCATCGTCGACTTCATCGTTGGCCTCAACCAGCAGCTCCAGCGCGACATCAGATATCTCGTGCGTCTCGATCCCGGCGTGCAGACTCCGGAAGAAACGCTGAAGCTCGCCTCGGGATCGTGCCGCGACAGCGCCTGGCTCATGGTGCAGATCCTGCGGCATCTCGGCCTCGCGGCGCGTTTCGTGTCCGGCTATCTCATTCAGCTCGTGCCGGACCTCAAAGCTCTCGACGGCCCGGCGGGCTCGACTGCGGACTTCACCGACCTGCACGCCTGGACCGAGGTGTATCTGCCGGGCGCCGGCTGGGTCGGCCTCGATCCGACCTCAGGCCTGCTCACCGGCGAGGGGCACATGCCGCTCGCGGCCACGCCGCATTATCGCGCGGCGGCGCCCATATCGGGCGGGGTCGACGCGGCCAATGTGGAGTTCGCGTTCGAGATGAAGCTCACGCGCGTCGACGAGAAGCCGCGCGTCACGTTCCCGTTCTCCGATGAAGCCTGGCACGCGCTCGACAAGCTCGGCGACAAGGTCGAGGACGATCTCAATGCGCAGGACGTCCGCCTCACCATGGGTGGCGAGCCGACCTTCGTGTCGATCGACGATTATCAATCGGCTGAGTGGAACACCGCGGCGCTGGGTCCGACCAAGCGCATGCTCGCCGATCAATTGATCCGAAGATTGCGCGACCGCTTCGGGCCGGGCGGCATGATCCATTACGGCCAGGGCAAATGGTATCCCGGCGAGGAGTTGCCGCGCTGGGCGTTCTCGCTGATCTGGCGCGCCGATGGCAAGCCGCTCTGGCAGAACGAGGCGCTGATCGCGAGCGAGAAGCCGGTGAAGGCTGCGTCGAGCAATGACGCGCACTGGTTCACGGAGAACCTGGCAGGCCGGCTCGGCATCGAGACCAAGCATGTCGTTCCGGCCTTCGAGGATCCGGCCGAGCGGATGATCAAGGAGGGCGCGCTGCCCGCCAACGTCGATCCAGCCGATCCGAAGGTTGACGATCCACTCGAGCGGTCGCGCATCATGCGCGAGTTCAACCGGCATCTCTCGGTGCCATCCGGCTACGTGCTGCCGGTGCAGCGCTGGAACGCGCAGGCCGGTGGCGGCTGGATCAGCGAGGTCTGGCAGCTTCGCCGCCAAAGGCTGTTTCTGTTGCCGGGCGACTCGCCCGTCGGCTTCCGGCTGCCGCTCGGTTCGTTGCCTTATATCGCGCCGGTCGACGAGCCACGGCTGGTGCCGGCCGATCCGTTTGGGCCGCGCGGGGTCTTGCCCGAGCCCGAGCAGCTCGCGCGCGCTTACGCGACCAACGGCGGCAGTTACGTGCCGCCGCGCGTGCCATCGGGCTACGGTGTCATGCCGTTGCCAAGCTCGCCGCAGGGCGTTCGCCCGGTGCGCACCGCCATCGCGGTCGAGCCGCGGGACGGCACGCTTTGCGTGTTCTTGCCGCCCGTCGAACGGCTCGAGGACTACCTCGAGCTTCTCGCCGCGGTCGAGGCGAGCGCCGCCGAGCTGAACCTTCCGGTGCATGTCGAGGGCTACCTGCCGCCGCCCGATCCGCGGCTGCGCGTCATCAAAGTCACGCCCGACCCTGGCGTCATCGAGGTGAACGTGCATCCGGCCGCGTCATGGCGCGAGGCGGTCGACATCACCCGCAGCCTCTACGAAGAGGCGCGGCTTTCGCGGCTCGGCACCGACAAGTTCATGATCGACGGGCGCCACACCGGAACCGGCGGCGGCAATCACGTCGTGCTCGGCGGCGACAGCCCGGCCGACAGTCCGTTCCTGCGCCGGCCCGATCTGCTCAAGAGTCTGGTCATCTATTTCCTGCGCCATCCGTCGCTGTCTTATCTGTTCTCCGGGCTGTTCATCGGCCCGACCAGCCAGGCGCCGCGGCTCGATGAGGCGCGGCAGGACCTGCTTTACGAGCTCGACATCGCGCTCTCGATGGTGCCGGCACCGGGGCCAGGCGAAGCGCCGCGGCCGTGGCTGGTTGACCGGCTGTTCCGCAATCTCCTGGTCGACGTCACTGGCAACACGCACCGCACTGAAATCTGCATCGACAAGCTGTTCTCGCCGGATGGTCCGACCGGGCGGCTCGGCCTCGTCGAATTCCGCTCTTTCGAGATGCCGCCCGACGCGCGCATGAGCCTCGCGCAGCAGGTGCTGCTCCGCGCGCTGGTCGCCTGGTTCTGGCGCGAGCCGCAGCACGGCACATTGCCGCGCTGGGGTACGGCGCTGCACGACCGCTTCATGCTCGGCGAGTTCGTCTGGCAGGATTTTCTCGGCGTGCTCGATGACCTGCGCCACGCCGGATATCCGATGGAGTCCGTCTGGTTCGACGCGCAGCGTGAGTTTCGTTTTCCGTTCTATGGCACGGTGCAGGCCGGAGGCGTCAATCTCGAACTGCGCCATGCGCTCGAGCCGTGGCACGTGATGGGGGAGGAAAGCACGGGCGGCGGCACCACGCGCTTCGTCGACTCTTCCGTCGAGCGGTTGCAGGTTCGCGTCGACAATCTCAACCCGCAACGCCATGTCATCGCCTGCAACGGCCGTCGCGTGCCGATGGCGCCAACCGGCCGAAGCGGCGAATATGCCGCGGGCGTCCGCTTCAAGGCGTGGAACCTGACATCGGCGCTGCAACCGACCATCGCGGTGCATTCGCCGCTCACCTTCGACATTTACGACACCTGGAACGGTCGGTCGCTCGGCGGCTGCGTCTATCACGTGGCGCATCCGGGCGGCCGCAACTATGAGACCTTCCCGGTCAACGCCTATGAGGCGCAATCCCGCCGTCTTGCCCGCTTCGAGACCAAGGGGCATACGCCGGGTACGTTCACGATTCCCGCGGAGGAGCGCTCGCTGGAATACCCCATGACGCTCGACCTGCGCCGGCCGACTCAGATTTGATGCTTCCGTATGGCTCAGCCCGGCATTGCCCAGCAAGAAGGTGCTGATACGAGCGCTGGCCAAAGCGCCGAGTTCGGGCCGTTGCTCGCGGGCTATCACTGCCTTTATCCGCGTGTCTTCGACGAGATGATGGATCACGCCGGCCACGTGCGCGAGCACTGGCGGCCGTTTTTGTCCATGCTGATGGCGCTCGGGCCTGACGAGGTGAACCGGCGCTTCTCGGCGGCCGACCGGCAGCTGCGCGACTCCGGTGTGTTCTATCGGGTCTACGAGGATCCCGAGGGCGCGGTGCGGCCGTGGCCGTTGAGCCACGTGCCGCTTCTGATCAACCAGGCTGAATGGCAGGAGCTGCAGGCTGGCCTGATCCAGCGCGCCGAACTGCTCGAAGCCATTCTCGCGGACATCTATGGGCCGGCGAAGCTCGTGAGCGAAGGCCGGTTGCCTGCCGCAGTCGTCGCCGGCAATCCGGAATTCTTGCGGCCGATGGTCGGCGTCAAGCCGCGCGGCGACGCCTACTTGCGCTTCTACGGAGTCGATGTCGGCCGCTCGCCCGATGGGCGCTGGTGGGTGCTGGGCGACCGGACGCAGGCGCCGTCGGGCGCGGGATTTGCCCTGGAAAACCGCCTCGCGCTGTCGCGCGCCATGCCGGATATCTACACGTCGCTGCATGTCGAGCGGGTCGCCGGGTTTTTCCAGGCGTTCCAGGCGTCGCTTGCGTCGCTCAATCATCGCGATGACTCGCCGATCTGCGTGCTGACGCCGGGGCCGCTCAACGAGACCTATTTCGAGCACGCCTATCTGGCGCGCTATCTCGGTCTGCTGCTGGTCGAAGGCGAAGACCTCGCCGTGCAACACGACGGTGTGTTCATCCGCACCGTGTCGGGGCTGAAGCGCGCCGAGGTGTTGCTGCGCCGTCTCGATGCCGACTTTGCCGATCCGCTGGAGCTTTCCGCCCGCTCGCGCCTCGGCGTGCCGGGCCTGGTGCAGGCGGTGCGCGACGGCACGGTTGCGATCGCGAATGCGCTCGGCTCCGGTGTGGTCGAGGCGCCGGCCATGTTGAGCTTCCTGCCGGCGCTGGCGTCTGCGGTGCTGGGGCAGGAGCTGAAGCTGCCGAATGTCGCGACCTGGTGGCTCGGCGATCCCACGGTCCGCGACGATGTCCTGAAGCGTTTCGACGAACTGGTGATCGCGTCCGCGTTTTCCGGCGATGCACCGGCGCACATCGATCGCAAGGTCGCGCTCGGCCGCGACCTTGACGCGAAGGCTCGTGCGCAGATCGTCGAAGCGATCGGCCGTCGCGGCATCGACTTCGTCGCCCAGGAGGCGGTGAAGCTTTCGACCACGCCGGTCTGGGCCAACGGCCAGCTGGTGCCAAGGCCGTTCATCCTGCGGTTGCTGGTCGCGCGCACCAATGACGGTTGGCGCGTGATGCCCGGCGGGTTTGTACGGATCGCCGACGATCTCGACGCGCGCGCTGTCAATCTCCAGCAGGGCGGCCGCACCGCGGACGCCTGGATCCTGTCCGACAAACCGGTGCCGCAGACCACACTGCTGCCGACGCCCGACCGCATCACCATCAACCGCCAGACCGGCGCGCTGCCGAGCCGTGCCGCCGCGAACCTGCTCTGGCTGGGCCGTTATGTTGAACGCGCCGAAGCGACACTTCGCCTTGTGCGCTCGTTGATCAATCGCGCATCCGACACCTCACCCGAGGCGGGCGAGCTGATTGCCGACATCGCGGGGCTGCTGCGCGCTTGGGGCGCCGTGCCGGAAGCGATGCTCAGCGCCAAACCGGCGCTGCTCGCGGCCGCAGCGCTGCAGCAGCGCGAGTTGCCGGGTGCGCTGCCGCAACTCGTTCGTTCTGCACAGAACGCGGCGTCCGTCATCCGCGACCGCTTCTCGCCGGATGCCTGGCGGGCGCTGACCGATCTCGTCGAGATGATCAACGCGCCGTTCGAGCAGGGTCCGAACGAGAGCGCGATCTTCGATCGCATCAACGCAGCACTGCGCATCGTCGCGGCTTTCTCCGGGCTGGAGCAGGAGAATATGAGTCAGCTCGCGGGCTGGCGGTTCCTGGAGCTCGGCCGCCGCATCGAGCGGACGCTTGCCACCTCGCGCTTCATCCGGCAGTTCGCCTTCGGCACACCCGCGGAAGGCTCGCTCGACGTGCTGCTGGAGCTCGCCGACAGCCAGATCACCTACCGGCTGCGCTACGTCATGGTCGCGGCCCGTGCGCCGGTGATCGATCTCGTCGCGCTCGATCCCAACAATCCGCGCTCGATCGTGCACCAGCTGACGCGGATCGAGACGCATCTTGCCGCGCTGACAAAAAGCGACGACGGGAGGCTGTCGCCGCCAGAGCAGGTCGCGACCGTGCTCACCGCAAAGCTTCGCACCGCCGATGTGGCTCAACTCGACGAGGGTATGTTGATCGAAGCCGAGAACGCGCTGATGCGGCTCTCCGACGTGATCGGCTCGACCTATTTCACCACGCAGCATCGCTCCGAGGCTCAGCACGAGGCGCATGCATGATCTACGACGTCCGGCAGTCGACGACCTACCACTATGCGTCGCCGGTTACGGTCGCCCATCACATGCTGCGGCTGACGCCGATCGACCGGCTGCATCAGCGCGTCCACGCGGCCTCGCTTGAAGTGACGCCCGCACCGGTGGAGCGCACCGAAGGCCGGGATTTTTTCGGCAACCGCACCACGGAAGTTGTGCTGGATCAGCCGCATGACACGCTGGTGGTGAAGGTGATGGCGCGCATCGCGGTCGAGCATGGCCCGCCCGGCGACGCGAAGGCCACGCCGCCGTGGGAGAAGGTGAGGGCGTTGGCTTATGCCAGTGCCGATCTCAGCGCGCAGTCGCCCGCTCATTTCCTGTTTCCGAGCCGGCAGGTGTCGCTCGATCCGGAGATTCGCGATTATGCGGCCTCGAGCTTTCCGGCCGGCCGGCCGGTGCTGGAAGGCGCCATCGAACTGATGAACCGCATCAAGTCGGAGTTCGTCTACGAAGTGGGCGCCACCACGGCGACCACCACGGCGCCGATGGCGTTCGCGCTCCGGCGTGGGGTCTGCCAGGACTTCAGCCACATCATGATCTCCGGCATGCGCTCGCTCGGCCTGCCGGTGGCCTATGTCAGCGGTTATCTGCGCACGGTGCGCAAGCCTGAGGAGGTGCGGCTCGAGGGCTCCGACGCCATGCACGCCTGGGTGCTGGCCTGGTGCGGCGCCGAGACCGGCTGGGTCGGTCTCGATCCTACCAACGGCATTCTCGCCGGCAACGATCACGTCGTGCTCGCGGTCGGCCGCGACTACGCCGACGTCGCGCCGGTCGACGGGGTCATCATCGCGGCTGGCGGCCACCGCATCGAGGTCGCTGTGGCGGTGGTGCCGGTGGGCTGAATGCTTAGTTCTGATTCATCCGCCAGCGGCCGAAATGCACCTCGGCGCGGCGCACGATTTCGTTCAGCACAATTGCCATGGCGGCAAGCACCGAGATCAGGCCCAGAAGCTTTGTCGGATCGAAGTTCTGGGTGAACAGCTGCGTGAAGTAGCCGATGCCGGCGGTCGAGACGTAAAGCTCGGCCAGCAGCACACCGAGCAGCACGCCGCTCATTCCGAGCCGCATACCGGCGAAGAACGTCGGGATCATGTGCGGGAAGATCACCCAGCGGAAGATCTGCCAGCGGCTCGCGCCCATCGAGCGCGCCGCCGTCATCAGGATCGGTTTGATGTTCTGAACGCCGGCCACGATCGTGACGATAATCGGGAAGATGCCGTGGGTGACGCCGAAGGCGATCTTCGACGGCGCACCGATGCCGAAATAGAGGATGAACAGCGGCAGGATGGTGATCTGTGGGATGCCGTAGAGAAGCAGGATGATTGGCATGAAGCTGCGGTGGCCGAAGCGTGAGAGACCGACGGCGAGCCCGACCGCAAGCCCGATCACGACCGAAAGCGCAAAGGCGACGGCGAGCTCGAAAAACGTCAGCTGAAGCGCAGCGGGCACATTCTTGGTTGAAAACAGAGCGCCGAGGGAGGCGACGATCTTCGATGGCGGGCTGAGGAACATCGGGTCGATCCACCAGCGCGCCGCAGCCTCCCACAGAAGGAGCATCGCGACGATGATGCCGAGCCGCGCCAGCCCGGGCCGGCGGATGAAGAAGTGCCTGAGCTCTCTTGCAGTCATCGCTTCGACCGCCGTTCGAGGCCGCTGACCGCGGCGTTGAGACAGGCCGCGATGACCACGGCGAAGGCGATGTAGGCGAACATCCGTGCTGTCTCCATCCCTTCGGCGAGCTGCACAATGTGGTGGCCAAGGCCTTCGAGCGAGGCGATGGTCTCGCTGCCCAGGATCGAAAGGAGCGCGACGGTAAAGCCGATGCGCAGCCCCGTGAGAATCACAGGCAGGGCAGCGGGCAGCAGCACGTGCCAGAACATCTGGATGTTCGATGCGCCCATCGAGCGCGCCGCGGTCACGAAAATTTTGTCGACGTAACCAAAGCCTGCGATGGTGTTGAGCACGATCGGAAAGAAGCTGATTGTGGCGCCGAGGGCGATCTTGGAACCGGGGCCGAGGCCGAAGAACAAGACGTAAAGCGGCAAGAACAGGATGATCGGCACCGAATAGATGGCGGCCAGCAGCGGCTCGAACACCTTGATCAGATAGGGCGAGCGGCTGATCAGGTAGCCGAGCGCGACACCGCCGGTGCAGGAGATCGCAAAAGCGGTGGCGAGTTCGGTCAGCGTGACGCGAAGATCGGGCCAGAACTCGCCGCTTCGGAGCACATCGGACAGTTCGGCCCAGACCTTGACCGGGTTAGGCAAAAGAATCTGACTGATGCCCCAGTATGTCGTGGCGAGATACCAGAGCAGGATGATGCCGGCGGCGAATCCCACCTGTACGGCGCGGCTCGCGATCTTGCTGCGCAGCTCCCGCCGCGGACTCATAAGGCAGGTCCCACGGCCGCGGACTGTGCGACCGCCTTGCGGATTTCCTCGTGAAGGAGACCGTAGAGCGTGTTGCGCAGTGTCGAGAATTTTTCCGTGGTCACGAAGGACGGCTTGCGCGGATGCGGTTCGTTCACCGCGATGATCTCCTTGATCCGGCCGGGTCGGGCCGAGAACACCGCAACGCGATCGGCGAGATACACGGCCTCGCCGAGCGAATGGGTGACGAACACAATGGTCTTGCCGGTCGCAGCGAGCAGCACCGAGAGATCCTCGCCGAGGATCATGCGAGTCTGCTCGTCGAGCGCGCCGAACGGCTCATCCATCAGGATGATGTCGGTCTGCAGGCTCAGCGCACGAGCGAGCGCGGCGCGCTGACGCATGCCGCCGGAGAGCTGCGCCGGATAATGATTCATGAAGTCTTTGAGGCCCACCGCCTCGATCGATTTCCGCGCGCGTTCGTCCTGCTCGCTTTTGGCGACGCCCTGGAACACCATGCCAAGCTTGACGTTCTCGATGACCGTGCACCAGGGAAACAGCGCGTTTTCCTGGAACACGAAGGCGATGTCGCGCGGCAGCGGCCCGCGGACCGGCTTTCCTGCGACCTCCACAGCGCCGCTGGTCGGCTCCAGAAGGCCGCCGATCATGTTGAGGAGCGTGCTCTTGCCGCAGCCGCTCGGGCCGATCAGGCAGAGGAGTTCGCCGCGTTTGATATCGAGCGAGGTGTCGAGCAGCGCGCGCACATGCTGCTTGTCGCCCGGCTCGCCGAACTGATGCGAGACGTCCCTGACCCGGATCGCGACGTCTCCCGTTGTCATTTCGGCAGATATGCTTCGTTGATCAGCTTCGACATGTCGGGCTTTTCCGGCAAAAGCTTGGTGTCGACAAAGGAAGTGGCGAGCACGTCGAGCGCCTTGGGTTCGAAATGCCCGGTGGTGCTGAAGATCGGCATGGTGTCGTTGTAGCCGAAGGTGGCGACGGCAGGGGAAGTGTCGGTGAGCTTCGCGGCGAGCGCGATGGCCTTGTCCTTGTTGTCGCGCATGAAGCGGATGGTCTCGAGCCAGCCGGCCAGGAAGGCCTTGAGCGCGTCCGGATTGGATTGGATCAGCTTGTTGCTGGCGTAGATCACGTGGACGTGGAAGTCCTTCACGCTGTCGCCGAACTTCACGAGGGTGCGGCCGGAGCCTTCCTCGACCATTTTGTACACGGTGACGCTGTCGGTGGTGACGCCGTCGACCTGATGGGTTTTCAGCGCGGCGATCTGCGCTCCGGCGGCGCCGAGCGGGACGATCTTGATCCCGTCGGTGCCCCAGCCCTGGGCGCGCGACAGCTGCATGGTCAGCCAGTAGGTCAGCGAGCCTGCGGTCGAGACGCTGACCTTCTTGTCCTTGAGGTCGGCGGCAGATTTGATCGGGCCGTCCTTCAGCACGACCATCAGGATGGTGTTGGGCTGGTTGGCGAGCGCCGCCACCGCCTTCATCGGCGCGCCCTTGACTATCGTGGCGAAGGCGGGGCCGCCGCCGAGCGCGATGTCGATGCCGTCGGCGGTGAGCGCCTGCATCATCTTGGCGTCGCCGCCAAAGGCGGTGGTTTCGACGTCGAGGCCGTGCTTCTTGAAGATGCCGGTCTCAACGCCGATGTCGGCAGGCACGAACGCGAATTGGTTGGGCTGCGCCTTGCCGACGCGGAGCTTGGTGTCAGCCTGGGCTGTGTTCCAAGTGCAGACGAGAGCTGCGATGGCGACGAGACTTTGTCGCAGGGCGGCTGATTTCAACGCGATCTCCCCTTGGATGGTTTCTTCTTGGCCGATTTGGCCTTTCGCCCCGATCCTACCCGCGTTCGCAGTTTTTGCGTGGCCTTTTCATCCAGCGACATGTCGCCACGGACCGCCACGCCGTAGAACTTGCGTGCCGCGGCCGCCGAGATGAGGCCCTCGGCGACATCGTTGGCCACGACCTCTGCCGGGCGTTCGAACGGATCGCCCCAGCCGCCGCCGCCGCCGGTGCGAACGATGGCCTCCGCGCCGATTGCCACCGGAATATGAAAACCGCCCATCATGGTGAAGTTCTTTTCGCCGGGCCGCTTCAAGAGATAGCCGCCGGGCTCGCCGGGCGTGCCGCCCTCGATGCCCCAGGGCGGGCGCTTGCTCCGCCGCGGCATCTCGAAATTCCATTTGCCCTCGACCAGGTTCTTCACCTGCATATCGATGCCGAGGCCGCCGCGGAATTTTCCGGCGCCGCAGGAATCGGTGCGCAGCGCTCGGCCTTGCACCAGGACCGGGCACTTCAGCTCGATGCCTTCGATCGAACCGTTGCGCACGTCGCCCTGGCAGACCGACACCGTGCCGGACTCGCCGTCCTCGAACGGCCGGCCGCCCCAGCCTCCGCCTTCGAGGCTCTGCACGACGAAGCGCCGTTTGGTCTCGGGATTGGTGCCGAAGAACACCACCGCGCCGCCAAGGAGCCCATGATGTCCGGCCGGCACACGATCAGGCATCGCCTTGCCGAGCGCCATGACGATGGAGTCGACGACAGTCGGCACGATGCCGCTCCAGCCCGCCATGGGGGCCGGGAAGCGCGCCATCATGATGTTGCCTTCCGGGATGATGACCTTGAGCGCGCGGAACGAACCCTCGTTCACTGGGTCAAGAGGCCCGGTCAGCGCCTTGTAGGCGACGCGGGCGCCTGCGTAGGTGCGCGAGTTGATCGCGGCCTTGCGCTCGGCCGAGCAGCCGGACAGGTCGATGGTCATGTCGCTGCCCTTGACCGTCACCTTGACGTGGATCGGGACCTCTTCGCCCTTGAGGACGCCGTCGTCATCGATCGAAGCGGATGCCTCATAGACGCCGTCGGGAAGCTGCGAGACGACGTTGCGGCACTTCCGCTCGGTCTCATCGAAGATCTGATCGATGGCGGCAAGAAGCGTGTCGCGGCCGTATTTGTCGAACAGTTCGTCGAGCCGGCGCGCCGCGAGGCGGCATGCCGCCATCTGCGATTTCATGTCGCCGAGCGAGGATTCCGGGAAGCGGATGTTGTCCTTGATGACGCGGTAGAGCGTGTCGCTGAGCTTGCCTTCCTCATAGATCTTGAGCTGGTCGAGTTGCAGGCCTTCGAGCCATGGGTCGGCGACGGTTGCGCCGGCACCGAAACCGGTCGAGGTGCCGCCGACGTCAATCCAGTGCGCCCGCACCATCAGGAACATCAGGAGCTCGCCCTTGTAGAAATAGGGCATGTAGATGACGACGTTGTTGAGATGCTGGCCCGCGACCGCCTGATGGTTGGTGATGATGACGTCGCCCGGCTTGAAGCCGTCGCGGCCATAGCGGGCGAGGCCGTCGGTGACGAGCACGCCCAAGTCCGCGACGAAATGCGACACGCCGCCGACGTTCTGCGAAATGAGCTCGCCGTTGAGGCCGAGGAGCGCAGTGCAGTAGTCCCGCACCTCGTAGATCATCATGTTGTAGGAGGTGCGCTGCAGGTCCGCCGCCATTTCGTTGGCGACGGCGGGCAGCGCGTTGCGGAGGACTTCAAGCGTAACGGTGTCGAGCTTCATCGCGCGCCTCCGACCGAAATGATGAGCTCGCCGGTATCGGCGACGCGGCAGGTGTCGTTCTCGAACAGCACCGTGGTGGTGCCGTGCTCCTGGACGAGGGCAGGGCCGCTGATCTTAGCTCCCGCGCTGAGCGTCTCGCGGCGGTAGATTTTCGCCGGCAATGGTTTCGCCGCGGAGGAGAAATAGACCGGGCGTTCGGCGCTCGGCGTCGCGGCGCCGGCTGCACCGAGGCCCGGGAATTTCAGCTTCGGCCGCTTGCCGATTGCGCCGAGCCGGACGTTGACCATCTCGACCGGCTCTTCCGGCGAGTAATGCGCGTAGCGGTGCTCGTAGAGCTTGTCGAAGGCCGTGCGGATGCCTTGCCGGTCCGCGCGCTTGAGCTGATCGAGGCCGACCGGCACCGACAGCGTGAACTCCTGGCCCAGATAACGGATATCGAGGCTCACTTGGTATTGCGCGTCCATGCCGTGGCGCAGGCCGGCCTTGGCTTCGGCCGCCATCTCGTCGTGGATTTTGACCAATCGGTCGAAGTCCACCTTGACGAGATCCGAATAGACCGTGCGGGTGAAATCGTGGCGTTCGTCGGCGAGCAGCATGCCGAGCGCCGAGAAATGCGAGGGAAACAGCGGCACGATCACGGTCGGGATGAACAACTCGCGGGCGATGGCGCAGACATGCAACGGACCCGCGCCGCCGGAAGCGACGAGGGCAAAGTCGCGCGGGTCATAGCCCTTGGCGACCGACACCTCGCGCACCGCCAGCGACATTTTGTTGATCGAAATGTCGACGATCGCCTGCGCGGCCGCGACCGCATCGAGCTTCAGGGGCTTGGCAATCTTCTGCTCGATGCCGCGCTTGGCGCCCTCGGCATCGAGCTTCATGGTTCCGCCCAGGAAGTTGTCCGGATCGAGCCTGCCGAGCACCACGTTGGCGTCGGTGATGGTCGGCTCGGTGCCGCCGCCGCGATAGCAGATCGGTCCGGGATCGGCGCCGGCGCTCTGCGGTCCGACCTTCAGCGCGCCGACGTCGTCGAGCCAGGCGATCGAGCCGCCGCCCGCGCCCACCTCAACGACGTCGATCATCGGCAGCATCACCGGATGGCCGCTCGCGTATCCGCCGACATAGTAGCCGGGCGCGAGCGTCGGTTCGCCTTCGCGAATGAGGCTGGCTTTCGCCGTGGTGCCGCCCATGTCGAACGAGATGACGTTGGAATGCCCGAGCGCCAGTCCGACTTGCGCCGAGGCGATGATGCCGCCGACCGGACCTGACTCCATCATCGCCACCGGCCGCTCGGTTGCGACCTCCGGCGTCATCACGCCGCCGTTGGAGCGCATGATCGACAGATCGCCCTTGAAGCCGACGCCGCCAAGGCTCGACTTGAGACTCTTCACATAGCCGCCGACCTTCGGCCCGATATAGGCGTTCACCACAGTGGTCGACATGCGCTCGAACTCGCGATACTCGCGCAGAATGTCATGGGATAGCGACAGATAGGCGTCAGGCATCGCCTTCCTGATGGCGACGCCGGCGGCGCGCTCGTGATCCGGGTTGGCATAGGCGTGCAGGAAGCACACCGCCACTGCCTCGATGCCTTCGGCCTTCAGCGCCTTGCAGGCCGCGGCGAGGCTCGCCTTCTTCAGCGGCTCGTAGACCTTTCCTGATGCCAGAACGCGCTCGTCCACCTCCTGGGTCATGCGGCGCGACACCAGCGGCTTATGCCGGTGGAAGAACAGGTTGTAAGCCTCGGGCCGGTTGCCGCGGCCGATGATGTAGACGTCGCGGGTGCCGCGGGTCACGATCAGGCCGGTCTTGGCGCCCTTCCGCTCGATCAGCGTGTTGATCGCGGTCGTCGAGCCGTGGATCAGCTCGTCGATTTTTCCGGCATCAAGCCCGCTTTCGCGGATGCAGTTGATGACGCCCTGCGTCAGTTCCGACGGCGTCGTCAGACTTTTCGCCTGCACGAAGGCCTGCGCTTCGTCATCGAACCCGATCAGATCGGTAAATGTGCCGCCGATATCGACCGCGACGAAGATCACGCCTGCTTCCTCCCAGAACAAATCGCGGTCTTTTGCCGCTTCAGCGAAACTGCGGTTGCACGGGGGTGAAAGCAACCGGCTGGTCGGCTTTACGCTTGTAGCCATTTGACTATAATTTTGTCGATGATCTCCGCGAGTGCCCGCCGGTTGTCCGTGTTCAAGGCCGTGGTCGAGGAGGGCGGGTTCAATCGCGCCGCCATGCGGCTCGACATTTCCCAGCCCTCGGTCGGCGCCCATGTGCGGGCGCTGGAGCGCCAGGCCGGGCACGCGCTGTTCGACCGGAAGCGCGGCTCGCGGCCGCGGCTCACCAAGGCCGGCGAGGCGGTCTATTCGATGGCGCTGGAGGTGCTGCGCTGTAACGAGGAGGCCGCGCAGCAACTCGACGAGTTGCGGCCGGCGCAGGAGGTCATGTCGCTCGCCGTGCATCGCGAATACGGCCAATACCGGCTGCCGGCGCATCTCGCGTCGTTTGCCTTGCGTAATTCGGGCGTTCGCTTTGTCACCCATACCGGAACCGTCGAGGATGTGGTGGCGCTGGTGCGCGCTCGGACCGTGAGCCTCGGGTTGTTCCCGTCGCTCGGCGCGGTTGCCGGTCTCGACAGCGTGGTGCTGGGACAGGAGCCGATGGCCCTTGTGGTTTCGCCGCATCATCCGCTGGCCCGAAAGTCTTCGGTCACTGTCGCCGATCTCGCCGCTGCCTCCTATGTGACTGGCCTGCGCAGTTCGTCCTACTTCGAGATGACCGACCGTCTGATGAAGCGGATCGGCATCAACCACCGCAGCATCGCCATGGAGGTTCAGGACTTCGGCATGGTGCGCGAGCTTGCCCGCCACGGCGCCGGCGTCGCCTGCATTGCGCTTTGCACCGTGCAGGACGATCTTCGCTCAGGCGCGCTGGTACGATTGTCGGTGAGCGGGCGGCCGCTCGACAGCTTCGAATTGCGCTGCGCGTTCCACGATCCGCTGCCGCGACATGCGCGCCGCTTCATGGATCATCTGCGCGAGCAGCTGAACGCGCCGGCGGCGTAGCGCTGGCGTAACCCGGCAAACTGCGCTTCAATCCGGCCGCAGCCATTCGCAATGCCGGAGTTCTCCATGCCGACCAGCTTTCGCCAGATCATCGACAAGGCCGTCAAGGACAAGCGATTCCTGGTCGTGCCCGGCGCTCATGACGCGCTGAGTGCACGCATCATCCAGAAGCTCGGCTTCGAGACTTATTTCATCGGCGGCTTTCCGGCGGTCGGCGCGCGTTACGGCGTGCCGGATGTGGGACTGAAGGGTTTCGGCGAGATCGCGGCCTGCGTGCGCGACATCATGGCGGCCTGCGACCTGCCGGTGTTCGTCGACGGCGACGACGGCTATGGCGATGTGAAGAACGTGGTGCACACCGTGCAGAGCTACGAGCGCATGGGCGTCAGCGCGATCCTGATCGAGGACCAGCAGTGGCCGAAGCGTTGCGGCCACATGGTCGGCAAGAAGGTGGTGCCGGTCGAACTGGCCGAGGCGAAAATCCGTGCGGCATGCTCGGAGCGGCTCAACAAGGAGACGTGGATTCTCGCGCGCACCGACGCGCGGGCGGTCTACGATCTCGACGAGGCGATGCGGCGTGCCGAGCGCTACATCAAGGCTGGCGCCGACGGCATCTTCATCGAGGCGCCGCGCAGCATCGACGAACTCAGGACAATCGGCAAAGCCTTCGATGTGCCGCAGATCTGCAATCCGCTGATGGGCGGCCACACGCCGATCCTGACCATGGATGAGCTCGGCGAGCTCGGCTTCAACTGCGCGGTGCTGGGCCTCGACACGGTCATGCACGCCGCGAAGGCGATCGAGACCGTGCTGCTCGACATGAAGTCGGGCAAATTCGCCCGCCGCAACGACGGCATGGACTTCGAGGACTACAAGAAGGTCGTCGGCTACGACAAATGGGAAAGCGTCGACGAGCGCTTTGCGCCGCGCGTTTGACGTCAGCCTGTAGGGTGGTCCAAGGCGCGTCAGCGCCGGGCCCACGTCTTCTTGCATGAGGCGCAGCGTGGGCACGCCGCATTCGCGGCTTTGCCCACCCTACGATTTCCGATGAACCGTTAAACGAGCGCCGGCTCGCGCTTCGTCACGGGCTTGGCCGGAGCGGGGTCCTTGAGGCCCAAAATACGGCGCGCGTTCGAATAGAACAGCTTCTGCTTGTCAGCGTCGCTCAGTTTCACGTCTTCCAGAAGCTTCAGGCACGGCGCCGGATCCCAGCACGGATAGTCGGTGCCATACATCACGTTGTCGATGCCGTAATAGTCGATCGCGAACTGCATGCCCTCGCTGTGTGGGGACACCGTGTCGGTGTACATGCGCTTGAGATACGTCGAGATCGGCTTCGGCAGTTGCGCGGCCTTGGAGTTCTTGTCCATGCGGCCCGACTGATAGGGCAGTGCGCCGCCAGTGTGCGACATCACCACCTTCAGGTTCGGATGCCGTTCCATCGTGCCGGAGAGAACAAGCCGCATCGCAGCGGTGCTCACTTCGATCACGCGGCCGAGGCTCAGATGCAGCGCACCGCCGTAGCCGTCCGACAGCATGTCCTGGAAGATCACGTCGGTCGGATGCAGGAACAGCGGCAGGCCGAGCTTCTCGACATGAGCGTAGAACGGCTGCAGCCGTTCGGCGTCGATGCGCGCATCGGGGCCGACGCTGCCGGGAAGGTTCACGCCCATCAGGCCGAGCCGATTGACGGCGTCATCGAGCACTTCGATGGCCGCGCGCGTATCCTGCAACGGCACCGCAGCGCTCGCCCAGAGGCGGCCCGGATATTTCTTCTGCGCGCCGGCCATCTCCTCGTTCCACATCAGCGCGTAATCGCGACCCTCATCGATCGGCATGTCGGAGAACGACACAGAGAACGGGCCGATCGAGCACACCACGTCGACGCGGTGGCCAAGGCTGTCCATGTATTCGAACTGCTTGTCGAGATCGAACCATTCGGCCCAGGAGTTCAGATGCTGGCCGGCGTCGGCAGACCGCATGTAGTCGTAGCCGCCGCGCTGGTTGACCCGGCATCTCGGATATTCGGCGCGTTTGCAGAGCTTCTCGAAGATCGAACGCGGCCACCAATGAAAATGCGAGTCAATGATGTGCATGTCGGAAGTCCTGCATAAGGCGAGGATTCAACGATTCTAGGGGTGGCCACGTTCCTGGTCAACGCAAGCGCGGCTTTGGCGCATGGCCACGGTGAATGATTTCTGCGATGATTTTGCCAAGGTTCGGGAGGTAAACCGGCCGCCGGGAGGACTTCAGATGACGCGAAACTTCAATATTGCTGCGCTGCGATGGGCGGTCGTCCTGCTGGTTGTGTCGCTGGGTTATCAAGCGAACGCCGCCGAGAAGCTTAGGGTCGGCAAGGCGGTGCCGTTCGCCTGGACCTTCACGCCGCTCGATGTCGGAATGCAGATGGGCATCTTTGCCAAGCACGGGCTCGAGGTCGAGGCGTCATCGTTCGGCGGCGATGCGCGCCTGCAGCAGGCGCTCGCGGCCGACAGCCTCGATATAGGAGTCGGCAGCGGCCCCGGTATGGCCTTCATGGCCAAGGGTGTGCCGGCCAAGGCGGTCGCCGCCATGTATGGCGTCCCGCGCAACATGGCGGTCATGGCCGACTACAACAAGCCGATCCGCACGATCGATGACCTTCGCGGCAAAAAACTCGGCGTCACAACGGTGGGCTCGCTGACCGATTGGATCGGCAAGCGAATCAACGCCCAAAAGGGCTGGACCAGCAACGGCATCACCACGGTGCCGATCGGCGGCATGCAGCCGGCGCGTGCCGCGGTGAAGACCGGCCAGCTCGACGGCTATATCGGCGCGCTGGAAACCGGCTACGAGCTCGAAGAGAACAAAGAGTGGCGCGTCATCACCTCGGCCGATCCCTTCGTCGATCATTTCATCACGCACGTGTTTTTCGCCCGCGAGGACCTGATCGCCAAACGTCCGGAGGCGGTGCGCGCCTTCCTCAAGGGCTGGGTCGACACCATCGCCTTCATGAAGGCCAACAAGGACAAGACCGTGGAGATCACCGCGAAGGTGATCAATGTCAGCCCGTCGGTCGCAGCCCGCGCCTATGACGAGCAGATGCCGATCTTCAGCACCGACGGCGTATTCGACCCCAAGGGCGTCGAGGTGCTCAAGCAGTCGTTCATCGAGATGGGGCTGCTGAAGGAAATCCCTGACAACAAGGTCATGTTTACAACCGAATTTGTGCCGGTGAAGTAACGGTTTTCCGGTTGGCGTGATCAATCTTTGAGCCGTCGCACGCCGTTCCGGCAGCGGCGCGGCGGCCTGATTCGCCACCAATGACCAGCGTTCGCCCAGACCGGTCGCAAAACGCCACCCGGACTGTGACTGAGATCACTCTCGCCGCAGCTTGCGCGGAATAAAGGTTGGCCGCCGGGCGGCAGCGGCTAAAGTGCTGCTGCGACTTCAGGTTTCGCTCTGGATGTCGGTTTGATGAACGGCTCTGGCCGAGCCGCGGGTTGCCTCGTTCATGGTCCGAAGCCGTTGATCAGACTGTTCTCTTGCCAAGCGCAGGCCGGATCGGAATACACAGTGGCCAGGGGGCATTCACCGGCGACCGTTTCGGCGGCACCCGTTCTTCGCGGCCCGATCCGGTGCGGGATCGGCTCCGGCAGATGGTGAGGGATCGATGGGCAGCGCCAATATTGATCTGCCTGCAATACTCAACCGCATTCTCGAATATGCGACGCAGAACCTCCGGGTCGAAAAGCTCCTGATCCAGCTCGGGCTTGATCCGACCAATGTGACCTATGACGCGGTGTTCAACCGTCTGGTCGATATCGCGATCGCCAACATCAACTTCGCCAATATGCTGGCGCTGGTCGGCGCCATCTTCTATGTCGCAACCCTGATGGTGCGCACCATCGTGCCGTTGCGCGTCATCGGCATCATCAGCATCGTGTTCTTCATCGGCTATGGCGCGCTCGCCGGCGCAATGGCGACCTTCTTCCTGTATTTGCTGTCGCTGCCGATCAACATCATCCGCCTTCGCCAGATGCTGAGTTTGGTCAAGAAAGCCCGCCTCTCGGCGCAGGGCGACCTGTCGATGGACTGGCTCCGCCCGTTCATGAGCCCCCGCAAGTACAAGAAGGGCGAGGTGTTGTTTCACAAAGGCGATGCAGCCAAAGAGATGTTCTACACCGTGACGGGCCGCTTCCTGGTCAAGGAGATCGGAATCGAGCTGCCGCCCGGCCGCATCATGGGTGAGCTCGGCTTCATCGATCCAAAAAACCGCCGCACCCAGACGGTCGAGAGCATGGAAAACGGCGAGGTGCTGACCATCACCTACGACAAGCTCCTGGAGCTGTACTTCCAGAATCCTGAATTCGGCTATTACTTCCTGAGGCTCTCCACCGAGCGGCTGATGCAGAACATCTCGCGGCTTGAGGGTGTTGTCATGGAGCAGAAGGCGCAAATTGATGCTCTGACCGGCGGCGCAGGGGCCGCGGGCAGCGCGCGGCGGTAGCGCAGGCTTAGAAATACGAGCTCATGCTGAGCCCGCCGCTCAGCGAATTCTGCAACGAGGTCAGACTGCGGTAATTCCGCACAAGGCGATTCATCACGTCGTCGGTGACGCCGAGAACCGACCGTTCCTCAGCGCTCATGGATGCGTATTGCTTGATCATGGAGAGGCTGCCGGCGCTTACGTTGCTGCCATTCGAGGAATTCAGCGCGCTCAACAGGCTCGAACGCCGGCGTTGATCCAGTTCGGTCTTGGCTGCGCGAACCTCGTCGGTCGAGAACGTCCCATCTTGATTGAGGGCGACCGTGGCAAGCATCCGGTTGTTGAACGGTGACAGGTCGGCTTGCTGACCGGTTTTCCGCTTCGGATCGAAAACCAGCTCCTTGCCATTGTCCTTGGCGTGATTGATCTGGTCGTCCAGCAGCGCACGGGCTTGCGCCGCGACATCGTTCGCAGGTGTGGAATTCGTCGATGCGCTGCTGTCAAGCAGTGCGCGGACCGGATCGCTCTTGTTGCCGGTGTCGGGGGCTTTCCCGAAGCTCGCACGCGCCGCGGTGGCTCCTTCAAGCAGCGCCTGGCGCTGCTGCTGCCACGTCGCCGTGGCGCGTTCCACGGCCCCGGCCTGATCCATGTAGTCCGACGCGGCCTTATAAAGGCTCGCATAGTCGCCGGTGTGCCGTGCGATCACGACGTAGGGCTTCATCGCGTCGTTGAAGCGGTGCTGCAATTCCCCGGCAGCAGCCGCGCTTTCGTCGGCAGAGAACAAGCCTCCCACGTTCGCGGCCACGGCAGCGAGCGTCGTCCGGCTCTGGCCGGTCAAATCGACGGCGGTCTGGCCGTTGAGCCGAGCGGAGGAGATGCCAAGGGCGTCATAATGTTGGTCGAACCAAGCCCGTGCCTTGGCCGCCAGCGTTGCCGGCGGCAGATCCGCGGTCTCGGCGGACGCACTCGCGAGATAGGCTTTCGCTTCGTTCGACAATGTCACGTTGGTGGAGGCGGAGGGCGCCGCCGGGCTGTCAGCCGCTGTGCCATCGAGCGCTTGCCCGAGGGTCGGCGTGCTCGGGTCGGTGGCATAAGCGTTTGTGGTGGCGCCGAGATAGGCTGGCTGGTTTGCAGCGGTGATGGTCGACATCGGTGCCCCCGGCGTTCGTTACCGCGCAGGTTGCAAAGCTGATGCCAATACCAATGCCGCCAATGGCTTGGTTTTATCCTTCGACGAAATTTCCGTGTGGAATTCCAGGCAATTCTTGCCCGGCAAGGAACGCACCGACTGTGAGGTCAGACACAGACCTTCAGACCTTCGCGTGCCACGATCGTACCCGGTCTCGCCGCCTCGGCTTTGGCAGCGATTTTATCCATCGTGTCGTCGTCGTGTTCGGGATCGTGATGAAACAGACACAACCTTCCGACCTTGGCCGCGTTGGCGAGTTCGACGCCCTGCTGCCACGTCGAATGACCCCAGCCGAGATGCGACGGCAATTCCTCGTTCGTGTAGGTGGTGTCGAGAATGAGGAGCGAGGCGTCTTTGATCAGATCGATCAGCGCCGGATCGAGCGTGCCCGCGCCGAGCTCGATATCGGTCACATAGGCGACCGAACTGCCGTTGAAATCGACGCGATATCCGGTCGCGCCGCCCGGATGATTGAGGGGCGCGGTGCGCAGCGTGATTCCCGGACGGAGATTGATGGTATCTCCCGCGCTGAAGTCGTGGAATTCGAGTCGCGCTTGCAAGGCGTCGACCTGAAGCGGGAAGAACGGGAAACTCATCAATTTCTTCACCGCCTGCTTGACGCCACCGGCGGCCTGCAGATTGCCGCCCCAGACGCGGACCACCTGATCCTTGACGAACAGCGGCGCGAAGAACGGCAGGCCGACCACGTGGTCGATATGACCGTGGCTCAAGAAGATATCGAAGTCAGTGGTGTTGGCGCCGTTCACCAGCGCCATGCCGAGTTGCCGAATGCCGGTGCCCGCATCGAAGATGAGCGTATGGCGGCCGCAGATCAGCTCGACGCAGGGTGTGTTTCCACCATAACGCAACGTAGAAGGACCCGGGCAAGCGATGCTTCCCCGGACGCCCCAAAATCGGACCGCCATTGAGGCCGGACTCGCCGGCCCATCTCTCGATGCCATTACACGGTCCCGTAGTCTCCCGGTGGTGACTGGTCCATGGGAATTATGGGGCCGAGGCAGTCATCGAGATGGACTTCGGGGATGGGTGTCGCCCACGGCCGCGAAGAACCGCGTGGTGTTGTCGAGAGCATGCGTGGCCGTTCCCCCAGTCAAACTTTCCCTCTTCAGCCTGCGCCCGCACGAAGGAGTCTTGAAGTGCGAAATGTCACAGGTCGTAATTTCACATGTTTATCAATGCACTATGTCCATTTTCCGGCCTGGGAAGGTCGCTGGCTATTTGGTTTCGAGCGCATAAGCGCCGTCCCAGTCCTCCGGCGGCGGTGTGAGTTTGAAGCTCCCGATGCGCTCCGCGTAAACCTCATAGAGTGTCTTGAAGCGGCCCTCGGGGTCGGCGGAACGGCCTTCCTCGATGGCGGCGAGTGCTGCGTCCCAGTCGCGGCCACGATAGTGCGTCAGCATCTTCATGTTGACCTCTTGCCACCGCCTGAAGCGCTCGGAGTTGATCATGTCTTCGCGGCCGACCAGCGCGTAGACCACCTCCGGCTCCTTCTTGCCTTTCACTGCGATGAAGTCGAGTTCGAGCATCGCGAACTTGTCCTTGGCAACGGATGCGGTCCGCGAGCCGATGATGATCGGCAGTCCATAGGACTTGCACTGGCCCTCGAGACGCGAGGCGAGGTTCACGCTGTCGCCCAGCACCGAATAGTTGAAATGAAAATCCGAGCCCATGTTGCCGACAACGCACTTACCGGTATTCAAGCCGACGCCGATCTGGATCGGAATGAACATCGCGTTGGTTTCTTTCGCGCTCTGCTCACGCTCGCGGTTGAGTCGTTCCACGCGATCCAGCATTTCCAGCGCGGCTTCGCAGGCGTTCAGCTCATGATTGGCGTCGTGCAGCGGCGCGCTCCAGAACGCCATGATGGCGTCACCCATATATTTGTCGATGGTGCCTTTGCGTTCGAGAATGGCGTTGGTGAGCGGCGTGAGAAAGCTGTTCATCAACGCGGTGAGGCCTTGCGGATCGTCCTTGTAGATTTCCGAAATGGTGGTGAAGCCGCGCACGTCGCTGAACATGATCGTCATTTCGCGCTGTTCACCGCCGAGTACGAGCTTCTCCGGCGATTGCGCGAGCTGTTCGACCAGCGCGGGCGACAGATACTGGCCGAACGCCGAGCGGATTTGCCGACGCTGCGCCTGCTCCTTGACGAAGTTGGTGAACACCAGCGTGAGATAGATCAGCGAACTCGACAGCAGCGGGAAGGTGAAATCGACCAACAGGTGCTCGTAGGAGAAAAAATACCACGATGTACCGATCAGCAGCACGATGATCGTGCCGCCGAACAACAGCAGAAGGCCTGGACCGAGAATGGGCGCGAGAATGATGATCGCAACGCCGAGCACGAATGCTTCGACCATCTCGCTGGACTTGGAGTAGCTGGACTCACTCAGCGTGGTATTGCTCAGAAGATTCTCGATGATCTGGGCGTGAATCTCGACGCCGGGAATTACCGGATCGAGCGGCGTTGTCTTGATATCGAGCAGGCCCGCCGCCGATGTGCCGATCAGCACCAGCCGCTGCGCGAAGCGGTCTGCCGGGAAGCGGCCCTCGAGAACGTCGATAGCCGAAACGTAGAGCGCCGGATCGTGCCGCGCGAAGTAAACCCAGAGCCTGCCTTTGGCGTCGGTCGGCACCTCCAGCCCCGGAACCGCAACCGTCTTGATTCCGGATTCATCCATGCGGATCAAGGCCGTGTTCGATCCGGTCACGAGGCGCAGCATCTCGAAGGTCAATGACGTCACTGGGGCGCCCTGGGCCTGCATGACCATCGGCACCCGGCGGATGATGCCGTCGCGCTCCTGCTGAATGCTGAACATGCCGCGGCCGGTCGCGGCCTTTTCGAGCTCGAGGGTGTTGCGGAGCAGACCTGGATACTTGATGAAGAATGGCGCGGGGTCGCCGCCCATCCATCCGAGGCCGGCAATCGGAGGCAGGCCTTCGGGCTGTGCCACCGGCTGGGGCATGCCGGTGATGCCGAGCACGGTTTTGGATTTCTTGAGCGCTTCGGCGAAGACCTGGTCATTGCTCGGCAACAGCCGAAGCTTGTTGCGGGTTTCCTCGTCGACGCCTTGGAAGCCATCGACGGCTCGTGCGGGCGAAAGGCGGTCAGGTTCCGCGAACACGATATCGAAGCCGATCGCAGCGGCGCCGGCTTGGCTGATCTTGTTGATCAGTTCGGCGACGTGCGTGCGCGCCCACGGCCATTGTCCGAGCTTGGCGAGGCTCTTTTCGTCGATGTCGACGATGACGGCTGGGTGCTGTGTCGCAATGCGCGGGGAGATGTTTTGAAAGACGTCGAAGGTGCGCAGACGCAGATCTTCGAGTTGTGAGGGGTCTGACGCGCGCAGGAACAGCAGAGCAAGCAACAATGCAGCGCCGAGAATTCGCGCGGACGCCAATCGACGGAGCTGATGGGAAAACCAATTCATGCGAGTCCAGCCGGACGCAGCTTAGCCGGTGCCGTGCCTGCCGTCACTTCTCGCGGAACATCCGCATCAATTGATCGTGCAGCGGCTTGGTGAGGTAGGAGATCATGGTGCGATCGCCGGTCTGGATGAAGGTCTCGACCGGCATGCCCGGCACAATCTTGACTTCGCCGAGCTTGGCGACTTCGTCGGCCGGCATGGCGACACGGACGGTGTAGTAGGTCTGACCGGTCCTCTGATCTGAGGACGTGTCGGCGGAGACGCGGGTCACCTTGCCGTAGATCTCCGGCGTGGTGCGCTGGTTGAAGGCTGAAAACCGCAGCAGCGCGGTCTGGCCTTCCCGGAGCTGGTCGATGTCCTGCGGATTGACCTTCGCCTCGACCGTCAGACTGTCGGCGTCCGGCACGATCATCATGATCGCGTCGCCCGCCGTGACGACACCGCCGACCGTGTGGACGTTGGACTGGAACACGGTGCCGTCCTGCGGCGCGCGGATGTCGGTGCGCTTGAGCTGATCTTCCGCGGCGACCTTGCGCTCGACGAACTCGCCGATCTTGCCGTCGATCTCGCGGGTCTCCTTGGCGACCTCGCTGCTCAGATCGCGATCGACTTGGATGATTTGCAGCTCGGTTTCGGAAATCTTGCCGCCAGCCTGGGCCGTCTGGGCGACCAACTGGCCGGCCTCGCCCTGGAGGCGGGCCTCCTCGCGCTCGAGCTGGGTGATTTTGGTGAGCGGCACGAGCTTCTGCTTCCAGAGATCGTAGACGCCTTCTTTCTCGCGGCCGATCAGCTGGATCTCTTTTTCCTTGGACTCGCGCTGGGCCTTGAGCCCGCGAATTTCCTCGTTGAGCTGCTCGATCCGTTGACGGAGCTGTGCCTTCTGGCCATTGCGGGCGCTGCTGCGCAGCTCGAACAGCTTGCGCTCGCCATCGAGGATGGCGGCGACCGCGGGCTCGGACGGTTCACGCGCCACGAGATCATCCGGGAATTTGATGGAGCTGGCGCCGTCGCGCTCGCTTTCGAGCCGCGAGCGGCGTGCGTAAAGCTCGTCGAGACCCTTGGTGACGATGGCCAGGTTCGCGCGCGTCACGGTTTCGTCAAGGCGAACCAGGATGTCGCCCTCCTTGACCCGATCGCCGTCGCGCACCCGCAGTTCTCCGACCACGCCGCCGGTCGGGTGCTGGACCTTCTTGACGTTGGAGTCGACGACCACCTGGCCCTGTGCGATCAGCGCGCCGGACAGCGTCATGGTGCCCGCCCAGCCGCCGACGCCGCCGGCGAGAACCAGCACGATGATCAGGCCCGCCAGCACGTGGCGCTTGATCGAACGGTTGGTGTCATCAAGCGGTTGTGGGTTCACGACTTTGCCACTCCGGCTTCCGGCACAACCTTCAGCGGCCGCGGCGCGCCGGCATTCTGCTGCAGCACGCGCGCCAGCACCTCGTCCTTGGGGCCGAAGGCCTGGGCGCGACCCTGGTTCATCACCAGCAGAAGATCGACGCCGGCAATGGCGCTCGGCCGATGCGCGATCACGATCACGATTCCGCCCCGGGCGCGTACGCCGAGGATGGCGCGGCTCAAGGCCTCGTCACCCTCGGCGTCGAGGTTGGAATTGGGCTCGTCGAGCACGACGAGGAACGGATCCGCATAAAGCGCGCGTGCGAGCGCGATGCGTTGCGCCTGGCCGGCCGACAGAGCCGTGCCGTTTTCACCGACCTGGGTCTCATAACCATCGGGGAGACTCACGATCAGGTCATGCACGCCCGCGGCATTCGCCGCGGCGATCACCGCATTGGCGTCGAGCGTCGGCGAAAAGCGACCAATGTTCTGTGCCACTGTGCCGGCCATCAGCTCGACGTCCTGGGGAAGGTAGCCGATGTGCTTGCCGAGCAACTCCTGCGACCATTGCTCGAGCGCTGCGCCGTCGAGACGGATGCGACCTCGCACCGGCCGCCAGACGCCGACGAGAATGCGCGCGAGGCAGCTCTTGCCCGATCCGCTCGGTCCGATGATGCCGAGTCCGTTTCCCGACTGAAGCGACAGGCTGATGTCTTGAATGACGATTTTCTCGCTGCCCGGCGGGATCACGGCCACATTCTCGACGCTGATGCTCTTGGCCGGGGGGCGCAGCGCCATGGGCGCCAGCTGTGTCGGCAGCAAGGCCAAGAGATCGGTGAGACGCTTCCAGGCCTGCCGCGCGCCGATGAAGGCGCGCCAGTTGGCAATGGCCGAGTCGACCGGCGCAAGCGCACGCGCGCTCAAGATCGAGCCGGCGATGATGATGCCGGGGGTCGCCATCTGATAGATCACCAGATAGGCACCGACCGCGAGCACGCCGGATTGCAGCATCAGCCGCAGAATTCTCGATATCGAGCCGATGCTGCCCGATACGTCGGTGGCGCGGCGCTGGCTCGCCAGATATTTGGTGTTGGCATCACCCCACTGCGCGGCGACGCGTCCGGTCATGCCCATTGCGGTGAGCACTTCGGCGTTCCGTCGGCTCGCTTCGGCGAGTGAGTTGCGCGTGATGGCGAAGCCCGTCGCCTCGCGCGTCGGATCTTTGGTCAGCTTTTCGGTGAGATAGGTCAAGGCCGCAAGAACGACGGCGCCCAGCGAAGCCGCGAGTCCGATATAAGGATGGAACAGGAAGCAGATCACCAGATAGATCGGCATCCACGGCAGGTCGAACAGCGCGCCGGGACCCGGGCCCGACAGAAATGAGCGCACGCTGTCGAGGTCGCGCAGCGGCTGGAGCCCGTCACTGCGGTGGCCAGCCTTGAGCGGCAACCGCACGATGATCTCGTAGACGCGGCCGCTCAGCATCCCGTCGAGTCGATTGCCGATCCGCACCATGATGCGGCCGCGGATCATGTCGAGCAGGCCGAGCGCAACGTAGAGGCCGCCGGCCAGCACGATGAGGCCGATCAATGTCGGCACGCTGCGGCTCGGCAGGACGCGGTCGTAGACCTCCAGCATGAAGAACGCACCGGTCAGCATGAGGATGTTGCTCATGCCGCTCATCAAACCGGTGGCGACGAAGGTGCCGCGGCAGGCCGCCAGCGCTTCGGCAAGCTCGGAGCGCTGCTGGGCGGGTTTACGGGCGGGCTGCGCCATCGCAGTTAAGTCCTCAGCAGGGGCACGACGCGCGCCGAACCATCACACCGGACTTTGCCATCTAATCGTCGGCCGCGGGTAAGAACCATGCGTTAACCTTGAACTCGCCGGCTGTCGTCATGGTGTTATCACGGCATTCTTGCCGAATTCTTTTGTCCCGAATGTGGGCCAGCCCACATCGGCCGGCCTTTCCATCGCGTGCCGGGCCTAGCGGCCGTCGGGCGTGCGAACGCCGGCCCACGTGTCGCGGACCTGGTGATAGTGGACCGCCGGATCATAGGTTGCGACCTGAAGGCCCAGCACCTGCGGCGACAGCCGTCCGACCGCGGCCAGCAGGCCGTAGGAATTCACCAGCCGGTCGCGTTGCGCGCCGACCAGCGCGATGCGGGCGGCAACCAGCTCCTGCTGGGCGTTGAGGACGTCGAGCGTGGTGCGCTGGCCAAGGCGGGCTTCCTCGCGCACGCCGTTCAGTGCGGCCTCGGCAGCCTTCACCTGATTCTTTGACGACTCGATGCTGCTTTTGGCGGCTTCGAGCAGAGCCCAGGCTTGAATGACGCCGACGCGGGCCTGGTCACGCGCAACGTTCAAATCGAGCTGCCGCTGGCCGTGTGTCTCCTTGGCCTGCCGGATCGCTGCGTACTCGGCGCCGCCCTGATAGATCGGCATCGAGAACAGTCCGCTCACCGAAGCGCTATAGGACTGCATCTGGGTCAGCGAAATTTCGTAGTTCTTCTGGATTGAGCCCTGAAGCTGCACGGTAGGATAGAGGGCGCCCTCGGCGACCTTCACTTGCAGCAGGGCGGCGTCAACGTTGAATTGCGCGGATGTGACGGTCGGATGCTGCGCCAGACCGGCCGTGACAGCGGACGCCAGTGTGTTGGGCGAGAAGCGATCGACCGGTGACGCGGCCGCGAGTTTGCCCGGCTCGGCCCCGATCACCTGGCGGTAGATCGCCTTGGAGGTTTCGTAGGTCGCCTCTGCTGCAAACTGCTGGGTTTTGCCCGTGGCGAGCCGGGATTCCGATTGCGAGACGTCGGTGGCTGTGACGTTGCCGGATTCGAGCCGCTGCTTGCTCTGCCGCAGTTGCTCCTGCAGCACTTCCACGTTGCTGCGTTGAAGCTCGAGAATTGCGCCGTCGCGCAGCAGGTTCATGTAAGCGGTTGCAGCCGCAAGGAGGACGGTCTGCTCGATGCTGCGCAACGTCTCACGAGCGCCGAACACCTGGCTCTCGGCTTGCCGCGTGCGGTTGGCGGTTTGGTTTCCGTTCAGCACGTTCTGCGTGATGGTCGCGCCGACGCCGTGCGGCGTGTTCCCGCCATTCTGCTTGAAATAGCTCGCCGGCGAATTGACAGGAGTTTGCGACCCGATTTCGCGGAGTGTCGTCTGTAACGCTTGCGTGCCGGCGCTTGCGGTGATCGAGGCGTGAGGCCGGTACCCGGCGAGCGCCGTCGGCACGTTCTCGTCGGTGGCGCGAACCAAAGCGCGCTGCGAATTGAGTTGAGGGTTGTTATTGTAAGCCTGGGCGAGAGCGGATTCCAAAGTATCAGCGGCCGCCTGGACACAGCATAAGGCTGCGCCTGCGATCGCCAACCCGGCCAGCTTTACTCGCCAGAACCCCACCCCTGGCATCTATCCCCCCGACGCCACCCTCAACAACAATAACGGCATATACGACAATCAAATGACACTGCCCCGATCCGATTTCGCCGGATCAGGCAACGTTTAAAACCTCCTCAATTATACCAGCTCGCCTCGCATCTCAGAACCCCAAGGGTTCCATTCTACATAATTACTTTTAACTGGATATACTCGTGAATTCGAAGGCTTAGAGTTTCGGGTGGCAGTTTTTTGTCGCGCTGTGCCTTTTCGGCACAATTAGTCTTGGGCGAGACGAAAGGGCGAGTCGCCTCAAGGGCTGTCCTCGATGAAGGCCAGCACCGCAATATGTGAAGACACGCCGTAGCGAAACGACACCGTCCGGCCATTCCGGATGACCGCAGTCCGCTCCGGCAAATTCACCTCGACGTCGTGATGCTCAAGAAACGTGCGATCGAGTGGATAGGCGGCCTTGTAGACTGCCTCTTTGATCGCAAACAGCAAGCGGGCTTCCAGCGGCGCATCGGTAAACATCGAGCGCTCGCGTTCGGTCGCAACGATTTCAACAAGGTCCGGCTCGATCGCCTCCGCCGGTTCGATATCGATGCCGATGCTCACGTGGTCGGTCCGCCGGGCGAGAGCTGCGAGCGCAATGGTGGAATCGTGTGCGATCGAGCCGACGACGCCCTCGGGCCACTGGGGCATTCCGGCTTCGCCCTTGAGAACCGGTCGCGGCGCAATCCCCATCCGTTGCATCAATTCGCGCGCGACGATGCGGGCCGCGCCGCTCGCGCGCTGCACTTTGATAACGCTATGCGCAAAAGCCTTTTGCTCCTCCGGAAGCAAACCGAGTTCATCGCCCTGGGCAATGACGCGATGGCCAATCCATACGCCGGGCACTGCAATGTCCTGGAGGACGGCCTCCAATGGCGGGCTTTTGAGGATTGTCATCATGCCCGTATAGCCCCAAACCCGAAAAATTTCCGGTGCGATAGACGTCTGCCGCTAAATGGTCGTGGAACCAAGGGATTGGCACCTTTATCGATGATCTGTTAGGAATCCATGGCTGGTGCGGCTTTGGTGCTTGTTCAATCGGGGCTCGAACGCCTTGATTGCGCGCTTTGCTCTGGCTTAATGGTGCTCTGAAGGCTCGCGATCAGATAGGGAATCCGGACATGGCAAACGAAGCAACTGGTGCTGCTCCGCTCACTGCTGGAGAGCGTGAAGAGCAAGCCACACAAGTGGTCGATCGGTTTTCGCTGTGGTCGGGCGCGGCAGGCCTGATCCCCGTGCCGCTTGTCGACGTTGCAGCGGTTGGCGGCGTTCAGCTCCAGATGCTGCGCAAGCTTGCGGAAATCTACGGCGTTTCATTCGCCGACAACCGCGGCAAGTCTGTCATCGCAAGCCTCGCGGGTGCGATCATCCCGGCCAGCACCGCGACCACCACGGCGATGACGTTCGGCAGCCTGATCAAAGGCATCCCAGGTATCGGCTGGACCATCGGTGCGCTGACCATGCCGGTGTATTCGGCGGGCGTGACCTGGGTCATTGGCCGCGTGTTCATGAAGCACTTTGAGTCCGGCGGCACGCTTCTCGACTTCGACCCGCCGGACTACAAGGAGTTCATCAAGGCGCAGCAGGAAAAGGTTGCCAGCAAGTTCGGGCGTGGCAAATCCGGATCAACGGCAGAGACGACGGGCTGACCCGCACTGACGCCGGCTTCGTCGGCGGGATCAAGGGAGCCCATCCTCTGCTGGCTCGTGAGCGGGGGGGTCCAACCGGGCCGCCATGTCGTCCAGGGGAGACGTTTGGTTATGGTTCTACCGCTCGCGATGCTCATCGCGTACTTGATATTCTGCGTTTTGGTCGGGCTTTGCGGCAGCCAGCGCCGGATGGGTTTCACCGGAACGTTCCTGCTGTCGCTCGTCATCACCCCGGTCCTGTCGTTGATCGTCCTGCTGATCACCGGACCGGCGCGTCGTATGCAGCCGGAACGCCGTGCACGGAGTCGCTGAGTGTTGTCTCGCGTAACGGCTCCGACGGTTCGCTGCCCTGCTGGAATTAAACGGACTGCGTAGCCCGATGTCCTTCTTCCAGCTCGTTCGCACCGAAATGCAGGGCTCTCTGGGCCGGATGGCATTCGTCTCGGCGATGGGTGGCGTCAGCACGACCGCGATCATCGGCAGCATCAATGCCGGCGCGGCGGCCGCGGATCGCGGCGAGATCAGCCTGTGGGCCGCCGGTGTGTTCGTGCTGGCGCTGCTGCTGTTTATCCAGACGCAGCACTACATCCTGATCACGACGACTGCAGAGATCGGTGCGATCATCCATAAGCTGCGCTTGCGGTTGCTTGATTATGTGCGCCGCTCCGAGTTGCTTCCGCTGGAAACCATCGGGCGCGCCGAGATCGTGTCGGCGATCACCGGCGACACGGCGATCCTGACGCAGGCGAGCAACATGCTGGCTTTCGCGGCGCAGGGCGCACTGTTGATTATCCTGGTGATCTCCTATGTCGCCTACCTCTCGTTTGTCGCTTTTGTCCTCAGTGTCATCATCGTCGGCATCGGCGCGGCGGTCTTCCATTCCAAAACCAAGCAGCATGCCATCGAGATGCGGCAGGCGGCGCAATGGGAGAACAAACTCTATGACCGCCTGAGCGATGTGCTCGACGGCTTCAAGGAGGTCCGGCTCAACCGCGCGCGCAGCGACGCGTTGCTTGAGCATCTCGTCGAGGTGTCGCGAAACGCCGCCAACATCAAGATCCGCACCCAGAGCGAGACCTTCCGGCGGATGGTGTTGCTGCAGACGTCGATGTTCGCGCTGCTCGGCGCGGTGGCGTTCATCGTGCCGTTGTTCAGCGAGACGATGACACCGGGCACGGTGACCAAGGCGGTGACTGCGCTGGTGTTCATCGTCGGTGCCTGCACCGGCCTCGTGCAGTCGATCCCGATCATCGCTGCGGCGAACACCGCAGCCGATCGCCTAGTGCAACTCGAGCAGAAGCTTTCCGGCATCGCGAGCCTCTCCGATGACATTCCGGCGGAGCCCGCGAAAGCGTTCACCAAGATCGAGATGCGCGACGTCAAGTTCCATTATCCCGGCAAGTCTGCCGACACGGTGTTCAAGGTCGGGCCGTTCAATTTCACGCTGAACTCCGGCGATCTGGTGATCCTGACCGGTGGCAACGGTTCGGGCAAATCGACCTTCATGAAGCTTCTCGCCGGTTTCTACCGCCCTGCGGAAGGCGAGCTGCTGCTGGATGGCTCGCCGGTGGAAGGCGACCGTTACGAGTATTATCGCAGCCTGATCACCGCCATTTTTCCCGATTTCCATCTGTTTCAGCGTCTCTACGGCATCGAAGATCCGAGTCCGGCCGAGCTCACCGAGATGCTGACGCAGTTCAAGCTGCACGAGAAAACCCGGCTCACGCACGGCGAATTCCAGACCACCGATTTGTCGAGCGGCCAGCGCCGGCGGCTCGCGCTGATCGTGGCGCAGCTCGAGCGGCGTCCGCTGCTGCTGCTCGACGAATGGGCCGCCGACCAGGACCCCGAATTCCGTCGCAAGTTCTACTTCGAGTTCCTTCCGGCGATGCATCGCGCCGGCGTGACGATTGTGGCCATATCGCACGACGACCGGTATATCGATGAGATGGATGTGCCGATGCGCCTGCTGCGCATGGACGAGGGGCGTTTCACTGAACTCAGTTCGGTGGAGACCGGCTGATGAGTCTGAGCCCAAACGACGTATCTTTGAACCCGGTCACGCCGAGAAAGTACCGGTGGTGGCGGTTCATCGAGCGCAGCCTGCCGATCATCGTGATCTATCTGATGGTTGCGACGCTGGTCGGCTTTCTGATTGCGCCCAACGTGTTCGTCACGGTGCCGACCGGTCATGTCGGTATTCTCTGGAAGCGCTTCCGAGGCGGCACCCAGGTCGATCCGCGCGCGCTGAAGGACGAAGGCCTGCGCGTGCTGCTGCCCTGGGACAAGCTGTTCCTCTACGATCTGCGGCTGCAGACCACGACCGACACCTACAACGCGATCTCCAAGGATGGCGTGAATCTCGTTGCGACCATCAACATCCGCTTCCGCCTGAAGCACGATGCGGTGCCACAGCTGCATCAGTCGATCGGGCCGGACTACATCTCGCGCATGCTGCGTCCGGAGATCGGCAACCGGGCGCGTGAGATCATTGCCGAATACACCGCCGAAGAGGTCTATTCGACCAAGCGGCAGGAAATTCAGAAACGCATCCGCACGCATACCGAAGCCATGCTCGGTCAGAGCATGATTCAGCGCACCGAGCAGGAGAGCGAATACGGCGAACATTATCGCGTGTCGCTCGACGAGATGCTGATCCTCTACGACACGCTGGTGCTGGGCCTGGAGCTGCCGCAGACCGTGGTCGCCGCGATCAATCGCAAGGTCGAGCAATATTATCTCGTGCAGGAATACGGGTTCCGCGTCGAGCGCGAAAAGAAGGAGTCTGAGCGCAAGCAGATCGAAGCCAACGGCATCCGCGATTTCCAGCAGACTGTGTCGCAGGGTATCTCGGACTCTTATGTCCGCTGGCGCGGTATCGAAGCGACGCTTCAGCTCGCGCAATCGCCGAACAGCAAGATCGTCATCATCGGCAGCGGCAAGGACGGGCTGCCGGTCATCCTGGGCAATGTCGATACACCCGCCGCCCCGCAGAACCCAACCGGCGGCACGCCCCCTGGCGACAATAGCGAGGCTGCCAAGCAGAAGCCGGCCGGCTTGACCCCGCCGCTTCTGGAAAGGACGCCGGCCAGCAATTTGCCGGGGCCGGCCGAACGGCCATCGCCAACCGGCGTGCCGCGTGTTCCGGCGGACAGGCCGCCCGGCGCCGCTGGACCGCCGAATGAACCGGGTGCGCCACCGGGTGCGCCGGGTGTCCCAGGCCGGCAGTCAGCGGCACCGCCGCAGGCCAAAGGTTCATCATGGACGGTCGGAATTTCCGACGTTCAGGATTTGGTCGCCCGGACTTTGAGAGGCAGTGAGCCGCCGATGCCGCCGCCGGGTGCGGGGCTGGATGTTGGGCACCCGCCGGGGCCTCAACCGTCCCCTCATATGGAAGCAGCTTCGCCTCCGCCGCGGGCTGAGCCGGCGCCCCCAAGGCCCGGCGAGCCGCAACGGCCCCGTCCGCAGTAAGTCCGCAGTAAGATTGGGTGGCGTTTTCGGCCGATCCGACAGCTTCGGACAGGGTTTTTGCCGAAACGAACTGTGAACCGTAACCAGTACGTCTTTTTTTGTTGTTTGAAACGCCGATTGTTGTTGTTATTCATAGTGGTAGCTGAAAACACAAAGCCCAGTCGGTGTTGTTTTCGCTAATGCGCCAAGGCTAACCTTGGCGCCAAGGAACCAAGGAACGCACAGCGGTCTCAAAGCGAGACGCATGGGCGACCGGGCCGGGGGATCAGGTTTTTGCGACGGCGTGCGGCGGGCTGGGCGGCCCGATCGTGTTGCGATCATCTGAGACTGACGGATCGGCTCTTGGAGTCTGGCGAATTCGGCAGCTTGGCTGCCGGTTGGCGTTAAGTGAACTGGATCGTTCAGTCCGTGTCGGATCGTAGTCCTGATTTCGGTCGAGGCTCGGGGGGCGGCGCTAGCAGCACGCCAAGCGGCGAGTCGCTTCCGCTATCGGCGGCTCAGCTTGGCATCTGGTTCGCCCAGAAGCTCAATCCCGCGAGCCCGGCCTACAACATCGGCGAGTGGATCGAGATCGACGGCGCTGTCGACGAAGCGCTGTTCGAACGCGCCTTGGTGCAACTGATTGCCGAAGCCGATGTGCTCCGGGTCCGGATCGATGAGCAGGCCGGCGAACCGCGCCAGGTTGTCGGGGCGGCTGACGGCTGGTCGCTGCCGGTCTTCGACGTCAGCCACAAAGCTGATCCGCGTGCCGCAGCGGAAAGCTGGATGCGCGCGGACCTCGCGCGTGTGGTCGACCCGACGCGCGGACCGTTGTTCCAATTCGCGCTGTTCAAAGCGTCTGCCGAAAAATTTTTCTGGTACGCGCGCTACCATCACGTCGTCATGGACGGCTACGGCATGTGGCTCGTGGCGCGTCGCGTGGCGGAGATTTATTCGGCGCTTGCGGCCGGACAAGTCTCGCAAGGCGAAGCTTTGCGGCCCTTGAGCGATCTGCTCGATGATGATGCAGAATACCGGACGTCAGAGCAGATTGCGCAGGATCGGCAATATTGGATCAAGGCGCTGGCGGCGCCCCCCGAATTCGGCAGCCTTACGCTCAGTGAGCGTGCACCAATTCATTCGGGGCATTTTCTCCGCAAGAGTGCGTGGCTGTCGGCTTCAGACGTAGCCGCGCTTCGCGTCACGGCGCATCGCGCCGGCACCAATCTGGCGAGGCTCCTTGGCGCGGCGACGGCTGTCTTTCTCCATCGTCTGAAAGGGGCCGACGATGTTGTGATTGGCTTGCCGGTCGCGGCCCGCAGCGACGTGACTCGTCGCGTGCCGGGCATGGCATCGAACGTGCTGCCCGTGCGCGTTTCGGTGCAGCCAGGAATGACGGTGGCTGATGCCGTGGGTCAAACGGCAACGCAGATTGGCGACGTTCTCGACCATCAGCATTACCAGCTCGCCGAATTACGCAGGCTGGTTGGCGGAGCCGGCGAACCGCTGTTCGGCCTTAGCGTCAACGTGATGCGCTTCGATTATGATTTCGGCTTCGCCGGACATCGCGCGACGGCGCATAATTTGTCGCTCGGGCCAGTCGAGGATCTTTCGATCGCGGTCTATGACCGCATGGAAGGTCAGCCGCTTCAGATCGACTTCGATGGCAATCCAACGCTTCATAGCGAAGCTGATCTTGCGATCTATCAGCAATGTTTTTTGACGCTGCTCGCGGGCTTCGTTGATTCCGAGGCTGCGGTTGGCAATCTCGATCTGCTGGAAGCGCCAGAACGTGCCACGATTCTTGGGGGCTGGAACGCCACGGCGCGGCCGGTCGCGGCCACGACATTGCCGGCGCTATTCGCGGTGCGGGCGGCGCGCACGCCGGACGCGACCGCGGTGGTGTTCGAGGAGCGCGAACTGAGCTACGCGGCGCTCGACGCCCACGCCAACCGGCTGGCGCAGTATCTGCAGAACCTGGGCGTTGGACCCGAGACCGTCGTTGGGCTTTGCATGGAGCGGTCGCCCGAGATGGTGGTGGGCCTGCTCGGCATCCTGAAGGCCGGCGGCGCGTATCTGCCGCTCGACCCGAATTATCCGGGTGAACGGCTGACCTTCATGCTCGAAGACGCTGGCGCGCCGGTGCTGGTGACGCAGCAGGCGCTGCTGGAGCAGCTGCCGGAGCTTGCCCCCGCGGAGCGCCATGTGGTGCGGCTCGACGCCGACGCAGCGCTGATTGCCGGGAAGCCCGCGACCGCGCCGCTTGTTGTGCTCGACCCGCGCCATCCGGCCTATGTGATCTACACCTCGGGCTCGACCGGCGCACCAAAGGCGGTCGTCGTCGAGCATTCGAGTCTCGCAAACAAGATGCTGGGGCTCTGGCGACAGTTCGGTGTTGATCCGGATTTCCGATCCGCGCTGTTGATCTCGTCGTCGTTCGACGCGTCGATTGAACAGACACTGCTACCGTTGGTCGGCGGTGGCGCAGCGGTCGTCATTAGCGACGAGGTTCGCCAATCGCCATCGAGGTTCTGGCAGCAGGTCATCGCCAGCAAGACGACGTTCATCAGTTGCGTTCCGTCGTTTCTGGAATCGGTCATCCGCGATGCTCCTGTTGGCGTTTCTTTGAATCATCTGGCGCTCGGCGGTGAAGCATTCACGGTCGAGTTCGAGCGTGACATTAAGAGCGCGTTGAAGGTCGCGCAGATCACCAATCTCTATGGCCCGACCGAAGCGACGATCGATGCGATCGCCCACGTCGTCACAGGTAACGAGACCGGAGCGCAAATCCCGATCGGCCGTCCACTCTCCAACTACCGCGCGTACGTGCTGGACGCTTCGCTCGAGCCTGTGCCTGCGGGTGTGGTCGGGGAGCTGTACCTCGCGGGTATCGGTCTGGCGCGGGGCTATCTGCACCGCGAGGGCCTGACGGCGGAGCGGTTCGTGGCGGACCCGCATGGCGCGCCGGGCGCGCGGATGTACCGCACCGGCGACCTGGCACGGTGGCGCTCGGACGGCGTGCTGGAGTTCCTGGGCCGCGCGGACGCGCAGGTGAAGCTGCGCGGCTTCCGGATCGAGCCTGGCGAGATCGAGGCGCTGCTCACCCGGCAGGCGTCGGTGTCCGCGGCGGCCGTGGTGGCGCGGGCGGACGATACATCCAGTGGCGGCAGCAGCGACCAACGCCTCGTCGGCTACGTGGTGCCGCAGGCGGGAGCCGCGATCGACGTGGCTGCACTTCGCGCGGCGCTGGCTGGGTCGCTGCCGGACTATATGGTGCCGTCTGCGTTCGTGGTGCTGGAGCGGTTGCCGCTCACGCCGAACGGCAAGCTCGACCGCCGCGCGCTGCCGGCGCCGGAGCGTGGCCCATCGGAGCTCCCGCACCGCGCACCGCGGACGCCTGCGGAGGCTGTGCTGTGCGCGCTGTTCGCCGAGGTGCTGGGCGTGGAGCGGGTGGGTCTCGACGACGACTTCTTTGCGCTGGGCGGACATTCTCTGCTGGCGATGCGTCTGATCGGACGGGTGCGAGCGAGCCTCGGTGTGGAGGTCGCGATCCGGAGCCTGTTCGAGGCGCCGAGCGTGGGTGCGCTGGCACGGCGGCTCACATCGGAGAGCGCAGCGCTGCGGGCGCCGCTGCAGGCCGTCACCCGCCCCGCCGAGGTGCCGCTGTCGTATGCGCAGCGGCGGCTGTGGTTCCTGGACCGGCTGGAGAGTGGAACGGAAGGCCGCCCGCTTGACGAAGCCCCAGCATCGGGCAGCGGCACCTACCTGATCCCGGTTGCTGTGAGACTGTCTGGCCCGCTCGACCGCGGAGCGCTGCAAGGCGCGCTGAACGACCTGGTGGCACGTCACGAGAGCCTGCGGACGGTGTTCCCGGAGACGGGGGGCGTGCCGCGGCAGGAGGTGCTGCCACCGGAAGCGGCGCGGCTTGGGCTCGAGATCACTACTGTGAGCGAAGACGAGCTTGCATCGGCACTGAGCACAGTGGCAAGCCGCGGCTTCGATCTGGCGCATGAGCTGCCGCTGCGGGCGCAGCTGTTCGCGGTCGAGAGCGCCAGCACTGATGGGAGCGCAGAGACGGAGCCGCAGCAGGCCACGGAGCATGTTCTTCTGCTGGTGCTGCATCACATCGCGGGCGACGGCTGGTCGCTGCGTCCGCTGCTGCGGGATCTGGGCGCACTGTACCGGTCACGGCTTACAGGCCAGGCAGCGTCGCTTCCTGCATTGCCGGTGCAGTATGCGGACTACACACTGTGGCAGCGCGACGTGCTGGGCGAGGAGGGCGTCTCCGACAGCGCGATCGGGGCGCAACTCGCGTACTGGAAGGAGGCGCTAGCCGGCCTCCCCGAGCAGATCGAGCTTCCCACGGATCGGGCGCGGCCCGCGGTGTCGAGCCACCGCGGCGGGCATGTTCCGATCCGGCTCGATGCCGATCTGCACCGGCAGCTGGTGGCCTTGTCGCGGCGCACGGGTTCGAGCCTGTTCATGGTGCTGCAGGCGGGTCTGTCTGCGCTGCTGACGCGGCTGGGGGCGGGCACCGACATCGCGCTGGGCAGTCCGATCGCGGGGCGGAGCGATCCTGGGCTGGACGAGCTGATCGGGTTCTTCGTCAACACGCTGGTGCTGCGCACCGACACGTCGGGCAACCCGTCGTTTACGGAGCTGATCGGTCGGGTGCGGGGCGGCAACCTGTCGGCCTATGCGCACCAGGACGTGCCGTTCGAGCGGCTGGTGGAGGTGCTCAATCCGCAGCGGTCGCTGTCGCGTCATCCGCTGTTCCAGGTGATGCTGGCGTTCGAGACCGAGGACGGAGCGGCGGGGGCGCTGCAACTGCCCAACCTGACGGCGCGCCCGCAGCCGGTGGCAACGACGGCTGCGAAGTTCGACCTGTCGGTGGCGCTCCTCGAGCGTCGGGGCCCGAACGGCGAGGCCTCGGGCATCGAGGGCGTGCTGGAGTATGCGGCCGACCTGTTCGAGCGCGAGACCGTGGAGCGCATCGGCCAGCGTCTGATCCGTCTCCTGCAAGCTGCAGTCACGGACGCATCGCGTCCGATCGGCAGCCTGTCGATCCTGGATGCGGACGAGCGTGCGACGATCCTGGAGGGCTGGAACGCCACGGCGCGGCCGCTCACACCGGCGACGCTGCCGGCGCTGTTCGCAGCACAAGCCGCCCGCACGCCGGAGGCGACCGCGGTGGTGTTCGAGGACCGCGAGCTGAGCTACGCGGCGCTGGATGACCACGCCAACCGCCTGGCGCAGCACCTGCAGAGCCTGGGTGTGGGACCCGAGACGGTCGTGGGTCTGTGCGTGGAGCGTTCGCCCGAGATGGTGGTGGGGCTGCTTGGCATCCTGAAGGCGGGCGGCGCCTACCTGCCGCTCGATCCGAACTATCCGCGCGAGCGGCTGTCGTTCATGCTGGCCGACGCCGCAGCACCGGTGCTGATCACGCAGCAGGCGCTGCTGGAGAAGTTGCCGGAGCTTGCCGCCGCCGGCCGCCACGTGGTGCGGCTCGACGCCGACTGGCCGCTGATCGCAAGGCAGCCCGCGACGGCACCAACGACCGCGCTCGACCCGCGCCACCCGGCCTACGTCATCTACACCTCGGGCTCGACAGGAACGCCGAAGGGTGTGGTGGTCGAGCATGCGAATCTCGCCAACAAGACGGTAACGCTCGGTAGGCAATTTGGAATTGGAGTTGGTCATCGGATCGCGTTGTTGAGTTCTTGCGCATTCGACCCGTCCATTGAGCAGATCACGATGCCTTTGGTCGGCGGCGCGACGATCGTCGTTGTGGACGATATCACGCGTGAGACGCCACAGCTGATCTGGGATCAGATGGTGCGGAACAGAGTCAATCTGTTGAACTGCACGCCTTCATTTTTCGGTTCAATCATCGCGGACGCGTCGCAGACAGCTTCGTTTGATCATCTGGTGTTGGGTGGAGAAATTCTCACCACTGATTTGCAGAGAGAAATTGCCCGGACGGTCAATGTTGGGCGCGTGACGAATCTTTACGGGCCGACCGAAACCACGATCGATGCCATCGGTCACGTGCTCGTTGGCGATGAAGCTGGTCCGCACGTTCCCATCGGCCGTCCACTTCCCAATTACCGGGCGTACGTCCTGGACGTGTCACTTGAGCCAGTTCCATCGGGCGTTGTCGGCGAGCTTTACGTTTCGGGTCTTGGTTTGGCGCGTGGGTACCTGCGGCGTGCTGGTCTGACGTCTGAGCGTTTTGTGGCGGACCCGCATGGCGGTGCGGGTGCTCGGATGTACCGGACGGGGGATCTGGCGCGTTGGCGTGCCGATGGCGTGCTGGAGTTTCTGGGCCGCGCGGACGAGCAGGTGAAGCTGCGTGGCTTCCGGATCGAGCCCGGCGAGATCGAGGCGCTGTTGTTGCGGCAGGCTTCTGTGTCGGCTGCGGCGGTGGTGGTGCGTGAGGACGCGGGGACGCGGCGTCTGGTGGGCTACGTGGTGCCTGCTGCGGGCGCTGCGTTGGAGGTGTCGGCGCTTCGTGGGGCGCTGTCGGCGGGGCTGCCGGACCACATGGTGCCGTCAGCGCTGGTGGTGCTGGAGGGGTTGCCGCTGACGCCGAACGGCAAGCTCGACCGTCGGGCGTTGCCTGCGCCGGAGCGTGGCGGAGCGGGGGGTGAGCATCGGGGGCCCAGGACACCGCAGGAGACTGTGCTGTGCGGTCTGTTTGCCGAGCTTCTGGGTGTGGATCGGGTCGGGATCGACGACAACTTCTTCGAGCTTGGCGGCGACAGCATCGTGTCGATCCAGCTGGTGAGCCGTGCGCGCCAGGCGGGATTGCGGCTCTCGGCGCGTGCGGTGTTCCAGCATCAGACGGTGGCGGGGCTTGCGGCGGCGGCCGAGGTCGCATCGAGCGCAACGGCGGCCGTGGCTGCGTCCGACCTCGCGGTGGGCGAGGTTGCTGCGACGCCGATCCTGCGGTGGCTGGAGGAACGTGGCGGCCCGGTGGGGCGGTTCAGCCAGTCGATGCTGCTGCAGGCGCCTTCGGGGCTGCGGATCGAGCAGCTTGGTGCGGCGCTGCAGGCTTTGCTGGATCATCACGACGCGCTGCGGCTGCGGCTGCGGCTCGATGCGGGCGGTGAGAAGTGGTCGTTCACGGTGCGGCCGGTGGGCGCGGTGGATGCGTCGTCGTGTCTGCGGCGCGTGGATGTGGCGGGTCTCGAGGGCGAGGCTCTGCGGTCGGTGATCTCGACGGAAGCCGTTGCGGCGGAGGGCCGTCTCGATCCTGGCGCGGGGCATCTGGTCGAAGCGGTGTGGTTCGATGCCGGAGGAGAGCGTGCCGGGCGCCTGCTGCTGGTGATCCACCATGTTGCGGTGGACGGGGTGTCGTGGCGTGTGCTGGTGCCGGACCTCGCGGCGGCGTGGCGTGCGGTGTCTGAAGGCCGTGCGGTGGAGCTGCCGCCCCGGAGCACGTCGTTGCGCGGCTGGGCGCAGCGCCTTGCGGCCCGCGCGCAGGATGCTGCGGTGGTATCCGAGACTTCGTTCTGGCGGGAGATGCTGGCGGGGCCGTCACTGCGGCTTGCAGCCGAGCCGCTTGATCATCAGCAGGACGTGCACGGCAGTGCGGGTCATGTGCGGCTGACGCTGCCGTCGGCGGTGACGGAGCCGCTGCTGGGCCGGGTGCCGTCTGCGTTCCACGGCGGCATCCAGGACGTGCTGCTGAGCGGGCTCGCGCTGGCGCTGGTGGACTGGCGGCGTCGGCAGGGTGGTAACGGAACAAACTCCAGCGCCGGCAGCAGCGCGGTGCTGTTGGATGTTGAGGGGCACGGCCGCGAGGAGGTGTTCGCCGACGTCGATCTGAGCCGGACGGTGGGCTGGTTCACGAGCCTCTATCCGGTGCGGCTCGATGCCGGTGCGGTGGACGTTGCGGCAGCGCTGGCGGGAGGCATAGCACTCGGCCGTGCGGTGAAGAGCATCAAGGAGCAACTGCGACAGATCCCTGAGAAGGGACTGCACTACGGGCTGCTGCGCCATCTGAACGATGAGACGGCGGCGGCGCTTTCCGGGCTGCCTGCGCCGGAACTGGGCTTCAACTATCTGGGCCGGTTCGGCTCGCAGGGTGACCAAGACCGTCAGGATCGGGCTGCAGCTTGGCCGATGGCATCCGAGCTCGAGGGTGTGGTGTTCGGCGATCCCGCGATGCCGTTGGCGCATCTGATCGAGATCAACGCACTGACGCTGGATGGCGCGGCAGGGCCGGAGCTCAGTGCCACGATCAGCTTTGCGTCACGGCATGTAGGCGAAGAGCTGGTCCGCGATCTCGGCGAGCGTTGGTTTGCGGCGCTCACGGCGCTGGTGCGGCATGTCGAGCAGGATGCCGGTGCGGGGGGCCGCACGCCGGGCGACGTGCCGCTGGTGGCGCTCACGCAGGATGAGCTCGAGGCGATCGAGAGGAGGTCACCGGCGATCGAAGACGTCCTGCCGCTGTCGCCGCTGCAGGAGGGGCTGCTGTTCCACGCGCTGTATGACGCGGGCGGTCCTGACGTCTACACGGTGCAGCTCGAGCTGGAGCTTGAAGGCACGCTGGACGAGGAGCTGCTGCGGACGTCTGTGCAGGCTGTGGTTGCGCGTCATGCGAGCCTGCGGGCGGCGTTCCGGCACGAGGGGCTGACGCGCCCGGTGCAGGTGATCGCGCGGCGGGCGGGGGTGCCGTGGCGGCTGCACGACCTGTCGGGACTGAATCACAACGAACAGGAGCAGCGTCTTGCGTCGATCCGCGACGCCGACCGCGTGGAGCGGTTCGATCTTGCGGCGGCTCCGCTGATGCGGTTCGGGCTGATCCGGCTGTCGGGGCAGCGGCACCGTCTGCTGATCAGCAACCATCACCTGCTGATGGACGGCTGGTCTGCGCCGGTGCTGGTGAGTGAGGTGCTCTCGGCCTATGGGCAGGGCGGCAGCACGGCCTCGCTGCCACCGGTGACGCCGTACCGGGATTACCTCGCCTTCATCGCCGCGCAGGATCAGGCCGCAGCTCTCGCAGCGTGGCGCGACACGCTGGCGGGCCTCGAGGAGGGCACGCACCTGGCGGCGCGTCCGACGCAGGGGGAGGCTGCGGTTGCGCCCGAGCAGGTGGTGCTGTCGCTGGATGCACAACTGTCTCAGGCGCTGACCCGGTTCGGCCGCGAGCATGCGCTGACGCTGAACACGGTGCTGCAGACCGCTTATGGCCTGCTGCTGGGCCGGCAGCTGAACCGCGACGACGTGGTGTTCGGCGTGACGGTGGCGGGCCGTCCTGCGGAGCTTGCCGGCGCCGAGCGGATGGTGGGTCTGTTCATCAACACGCTGCCGCTGCGGATGGAGTTGCCGCCGCAGCTGCCGCTGCTCGACCTCTTGAAGCGGACGCAGGAGCGGCAGTCGTCGCTGCTGGCGCATCAGCATGTGGGGCTGGCGTCGATCCAGCAGGCGGTGGGGCTCTCTGAGCTGTTCGACACGCTGGTGGTGTTCGAGAACTATCCGGTGGACCGCGCTGCTCTCAATCAACAGACGAACGGGCTGAAGCTCGGCGGTGTCGCGGGCCGCGATGCGACGCACTATCCGCTGGCGCTGATCGTGCAGCCGGGCGAGCAATTACAACTGCGGTTCGACTACCGGCCGGACCTGTTCGATCGTCACACGGTCGAGATCATCGGGCAGCGTCTCATCCGTCTGCTGGAGGCTGCGGTGACGGACGCATCGCGTCCGATCGGCAGCCTTGCGATCCTGGACGCGGACGAGCGTGCGACGATCCTGGAGGGCTGGAACGCCACGGCGCGGCCGCTCACACCAGCGACGCTGCCGGCGCTGTTCGCAGCACAAGCCGCCCGCACGCCGGAGGCGACCGCGGTGGTGTTCGAGGATCGCGAGCTGAGCTACGCGGCGCTCGACGACCACGCCAACCGCCTGGCGCAGCACCTGCAGAGCCTGGGCGTGGGGCCTGAGACGGTCGTGGGTCTGTGCGTCGAGCGCTCGCCCGAGATGCTGGTGGGACTGCTCGGCATCCTCAAGGCCGGCGGCGCCTACCTGCCGCTCGATCCGAACTATCCGCGCGAGCGGCTTGCCTTCATGCTCGAAGATGCCGCGGCGCCGGTGCTGGTGACGCAGCAGGCGCTGCTGGAGCAACTGCCGGAGCTTGCCCCCGCGGAGCGCCACGTGGTGCGGCTCGACGCCGATGCGGCGCTGATCGCGCGCAAGCCCGCGGCGGCTCCGGCCGTCACGGCCGATCCGCGCCATCCGGCCTATGTGATCTACACCTCGGGCTCGACGGGTCAGCCCAAGGGCGTGATGGTGCCGCATGGTGCGTTGAGCAACTTCCTCGGCGCGATGGGCGAGGCGGTGCCGCTGACGCCTGAGGACCGGCTGCTGGCAGTGACCACCATCGGGTTCGACATCGCGGCGCTGGAGCTCTACCTGCCGCTGCTGCGCGGGGCCTGCGTGATCGTCGCATCGCGCGACACCGTGCAGGACGCGCAGGCGCTGGCCCGTCACATCGCCGAGAGCCGCGCCAGCGTGATGCAGGCGACGCCGACGCTGTGGCAGTCGCTGCTGAGCGAGACGGGCGATACAGCCCTGCCGGCGCTGCAGCAGCTCACCATGCTGACCGGCGGCGAGGCGCTGCCGGGGGAACTGGCGCAGGCGCTGCGGCAGAAGGGCCGCAGCCTGATCAACCTCTACGGCCCGACCGAGACCACGATCTGGTCGGCCGCGATGGCGCTCGATCGAGACGAGCTCGACGCCACCGCCGAAGCTCCGCCGATCGGGCGACCGATCTGGAACACGCGGGCTTACGTCCTCGACGCTTCGCTCGAGCCGGTGCCTGCGGGCGTGGCCGGGGAGCTGTACCTCGCGGGTGTCGGCCTGGCGCGGGGCTATCTGCACCGCGAGGGCCTGACGGCGGAGCGGTTCGTGGCGGACCCGCATGGCGCTGCGGGTGCACGGATGTACCGCACCGGCGACCTGGCACGGTGGCGAGCGGACGGCGTGCTGGAGTTCCTGGGCCGTGCGGACGCGCAGGTGAAGCTGCGCGGCTTCCGGATCGAGCCCGGCGAGATCGAGGCGCTGCTCACCCGGCAGGCGTCGGTGTCCGCGGCGGCCGTGGTGGCGCGGGCGGACGATACATCCAGTGGCCGCAGCAGCGACCAACGCCTCGTCGGCTACGTGGTGCCGCAGGCGGGAGCCGCGATCGACGTGGCTGCACTCCGCGCGGCGCTGGCTGGGTCGCTGCCGGACTACATGGTGCCGTCTGCGTTCGTGGTGCTGGAGCGGTTGCCGCTCACGCCGAACGGCAAGCTCGACCGCCGCGCGCTGCCGGCGCCGGAGCGTGGCCCATCGGAGCTCCCGCACCGCGCACCGCGGACGCCTGCGGAGGCTGTGCTGTGCGCGCTGTTCGCCGAGGTGCTGGGCGTGGAGCGGGTGGGTCTCGACGACGACTTCTTTGCGCTGGGCGGACATTCTCTGCTGGCGATGCGTCTGATCGGACGGGTGCGAGCGAGCCTCGGTGTGGAGGTCGCGATCCGGAGCCTGTTCGAGGCGCCGAGCGTGGGTGCGCTGGCACGGCGGCTCACATCGGAGAGCGCAGCGCTGCGGGCGCCGCTGCAGGCCGTCACCCGCCCCGCCGAGGTGCCGCTGTCGTATGCGCAGCGGCGGCTGTGGTTCCTGGACCGGCTGGAGAGTGGAACGGAAGGCCGCCCGCTTGACGAAGCCCCAGCATCGGGCAGCGGCACCTACCTGATCCCGGTTGCTGTGAGACTGTCTGGCCCGCTCGACCGCGGAGCGCTGCAAGGCGCGCTGAACGACCTGGTGGCACGTCACGAGAGCCTGCGGACGGTGTTCCCGGAGACGGGGGGCGTGCCGCGGCAGGAGGTGCTGCCACCGGAAGCGGCGCGGCTTGGGCTCGAGATCACTACTGTGAGCGAAGACGAGCTTGCATCGGCACTGAGCACAGTGGCAAGCCGCGGCTTCGATCTGGCGCATGAGCTGCCGCTGCGGGCGCAGCTGTTCGCGGTCGAGAGCGCCAGCACTGATGGGAGCGCAGAGACGGAGCCGCAGCAGGCCACGGAGCATGTTCTTCTGCTGGTGCTGCATCACATCGCGGGCGACGGCTGGTCGCTGCGTCCGCTGCTGCGGGATCTGGGCGCACTGTACCGGTCACGGCTTACAGGCCAGGCAGCGTCGCTTCCTGCATTGCCGGTGCAGTATGCGGACTACACACTGTGGCAGCGCGACGTGCTGGGCGAGGAGGGCGTCTCCGACAGCGCGATCGGGGCGCAACTCGCGTACTGGAAGGAGGCGCTAGCCGGCCTCCCCGAGCAGATCGAGCTTCCCACGGATCGGGCGCGGCCCGCGGTGTCGAGCCACCGCGGCGGGCATGTTCCGATCCGGCTCGATGCCGATCTGCACCGGCAGCTGGTGGCCTTGTCGCGGCGCACGGGTTCGAGCCTGTTCATGGTGCTGCAGGCGGGTCTGTCTGCGCTGCTGACGCGGCTGGGGGCGGGCACCGACATCGCGCTGGGCAGTCCGATCGCGGGGCGGAGCGATCCTGGGCTGGACGAGCTGATCGGGTTCTTCGTCAACACGCTGGTGCTGCGCACCGACACGTCGGGCAACCCGTCGTTTACGGAGCTGATCGGTCGGGTGCGGGGCGGCAACCTGTCGGCCTATGCGCACCAGGACGTGCCGTTCGAGCGGCTGGTGGAGGTGCTCAATCCGCAGCGGTCGCTGTCGCGTCATCCGCTGTTCCAGGTGATGCTGGCGTTCGAGACCGAGGACGGAGCGGCGGGGGCGCTGCAACTGCCCAACCTGACGGCGCGCCCGCAGCCGGTGGCAACGACGGCTGCGAAGTTCGACCTGTCGGTGGCGCTCCTCGAGCGTCGGGGCCCGAACGGCGAGGCCTCGGGCATCGAGGGCGTGCTGGAGTATGCGGCCGACCTGTTCGAGCGCGAGACCGTGGAGCGCATCGGCCAGCGTCTGATCCGTCTCCTGCAAGCTGCAGTCACGGACGCATCGCGTCCGATCGGCAGCCTTGCGATCCTGGACGCGGACGAGCGTGCGACGATCCTGGAGGGCTGGAACGCCACGGCGCGGCCGCTCACACCGGCGACGCTGCCGGCGCTGTTCGCAGCACAAGCCGCCCGCACGCCGGAGGCGACCGCGGTGGTGTTCGAGGACCGCGAGCTGAGCTACGCGGCGCTGGATGACCACGCCAACCGCCTGGCGCAGCACCTGCAGAGCCTGGGTGTGGGACCCGAGACGGTCGTGGGTCTGTGCGTGGAGCGTTCGCCCGAGATGGTGGTGGGGCTGCTTGGCATCCTGAAGGCGGGCGGCGCCTACCTGCCGCTCGATCCGAACTATCCGCGCGAGCGGCTGTCGTTCATGCTGGCCGACGCCGCAGCACCGGTGCTGATCACGCAGCAGGCGCTGCTGGAGAAGTTGCCGGAGCTTGCCGCCGCCGGCCGCCACGTGGTGCGGCTCGACGCCGACTGGCCGCTGATCGCAAGGCAGCCCGCGACGGCACCAACGACCGCGCTCGACCCGCGCCACCCGGCCTACGTCATCTACACCTCGGGCTCGACAGGAACGCCGAAGGGTGTGGTGGTCGAGCACCGCGAAATTGTCGTATCGAATTCGGCGCGCGCCTCGGTTTATGCCAGCTTGCCGACTCCACGTTTCCTGCTTCTATCTTCGATTGCATTCGACAGTTCGATCGCTGGAATATTCTGGAGTCTGTTGAGCGGCGGCACGCTCGTGCTGACATCCGAATTTTCCACGGACACAATTGTCGCCGCCATCACGCGCCATAAAGTCAATTCGTTCCTGACCGTGCCGTCTTTGTACGGAGCGTTGATCGATCAGATTAAAGATCAACAGACCGAATTGCGATCAGTCATCGTGGCCGGCGAATCCTGTTCGAACGATTTGATCGAGCGGCATTACCGTTCCTTCTCACCAGTCCCATTGATCAATGAGTATGGCCCCACGGAGTGCAGCGTTTGGTCGAGTGCGCATTTCTTCGCTGAAGGCGAGCGCTTTCCGATTGGCGTTCCCATCGGCCGTCCACTTCCCAATTACCGGGCGTACGTCCTGGACGTGTCACTTGAGCCAGTTCCATCGGGCGTTGTCGGCGAGCTTTACGTTTCGGGTCTTGGTTTGGCGCGTGGGTACCTGCGGCGTGCTGGTCTGACGTCTGAGCGTTTTGTGGCGGACCCGCATGGCGGTGCGGGTGCTCGGATGTACCGGACGGGGGATCTGGCGCGTTGGCGTGCCGATGGCGTGCTGGAGTTTCTGGGCCGCGCGGACGAGCAGGTGAAGCTGCGTGGCTTCCGGATCGAGCCCGGCGAGATCGAGGCGCTGTTGTTGCGGCAGGCTTCTGTGTCGGCTGCGGCGGTGGTGGTGCGTGAGGACGCGGGGACGCGGCGTCTGGTGGGCTACGTGGTGCCTGCTGCGGGCGCTGCGTTGGAGGTGTCGGCGCTTCGTGGGGCGCTGTCGGCGGGGCTGCCGGACCACATGGTGCCGTCAGCGCTGGTGGTGCTGGAGGGGTTGCCGCTGACGCCGAACGGCAAGCTCGACCGTCGGGCGTTGCCTGCGCCGGAGCGTGGCGGAGCGGGGGGTGAGCATCGGGGGCCCAGGACACCGCAGGAGACTGTGCTGTGCGGTCTGTTTGCCGAGCTTCTGGGTGTGGATCGGGTCGGGATCGACGACAACTTCTTCGAGCTTGGCGGCGACAGCATCGTGTCGATCCAGCTGGTGAGCCGTGCGCGCCAGGCGGGATTGCGGCTCTCGGCGCGTGCGGTGTTCCAGCATCAGACGGTGGCGGGGCTTGCGGCGGCGGCCGAGGTCGCATCGAGCGCAACGGCGGCCGTGGCTGCGTCCGACCTCGCGGTGGGCGAGGTTGCTGCGACGCCGATCCTGCGGTGGCTGGAGGAACGTGGCGGCCCGGTGGGGCGGTTCAGCCAGTCGATGCTGCTGCAGGCGCCTTCGGGGCTGCGGATCGAGCAGCTTGGTGCGGCGCTGCAGGCTTTGCTGGATCATCACGACGCGCTGCGGCTGCGGCTGCGGCTCGATGCGGGCGGTGAGAAGTGGTCGTTCACGGTGCGGCCGGTGGGCGCGGTGGATGCGTCGTCGTGTCTGCGGCGCGTGGATGTGGCGGGTCTCGAGGGCGAGGCTCTGCGGTCGGTGATCTCGACGGAAGCCGTTGCGGCGGAGGGCCGTCTCGATCCTGGCGCGGGGCATCTGGTCGAAGCGGTGTGGTTCGATGCCGGAGGAGAGCGTGCCGGGCGCCTGCTGCTGGTGATCCACCATGTTGCGGTGGACGGGGTGTCGTGGCGTGTGCTGGTGCCGGACCTCGCGGCGGCGTGGCGTGCGGTGTCTGAAGGCCGTGCGGTGGAGCTGCCGCCCCGGAGCACGTCGTTGCGCGGCTGGGCGCAGCGCCTTGCGGCCCGCGCGCAGGATGCTGCGGTGGTATCCGAGACTTCGTTCTGGCGGGAGATGCTGGCGGGGCCGTCACTGCGGCTTGCAGCCGAGCCGCTTGATCATCAGCAGGACGTGCACGGCAGTGCGGGTCATGTGCGGCTGACGCTGCCGTCGGCGGTGACGGAGCCGCTGCTGGGCCGGGTGCCGTCTGCGTTCCACGGCGGCATCCAGGACGTGCTGCTGAGCGGGCTCGCGCTGGCGCTGGTGGACTGGCGGCGTCGGCAGGGTGGTAACGGAACAAACTCCAGCGCCGGCAGCAGCGCGGTGCTGTTGGATGTTGAGGGGCACGGCCGCGAGGAGGTGTTCGCCGACGTCGATCTGAGCCGGACGGTGGGCTGGTTCACGAGCCTCTATCCGGTGCGGCTCGATGCCGGTGCGGTGGACGTTGCGGCAGCGCTGGCGGGAGGCATAGCACTCGGCCGTGCGGTGAAGAGCATCAAGGAGCAACTGCGACAGATCCCTGAGAAGGGACTGCACTACGGGCTGCTGCGCCATCTGAACGATGAGACGGCGGCGGCGCTTTCCGGGCTGCCTGCGCCGGAACTGGGCTTCAACTATCTGGGCCGGTTCGGCTCGCAGGGTGACCAAGACCGTCAGGATCGGGCTGCAGCTTGGCCGATGGCATCCGAGCTCGAGGGTGTGGTGTTCGGCGATCCCGCGATGCCGTTGGCGCATCTGATCGAGATCAACGCACTGACGCTGGATGGCGCGGCAGGGCCGGAGCTCAGTGCCACGATCAGCTTTGCGTCACGGCATGTAGGCGAAGAGCTGGTCCGCGATCTCGGCGAGCGTTGGTTTGCGGCGCTCACGGCGCTGGTGCGGCATGTCGAGCAGGATGCCGGTGCGGGGGGCCGCACGCCGGGCGACGTGCCGCTGGTGGCGCTCACGCAGGATGAGCTCGAGGCGATCGAGAGGAGGTCACCGGCGATCGAAGACGTCCTGCCGCTGTCGCCGCTGCAGGAGGGGCTGCTGTTCCACGCGCTGTATGACGCGGGCGGTCCTGACGTCTACACGGTGCAGCTCGAGCTGGAGCTTGAAGGCACGCTGGACGAGGAGCTGCTGCGGACGTCTGTGCAGGCTGTGGTTGCGCGTCATGCGAGCCTGCGGGCGGCGTTCCGGCACGAGGGGCTGACGCGCCCGGTGCAGGTGATCGCGCGGCGGGCGGGGGTGCCGTGGCGGCTGCACGACCTGTCGGGACTGAATCACAACGAACAGGAGCAGCGTCTTGCGTCGATCCGCGACGCCGACCGCGTGGAGCGGTTCGATCTTGCGGCGGCTCCGCTGATGCGGTTCGGGCTGATCCGGCTGTCGGGGCAGCGGCACCGTCTGCTGATCAGCAACCATCACCTGCTGATGGACGGCTGGTCTGCGCCGGTGCTGGTGAGTGAGGTGCTCTCGGCCTATGGGCAGGGCGGCAGCACGGCCTCGCTGCCACCGGTGACGCCGTACCGGGATTACCTCGCCTTCATCGCCGCGCAGGATCAGGCCGCAGCTCTCGCAGCGTGGCGCGACACGCTGGCGGGCCTCGAGGAGGGCACGCACCTGGCGGCGCGTCCGACGCAGGGGGAGGCTGCGGTTGCGCCCGAGCAGGTGGTGCTGTCGCTGGATGCACAACTGTCTCAGGCGCTGACCCGGTTCGGCCGCGAGCATGCGCTGACGCTGAACACGGTGCTGCAGACCGCTTATGGCCTGCTGCTGGGCCGGCAGCTGAACCGCGACGACGTGGTGTTCGGCGTGACGGTGGCGGGCCGTCCTGCGGAGCTTGCCGGCGCCGAGCGGATGGTGGGTCTGTTCATCAACACGCTGCCGCTGCGGATGGAGTTGCCGCCGCAGCTGCCGCTGCTCGACCTCTTGAAGCGGACGCAGGAGCGGCAGTCGTCGCTGCTGGCGCATCAGCATGTGGGGCTGGCGTCGATCCAGCAGGCGGTGGGGCTCTCTGAGCTGTTCGACACGCTGGTGGTGTTCGAGAACTATCCGGTGGACCGCGCTGCTCTCAATCAACAGACGAACGGGCTGAAGCTCGGCGGTGTCGCGGGCCGCGATGCGACGCACTATCCGCTGGCGCTGATCGTGCAGCCGGGCGAGCAATTACAACTGCGGTTCGACTACCGGCCGGACCTGTTCGATCGTCACACGGTCGAGATCATCGGGCAGCGTCTCATCCGTCTGCTGGAGGCTGCGGTGACGGACGCATCGCGTCCGATCGGCAGCCTTGCGATCCTGGACGCGGACGAGCGTGCGACGATCCTGGAGGGCTGGAACGCCACGGCGCGGCCGCTCACACCGGCGACGCTGCCGGCGCTGTTTGCCGCGCAGGCCGCCCGCACGCCGGACGCGACCGCGGTGGTGTTCGAGGATCGCGAGCTGAGCTACGCGGCGCTGGATGACTATGCCAACCGCCTGGCGCAGCACCTGCAGAGCCTCGGGGTCGGGCCCGACGTGCTGGTGGGTGTGTGCGCGGAGCGGTCCGTCGAACTGGTGGTGGGACTGGTCGCGGTGCTGAAGGCCGGCGGGGCCTACGTGCCGCTCGACCCTGAGTATCCGTCGGCGCGTCTGACCGAGATGATGACGGACGCAGGCCTGTCGGTGGTGCTGACGCAGCGAGCGATCGCGGCGCAGCTCGAGCGGCCCAAAGGCACGCAGTGCGTGCTGCTCGACGATGAGGCGTCATGGTCAAGCGCTGGCGGTGTGTTGCCGGCCGGCGTGCGGTCATTACCGCCTGAGGGTCTGCGGCCGCAGCATCTGGCCTACATGATCTACACGTCCGGCTCGACCGGTAAGCCGAAGGGTGCGGCGAACAGCCATGAGGGTCTGCACAACCGGCTGGCCTGGATGCAGGACGCCTATGGGCTGAGGTCGGATGACGCGGTGCTGCAGAAGACGCCGTTCGGTTTTGACGTGTCGGTGTGGGAGTTCTTCTGGCCGCTCATCACAGGAGCGCGGCTGGTGGTGGCTGCACCCGGCGCACACCGGGATCCGGCAAGGCTGATTGCGAGCATCGCGGAGCAGGGCATCACGACGCTGCACTTCGTGCCGTCGATGCTGTCTGCGTTCGTCGAGCACCTCACATCGGTGCCCCCGGCGGTTGCGCGCTGCGGTTCTGTGCGCCGTTTGATCTGCAGCGGCGAGGCGCTGTCTGCGGAGCTCCGGGATCAGGTGCTGCGGCTGCTGCCGCACGTGGAGCTCGAGAACCTGTACGGTCCGACCGAGGCCGCGATCGACGTGACGCGGTGGTCGTGCGTGGGGGATGCCTCGCGCGAGGTGCCGATCGGGCGACCGATCTGGAACACGCGGGCTTACGTCCTCGACGCTTCGCTCGAGCCTGTACCTGCGGGTGTGGTCGGCGAGCTGTACCTCGCGGGTGTTGGCCTTGCGCGGGGATATCTGCACCGCGAGGGCCTGACGGCGGAGCGGTTCGTGGCGGACCCGCATGGCGCGCCGGGCGCGCGGATGTACCGCACCGGCGACCTGGCACGGTGGCGAGCGGACGGCGTGCTGGAGTTCCTGGGCCGTGCGGACGCGCAGGTGAAGCTGCGCGGCTTCCGGATCGAGCCCGGCGAGATCGAGGCGCTGCTCACCCGGCAGGCGTCGGTGTCCGCGGCGGCCGTGGTGGCGCGGTCGGATGAGGGCAGCAGCGACCAACGCCTCGTCGGCTATGTGGTGCCGCAGGCGGGAGCCGCGATCGACGTGGCTGCACTCCGCGCGGCGCTGGCTGGGTCGCTGCCGGACTACATGGTGCCGTCGGGGTTCGTGGTGCTGGAGCGGTTGCCGCTGACGCCGAACGGCAAGCTCGACCGCCGGGCGCTGCCGGCGCCGGAGCGTGGCCCATCGGACCGTGAGCACCGTGCGCCGCGGACGGCTGCGGAGGCGGTGCTGTGCGCGCTGTTCGCCGAGGTGCTGGGCGTGGAGCGCGTCGGGCTCGACGACGACTTCTTCGCGCTGGGCGGACACTCGCTCCTCGCCATGCGTCTGATCGGGCGGGTTCGTGCGAGCCTTGGTGTGGAGGTCTCGATCCGGAGCCTGTTCGAGGCGCCGAGCGTGGGGGCGCTGGCACGGCGGCTGTCGACGGAGAGCGCCGCGCTGCGGGCGCCGCTGCAGGCTGCCACACGTCCTGCCGAAGTGCCGCTGTCGTATGCGCAGCGTCGGCTGTGGTTCCTGGACCGGCTGGAGAGTGGAACGGAAGGCCGCTCGCTTGACGAAGCCCCAGCATCGGGCAGCGGCACCTACCTGATCCCGGTTGCGGTGCGACTGTCTGGCTCGCTCGACCATGCAGCGCTGCAGGGCGCATTGAACGACTTGGTGACTCGTCACGAGAGCCTGCGGACGGTGTTCCCGGAGAGCTCGTGGGTGCCGCGGCAGGAGGTGCTGGCAGCATCAGTGGCCGAGCTTCGGCTTGAGATCACCGGTGTCACCGAAGCCGGGCTTGCATCGGCGCTGAGCACAGCGGCGGGCCGGGGCTTCGATCTTGCGCATGAGCTGCCGCTGCGGGCGCAGCTGTTTGCGATCGCGAGCGCCAGCACTGATGAGAGCGCAGAGACGGAGCCGCAGCAGGCCACGGAGCATGTTCTTCTGCTGGTGCTGCATCACATTGCGGGCGACGGCTGGTCGCTGCGTCCTCTGCTGCGGGATCTCGGGGCGTTCTACCGGGCGCGGCTCGCGGGCGGCGCACCGGCGGCGCTTCCGGTATTGCCGGTGCAGTATGCGGACTACACACTGTGGCAGCGCGACGTGCTGGGCGAGGAGGGCGTCTCCGACAGCGCGATCGGGGCGCAACTCGCGTACTGGAAGGAGGCGCTAGCCGGCCTCCCCGAGCAGATCGAGCTTCCCACGGATCGGGCGCGGCCCGCGGTGTCGAGCCACCGCGGCGGGCATGTTCCGATCCGGCTCGATGCCGATCTGCACCGGCAGCTGGTGGCCTTGTCGCGGCGCACGGGTTCGAGCCTGTTCATGGTGCTGCAGGCGGGTCTGTCTGCGCTGCTGACGCGGCTGGGGGCGGGCACCGACATCGCGCTGGGCAGTCCGATCGCGGGGCGGAGCGATCCTGGGCTGGACGAGCTGATCGGGTTCTTCGTCAACACGCTGGTGCTGCGCACCGACACGTCGGGCAACCCGTCGTTTACGGAGCTGATCGGTCGGGTGCGGGGCGGCAACCTGTCGGCCTATGCGCACCAGGACGTGCCGTTCGAGCGGCTGGTGGAGGTGCTCAATCCGCAGCGGTCGCTGTCGCGTCATCCGCTGTTCCAGGTGATGCTGGCGTTCGAGACCGAGGACGGAGCGGCGGGGGCGCTGCAACTGCCCAACCTGACGGCGCGCCCGCAGCCGGTGGCAACGACGGCTGCGAAGTTCGACCTGTCGGTGGCGCTCCTCGAGCGTCGGGGCCCGAACGGCGAGGCCTCGGGCATCGAGGGCGTGCTGGAGTATGCGGCCGACCTGTTCGAGCGCGAGACCGTGGAGCGCATCGGCCAGCGTCTGATCCGTCTCCTGCAAGCTGCAGTCACGGACGCATCGCGTCCGATCGGCAGCCTGTCGATCCTGGACGCGGACGAGCGTGCGACGATCCTGGAGGGCTGGAACGCCACGGCGCGGCCGCTCACACCGGCGACGCTGCCGGCGCTGTTCGCAGCACAAGCCGCCCGCACGCCGGAGGCGACCGCGGTGGTGTTCGAGGACCGCGAGCTGAGCTACGCGGCGCTGGATGACCACGCCAACCGCCTGGCGCAGCACCTGCAGAGCCTGGGTGTGGGACCCGAGACGGTCGTGGGTCTGTGCGTGGAGCGTTCGCCCGAGATGGTGGTGGGGCTGCTTGGCATCCTGAAGGCGGGCGGCGCCTACCTGCCGCTCGATCCGAACTATCCGCGCGAGCGGCTGTCGTTCATGCTGGCCGACGCCGCAGCACCGGTGCTGATCACGCAGCAGGCGCTGCTGGAGAAGTTGCCGGAGCTTGCCGCCGCCGGCCGCCACGTGGTGCGGCTCGACGCCGACTGGCCGCTGATCGCAAGGCAGCCCGCGACGGCACCAACGACCGCGCTCGACCCGCGCCACCCGGCCTACGTCATCTACACCTCGGGCTCGACAGGAACGCCGAAGGGTGTGGTGGTCGAGCATGCCGGCATTCCCAATCTTGCTGCAGCTCAGATCGAACGCTTCGCGATTTCCTCGCAAACTCGTCTTCTGCAATTCGCATCGCCGAGTTTCGATGCGGCGATTTCGGAAATTGCGACGACGCTCATCATAGGCGCTACGCTCGTCTTGCCATCTGTGGAGCGTAGCGGTGACGCGTTGGCCGATCTCATCACCGCTCAAAACGTCACGCATGCGACCTTGCCTCCGGTGGTGCTGCCGGGCTTGTCCGAAAGCTTGCCGTTGCAAA